>CAZHUN010000063.1:0-15123 GCA_964535725.1 uncultured archaeon
CGGAGCATGCGGTACATGTCTTCGTAAATCATTTGCTCGCCGATGGTTTGTTCGATGTTGACCCATAAGGGTGCTTGGGGGTTGGTGCCGTCCGGGTGCTTGTTCAACCATTCCACCAAGTAGGCGGCGGAGTTGACGAGGCGGACGCGGCGCATTCCGGTTTTTCCGTTGACGATGATTTGGCAGCCAAACTCGTCCATTTGGATGTGTCGGATTTGCATGGAACCAATTTCTCCAATGCGTGCGCCGCTTTCCCATAATACGGCGATTAAAGCTTGGTCGCGCAAGTTTTGGGCACAGTGCAATAGTTTTTTGACTTCTTCTTGGGTGAGCATCTCTTCTGGAAGCTTGGTGGTGTGGTAATTCGAGTTAGTGGGCATCCATGAAACACAGGCCGGATATGTTCCTCCGTTGAGCCATTTGTAGAATACTTTGATGATTTCTTTGTAGGTAGAGATGGATTTGGGGGCGAAGTGTTGGTCGCGCATCCATTCAAAGTAGGTTTCGATGTCTTCGGCTTTGACGCTTTCGAATTCTTTGTTCATGCGCTGGGCCATGAGGCGGAGCACGGAAACTTGTCGTAGAATTCGTGGGATGGATAGTTCTCTTGACTTGTTGTGTTTTTTGAATGCTAAAATCAGTTCTTGGTTTCGAGGAGAAACGGCACTGTTTTGCAACAGCACCAATTCTCTCTCGAGATTTCGTTCGTAGTTTTGCAGGTATCGTTTCATAGTCGGTCTTTTCTCCTGTTGAAGGGTTTGTGGTCGACCGAAAACCACTTAAACCCGCCGACTTGAATGGTGAATGAAGCGCGGGGGACGCGATTTGAACGCGTGCCTCCTTGCGGAGACGAGCTTTCTGCGCACTATTTCGCGCAGCGATTCAGCCCTTATGCGCTATCGCAAGATAGCGCGACGGACCTCGTCGCCGACGGACGAAACCGTCGTAGCAGGCTCGCGCATTAGACCACTCTGCCACCCCCGCGACTGAACGTCAGCTGGCACCGTCTCTGCAGTATTGCTCCGCAATACCGCAACAATGCCAGTTGAAAGCGGCTTTTCAATTTCGTGTTTCGCCTTGCTTAAAAAAGGTTCGGATTCCCTAAAAAGAATTGGGCGAATTGTGCCAAAAAGCGTTGAACGCGTGATTCATTGTTTCTGTCGGAACCAGGTCCACGTCCACGGTTTCCACAAGCTCCAATTGTCTTTTTCGGGAAACAATGGTTTTCTCATTTCCATTTTGATGCCCTGCACCGCCATCCCTTGCGCATGCTCTTGTTCGGCGCGAGACAGGTACTGGAATCGGTCGCGGGAAGCGTCGAATTTTTTGGCCAACGGATACACTTCTTTGGCTTTGGAAAAAATTTCAGGCTTCAGACGTTGTTTGGCATCTTCCTTTGCCCGTTTTTCCATGGCTCTCGATAAAATTTTTCCATTATTGAGATTGACGGGTTCGTCGGCCGCGCGATACGCGGAAATTTTCGACTCTAATTCTTTCAACGGCTTCAAGAGTTCTTTTCCGGGATCCGGCCTATCCAATTCGACGATGGCTTTTCGCAAATAGGGTTTGGAAAGGTTTGGGTCTGGCCTGTCCAGCTGTACGACCGACTTTTTCAGGAATTCTTTCGAAATGCGTCGCTTGAACCAAGGCATGGCGGAAGAAAGAACTTTGTTCTATTTAAACATGTCCGATTTTGGCCAAAAATTAATATAGGTCGAGGAGCAATACTTTCGCTTCTTTGACCGCCTTCAACGACAATTCTTTTTCTCCCGAAACGCGCACTTCTCCTTCTTCTTCTACGCGAACGTCATTCAGTTCGACCGTTCCTCGGATGACAAAAACGAATGCAATTTGCTTTTTCGGCGAAAATTCGAGCGTCTTTCCCATGTCGATTTCGGCCAAATAGAAGGAAGCGTGTTGATTGAACTGCAACGGCGCATTTCCTCCCTTTTCGGAAACCGCGCAAACCCATTGGTTGTGAAAGTCTTTTTCGGAAAATTGTTTTTGCTCCCACACCGGTTCTAGTGCTTGCTTTTCGGGAAACAACCACACTTGCAACAAGTGCAAGGGTTTGGAAGAAGGGTTGGATTCGGAATGTTCGATTCCTTTTCCTGCGGTCATGACTTGGAACTCGTTCTCGTGCAACACTCCTTTGTTTCCCAATGAATCTTCGTGCTGCAATTCTCCTTCCAACACCAGCGTGACAATTTCCATGTTGGCGTGCGAGTGGAAGGGAAAACCGTTGCCTGGCGCGAAGCGGTCGTTGTTGAACACCCTCAAATGCGAAAAAGATTCGTTTTTCGCATCCCTATAATAGTCGAAGGCGAAGTGCCACCGGGCGTCCAGCCATTCCGACTTGGCATT
The DNA here is from genome assembly GCA_964535725.1 of uncultured archaeon. GTDB lineage: Archaea > Iainarchaeota > Iainarchaeia > Iainarchaeales > UBA10191 > CAZHUN01. The sequence goes on from CAZHUN010000063.1 coordinate 2,365, forward strand.
GAAAATTTCTGATTTTGAACGCACGGCGATCATTTTGCTGTCCCGAACTTTTCCAGCAACGCATCCACTTTGCGGTGCAATTCTTCTATAGACCCGTTGTTTTCGATGCGTTCGCCGGCCATTCCAAGAACTTTTTTCAACTGCTGCGCGCTTGGATTGTTTGGGTTTTCCATTTCTTGTTTTTGAATGCGTTGAAACTCTTCAAATGTGGCGGCTTCCCCTTCGCGTTGGCGCAATCGAGAACGTTCAAAGCGCGTCCAGTCGGTAGTGGAAACTTCCAATATGACGCAACCTTTTTCTTTGAAAAACCGAACTTCGTCCGGATTGCGAATGGAAACGAATGCAACGTCCGTAGATTGGGTCTTTTCCCAGCATTTTCGTGCGAGGAAATCGTTTCCGTATTTTTCGCGCAATTCGTTCGATACTTGAATGAGTAAGGGGCGCGAAATTTCCAATCCGCGCTTGCGCAACTCTTCGCGCGTGACATCGGACAAAGTGTAGGCTTCGAAGCCTTTTGTCTTCAAATAATCAGCGACCGAATCCTTTCCGGAAGCGTTCAATCCGACGATGGCCAGTTTCATGATAGCGCCCGAAGATGGACTTGAACCATCGACCACCCGATTAACAGTCGGGTGCTCTACCTACTGAGCTATTCGGGCAGGCATTTTTTGAATTGATGGATGGCACAATTTTTATTGGGAGGCGAGTGCCGAATAAAGTTCCATCGAGCCAGTACCATCGAGGTAAAAGCGAAGATGGTACGCGGTATTGCCGATCGCAAGCGGCAAAGTGTGGGCCGCCAAGACATGGACCGAGAAAGTTGACGTTTCAGGGTCGGCCACGCTTCCTCGCTTGCGTTGGCCCAAAGCGTGTTGTAAGAACGTTACCGTTGCTATCTTCCGATCCTGGCGGGTTTGCGTCCAACCAACACCTGTCGGGGACACAAGGTCTGCGGTTGCAATGGCCGGTTGAAACGTTTTTCCGGCCGCTGTCAAGGCTTTGGCGCACGGTAAAGCCGATTCCGCGTGACAGAGCACGGCTAGCGCTCCCGCCTGCCCACAATGTAAAGGTCGCCAAAAAAGCTTATTAATGGGTTTCACGTCAAGCAATATCGGTGCGTTCCTATGAGTGTTTCTGTCCAATCCGAACCGGTTTCGACAAAAGACTTGGAAAACAAGATTTTGGTGTTAGGCGTGGGCGGGGCCGGATGCAATTCTGTCAACCGAATGCACGCCATGGGATTGCAAGGCGCAGAATTGGTTGCGATCAATACCGACAAGCAGCATCTTTCGACCATTGATGACGATATTGCAAAGATTTTGATTGGAAAAGCGGTAACGCAAGGGTTTGGCGCGGGAGGACACGCGGAAGTGGGGGCAAAATCTTTGGAATATTCGCGAAGATTGATCGAAGACTTGTTGTACGATTCGAAATTGGTGTTTATTATTGCCGGAATGGGAGGAGGAACGGGAACTGGCGCGGCCCCTTTGATTGCCGACATTGCGCACAAGGCAGGAGCGTTGTCGATTGGAATTGTTACTTTCCCTTTTGATTTGGAGCGTTTGAAGCAAGCGAAAGCGGAAGACGGAATTGTTTCCATTTCCCAAGTCGCGGATTCTACGATAGTCATCGACAACAATCGTTTGCTGGAATTGGTGCCGAACTTGCCTGTGAATGAAGCATTCAAAGTGGCGGATGAATTGATTTGCCGCACCGTGCGCGGGATTACAGAAACCTTGACTCGGCCGAGTTTGATTAATTTGGATTTTGCCGATGTGAAAGCCGTTACGGCCAATAAAGGAATTTCGACGATTGCGGTGGGAGAAAGCGATTCCACTTCCAACCGGGGGGAAAGCGCGGTGAAAGACGCGTTGTCCAACGCGTTGTTGGATGTTGATCCTTTTGGCGCGAAAGGGTGTTTGATTCACATTACGGGCGGAGAAGATTTGACGTTGGGAGAAGCGAATGCGATTGGAGAACAAATTACGCACACCATCGACCCCAACGCGACTGTGATTTGGGGTGCGCGAGTGGATCCTTCTTTTCAAGGAAGAGTGGAAGTCGTTTGCGTGTTTACGGGACTGGTTTCTCCGTTTTTGGGTGGGAGAGTAGAACGCGAAGCCAACAAGCCTTCTATCGGCGGTTCCAAGTATGCCATTCGCGGAATGGACGGAAAGATCAAAAAAGGCATTATTGAATTTTGAACGGATTGTTTTTTTTGCATTGGCCGGGTTTAACGCTTTGTCCGACCGACGGTTTTTGATTTCTTTTCGGCTTTTGATTTTTTTTTGTTCAAATCGCGGATGACTTTCTGTCGAATCCTTTGCGCTTCTCCGATATTGGAAAACCTTCCGGCCATTCGTTCATTCTCTTTTTTTACAAAAACTCCAACAGTCCCACTTGTGAGAGCAAGTACACCATGTACAATATCAACAACAGGATTCCGGCGTTTTTTGAAACGTGTTTTCTAAAGTAGACGAAAAAGCCGAAAATGCCTGCAGAAAGCATCAAAAAGAACACGCTCGACCCCACTACATTGAACGAGAGGGGAACGAAAGCGACGAGCGCTCCCGCGCCCAGCACGAGCGTGAGGTTGGTGATGACAGAACCGATGACGTTTCCCACGGCAATGGCGCGCTTTTTTTGCAAGATTCCAGAAATGTTGACAGCGAGTTCGGGAGTCGTGGTTCCGATGGAAACAATCGTGGCTCCGATGATGGCCGTGGCGAGGTTCAACTGCGAGGCGATTTGGAGCGCGCTTTGCGTGAGAAAGTGGGCCGAGACCAACAATGCGATGATTCCCGTCGCGAGAATGAAAAAATTGTTTTTCAAGCGGCCGATGTGGTCGTGAAAAATTATGGGGTGGGGCTGGCTTCGGGAAAGCAAGATGACGTACAATGCGAAGATAATCCACAACAAGGCGCCGATGTAAAAAGAAATCGCGCCGCGAAAGAGCAGTATCAATGGAATGAGGCAGATCAAGAGCATGAATGCGGTGTTGGTCTTGTACTCGTCCTTGTTGACAATGCCGCCGGCCAACAATGCGGTCGCGCCCAACACCCACAAAATGTCGGCAATGCTCGCGCCAAGTACGTTTCCCACATAGAATTCGGGAGCGCCGGCCGCGCTCGAGATGAACGCGATGGCCAGTTCGGGAAGGGAAGTGGCCACGCCCACGAACAAGAATCCGGCGAAAAAAGAGCTCATGCGCATGCGTTTCGCGATTTTGCTCACTTGGTCGAGCACGACATTGCTGGAAACAATCAACAGGAACAACGCGCCGAAAAAAACCAAAAGTTCACTGCCCAAAGCCATGACTTTGACCTCGCAGTTTTAAATAGGCGAACCGCTATTTTAAACCATCGGAGCGCGAAAAAAATGGCAGACACTTTGTTTTTGATGTCGTTGATTGCCGTCGTCGTGTTTGTCGGATTTATTGCGCAACGCTTTTTCGACCGCACGAAAATTCCGGACGTTTTGTGGTTGATTGGCTTTGGCGTTCTGATCGGTCCAGTATTGGGATTGTTGAACCCTTCTTCGCTCATTTCGATCGCGCCATTAATCGGAACGCTCACGCTCGCCATCATCGTATTCGAAGGCGGGTTGAAATTGGACTTTGAAGAAGTCGTGCACAACTTTTCCGAATCTGGATTGTTTGCCATCGCAGTAGTCTTGTTGAGTTCGGGATTTGTGGCCTTGCTCGGATTCCAGTTTTTGGGATTGGATCCGTTGATCGCGTTGTTGCTCGGTTTTGTCTTGGCCGGAACGAGTTACGAAATCATCATTCCCTTGATTGCCCACTTGAGCGTTCCCGAGAGCACAAAAACATTGATTAACTTGGAAAGCGCGTTCAACGATCTCTTGACAATCGTTCCAGTCGTGGCCATCTCTCAACTCATCGTCTTCCAATCCGCTGCCGCCAGCCAGCCCATCGATCCGTTAAAGCAAATTGTTAGTGCGTTTGCCATCGCCATCGTGTTGGGAGGAGCGGCCGCCATTTTTTGGAGCAAGTTTTTGCAACACATGAAAGGCAAACCCTTGACCTACCTTACCACCATCGCCTTTGCACTTATCGTGTACGTCGCCTCTGAATCTTTGGGCGGAAATGGCGCGGCCGCGATTCTCACTTTTGGACTGTTGTTGGCCAATTATGACGTCGTCACGCGCGCGTTGGGAAAAAAACCAGAATTCGCGTTGGACGAGCACATCGCTGCTTTTCAAACCGAAGTCTCGTTTTTCGTCCGCACCATGTTTTTCGTCTACATGGGCGTCATTTTGAACTTCAGCGCATTGCAAGGAACCATACTGGGAACCGCGTTGCTGTTCTTTGCCGCGCTCGTATTCGCGCGATATCTTGCCACACAATTGCTCGTACGCTTGGACCCCAACCAAAAGCCGTTCAAACAAATCATTTTTGCCGCAATCCCTCGCGGACTGTTGACTGCCGTGCTCGCCACGGTTCCCATCACATTGGGCGTTTCTTCGGAACAATTGGGCGTGGATTTTAGCGCCATCGTCATCGCCGTCATTGTCTTTTCCAACGTGCTGGCAACGGTTTGGGTGTTCTTGTTTGCGGCAAAAAACACAGTCCCAAACCTTCCAAATTACGTCAAATAGCGTTTGCACCAATGGCTTTTTTATACACCTATTTGCATAATTTATTGTGGTAAAACATGGTTGAAATCCGCATCATCCACGACAAACCCACTTGCATCGGCTGCGCTGCTTGTACAGCAGTAGCGCCCGACTTTTGGGAAATGGTGGGCGACAAATCTCACGTGACAGGCTCTCACCCGCTTCCCGAAAACAAGGAATGGGAAGAAATGACGATTGAAGAAAAAGACTATTCGAAAAACCGCGAAGCCGCCGACGTGTGTCCCGTAAACTGCATTCACATCGAAAAAGACAAAAAGCGCGAGATTTAAAGATTATGCAAATCAAAGCAAGAGAGGTTAACACGAAGCATTTCGGCCGAATTTCTTTTGTTTCATTAATTTTTGTGGGAATTTCTTGTTTTGGTGTTTTTTTATTTTTGACAAGTTCGTCATTCTATCTGACAGGAAATACTGCAGTGCAATATAATGCATTTGGTTTTCAAAAAATGATTCTTGGACTCGCCCTTACTTACTTGCCTTTTTTGATTTTTTTATTTCCTAAACAAATTACGGCAACAGCAGCGGCACTGCATTGACGACCATCAAGAACAACAGCGTGTAAAAGAAAATTGCCGCAATCCTTTTTTGGACGATTTTTTCTTCCTTTTTTCCGTTGGCGAACAACGGCGTGAGCAACAGTACGGAAATTTTTCCCCCATCGAACGGGTGCATGGGCAGAAAGTTGACAAACGCGATCAAAAAGCTCAACAACAAAAGCCATTGCACGAAGCTGAACACAAACTCCCATCCAACTAAAGGATCCAAATACCACTGAGGCGCGGCATAATCTGGATTGGAAATATTTTCGATGGCGATTCCCACCACTCCCGCACTGTTCTTTTCCAGCAAAAACGAAAGGGTTTGACTTCCGCGTTGCACGATGATAGCCATTTTGGCAGAGTCCATTCTGGCGTCGGAAATAAACTCTTGCGAAAACGAAACCGGTTTTCCGTTCACTTCTTTTACGATATCTCCGACTTCGAGCTTTCCCCACGCGCTGTTGGAAATGTTTTGGCCGTCGAATTCCGAAAATTCGGAAACTTGCAAAATCTGAACTCCAGAAGTGCGAGCACGTTGTTCATTCAACAATCCCGGCGCAATGAAGGGCGCGAAAACAAGTGTCGAAAAGAGCAATACAATGACTGTTCCAAGGGCCATGAAGGCTAAATTCGCGGTAGCGCCGGCCGAAAGCAATCGCAATACAGCGCGCGGTTCTCCGCCTTCGAACGCTTTTTCTTCCGGCTCGACAAACGCTCCGATGGGCAAAAAACCGAACAACAATAATCCTGCGCTTTTGAGCGGAATCTTGTTTTTTCGCGCCAACAGTCCATGAGCGCCTTCGTGCACGGCCAAAATGATGAGCAAGGAAATCCAAGCGTGCAAGGGAACGCAAATGGGAACATTGGGCAAGCACAGTCCGGGAATGACAGGAGCCACTCCAGGCAACGCTTTTTCGCCCACGCTGATTTTCGCGCCGATGTCCAACGCGTTTCCGACGAGAGAAACGATTCCCACTCCCGCAATTCCGAACAAGGCAAACGCGATTGCCGAAGGAAAGGCAAGGTAGGCGAACATCGGCGAGTTAAAAAGCATGGGACTGAACACGAATTGGAACACGCCGAACAGAACTAGAAAACCGGCCGCGTTTCCCAGCGCGCGCTTGAAAATTGTAAGATGACGCAAGTACAAGAAGTCGAGAGCAAGAACTCCAAACCCTAGAACAAGCCCGAACTCGGCCAACTCATTCAATCCGCGAAGTTTTGACCACTTGTCAAACCAGGGCAAGGGCTTTGTCGAGCGCACGACGCTGATTAGAGAAATAAAAGTTTGCGCGTTGGCATAGCGTTTCAACAATTGTGCGGCAAGGACGGAAAGGGCGAGAAAGACGGCTGCCGCAAGCAAGGGGTCGGAAAAATCCATTTCAATTTTCCCCTTTTTCTTTCAAGGAAATTCCGAGAACTTTTTCCAGCTTTTCCACCAATTGCGGAGAAGGCACTGCTTGCCGATTTTCAATCTTGTGCAACAAGGACTCTTTCGCATACAATAGTTTGGACAACGCTTCCAACGTCATTCCCCTTTTCTGTCGCGCGTCGCGCACGCGTTTTCCCAAATCAACAACAAGGTCCAATCCTTCGTCCAAAGGCGCGGGTAGGAGGGGCGGTTTCTTCGAAGAAAAAGATTGTACGGGTTTTGCAATCGGCTTTCCGAGGCGCGCACATTCTTCGCACACCCATACAATGACGCCGTCCAACTCCACTTGCTGCGGAGAGTGGGAAAGTTTCCCACACACTTCGCATTCCATACAGAGAGCAAACACTAGAGGTTTAAAAAAGCCCTCGCGTTTGGAAAGGGAAAAAACTCGGTTTTGCCCCAATCGCCTTTAATAAGGGTTTGGGGGTTTCCTTTTTCCAGCGAGAGCATGGAATCAAGTGTAAAACTCGAAAAGAAGCCGGTCGACATCTACGAATACGTGTACAGCTTGGAACAGCAATTGCGAAACCTTCATTCCGAACGGCAAATGGGCAACACGCGCTCCATGCAAATGGAACAAGAACTGCAACGCTTGCGACAAGAAGTCAACGAACTCCGCACGCCTCCATTGGTAGTTGGAGTCGTGCAAGAAGTGTTTCCCAACGCCGCCATCGTGCGAAACACGAACGGAGTCGAATTCTGGATCGAAATAACGCCCGAAAACGCGAAAGAACTCTCCATCGGCGCACGCGTGGCGATGACGCAACGCTCTCTCTCCATCGTGCACATTCTCCTCGAAGGAAAGGACCCGCGTGCAAAAGCAATGGAAGTGATTGAACGGCCTAAAATCACTTTCGAAGAAATCGGCGGACTCGAAAAGCAGCGCCGCGAATTGGAAGAATCCGTCATCCTCCCTCTCACCAATCCCGAAAAATTCAAAGCCCTCGGAATCGAACCCCCCAACGGAGTTCTATTGTACGGCGAACCCGGAACCGGAAAGACGTTGCTCGCAAAAGCGGTTGCGAACAAGACCAATTCGACTTTTATCGGAATCACAGGCTCTGAACTCGTGCGCAAGTACATCGGCGAAGGCGCCAAACTGGTGCGCGATGTGTTCAAGATGGCGAGAGAGAAAAAAAGCGCCATTATTTTCATCGACGAAATCGACGCCATCGGCGCGTACAGAATCGACGATTCGGGCGGCGGAGACAGAGAAGTACAGCGCACTCTCATGCAACTATTGGCCGAGTTGGACGGCTTCAAGGACAAGGAAAACGTGAAGATTTTAGCGGCGACCAACCGCATCGACATTTTGGACCCCGCCCTTTTGCGCGCGGGAAGGTTCGACCGCATGATCGAAGTCCCGATTCCCGGAGAAAGAGAACGGTTGAACATTTTCGAAATCCATTCCAAAAAAATAAAGGTCGCCAAGGGAGTGGATTTGGAAAAATTGGCGTTCATTTCCGAAGGCTGTACGGGAGCGGACATCCGCACAGTGTGTATTGAAGCTGGAATGCTGGCCATGCGCCAGAACAAAAAACAAGTCGAACAAACCCATTTCATCCAAGCCGTGCAAAAAGTGATGGACTCGAAACTGTACACGGAAGAAAAAGCGCCCGACGGAATGCTTGCCTAAGCCGTAACTGTTTCGCTTCTCCTTTTTCCTATTTGGTTTTGTAGTTTCTCGAAGTCCATCGCGTGTCCCGATGTTTCAGCTTTCCGCTCTTGTCAAAAATTCGCGTCTTGACCCAAACCGGTTCGCGTTTGAGGAGCTTTCCGCTCTTGCTATAAATTGGCTTTTTGCCCACTCGCGAATAGCTGTGCACAATGAAATCGCCCTGATCGACCGGCAAAACTTCGACTTCTCTCGTTCCGACTTTTTTTCGCGCGTGGGATTTTTCCAACGCTTTCAGCTTTTCCAATTGCTGGGGCGTCAGTTGTTTGGTGCGATGATAAGACAACCAATTCAATAACCTACGAAATGCCATATGGCCTAAATAGGAATGTGTGGAATAAAAACATTGGTAAGCAAGAAGGCGCGACCGCAACAAATGCGGCCGCGAACTTTCTTTGAGAGAGTTGGTATTGAACTTAGTCAACTTTGGCAATTGCCAAAGAATTTGGGATAGGCTCACCAAACTAAGCTCGAATGTGCCAAAACAGGGTTTTGACAACGGATTAAATTGTCGCTAAAGTAGTATATAAACTTAACGGTGAAAACCAGGGTTTTTACGGCATGAAACGAACTCCGAAAGGCAGTACGGTCAAGGTTTAAAATGTCGTTTTCGAATTCTAAAGCATGGGAACCGCGATAGGAGACCTTCTCGAACGACAGTCGATTTCGTTGACGGATTTGAATGGTCAAACCATTGCCGTCGATTCGTACAATATTTTGTACCAATTTCTTTCTTCCATCCGCGGACCCGACGGACAGCCGTTGATGGATTCAAAACGCCGCGTAACTTCTCATTTGACTGGACTTTTATATCGTACCGCCAATTTGGTCGAGAAAGGAATCCGCCCGGTTTTTGTCTTTGATGGAACGCCGCACGCGTTGAAGGCCGAAACCTTGAAAGCGCGCAATACGATTCGCACCGAAGCGTTTCAAAAGCACGAAAAAGCCTTGCAAGAAGGAAACTTGGAAGACGCGAAAAAGTTCGGTTCGCGCGCGCTGAGACTTTCTACAGAAATGATTTCAGATGCGCAAGAATTGCTGGAAGCAATGGGCCTTCCCATTGTCCGCGCTCCCGGAGAAGGAGAAGCGCAGGCCGCGTACATGGCCAAGGCCAAAATTGCGGACGGTTGTTCGTCGCAAGACTATGACTCGCTCTTGTTCGGCGCGCCGGTCTTTTACAGGAACATCGCGGTTTCAGGAAGAAAAAAATTGCCCGGAAGAAATGTGTGGGTGGACGTGGAGCCGGAAAAAATTTTGTTGGAAGAAAATTTGCAAAAATTGGGAATTTCACGGCAAAAACTGGTGTGGCTGGGCATGCTGGTGGGAACGGATTTTAACGAAAAGTTTCCCAAAGTCGGACCCAAGACAGCACTCAAGCTCGTGCAGGAAAACGACTCGTTCGAAAACATTTGCACGGCCGCCAAATTCGAACCCGAATTCGACTATCGCGAAATCGAAAAGATATTTCTCGAGCCCGCATTCACGGAAAAAGTGGAAATCGAGTTCAAGCCGTTGAACCGCGAAAAACTCCTTTCTTTTTTGTGCGACGAGCGTGATTTTTCGCGCGAACGCGTCGAAAACGTGTTGAACAAGCTGGCACCCAAGCTCGAAGAAAAAGGCAAACAAAGTTCACTGAAAAAATGGATCGGCTAGAAACGCGGCCCTTTGGGTGGCGGTTTGTATCGTTCTTCTGCCAAATCATACAATTCTAAGATAGTTGGCGCGTCTTTCCAGCTGAGAAAAGAAATGCTAGTGTAATATCGGCCGAGTTTTATTTGGTTAGTCTTGATGCCATTCGTGAAAAGATTGCAAAGCGTGTTTGCAATTGAGGTTGCTTGTTGTTTTTTCAGCGGGTCGAGTTTAGAGAGGGGCGAACAGTTATACTGAAATCCTTTGTCGGAAAGAGAGATTTTGAGATTGTATTCATTCAAGTTTCGGTGAATTTCGTTGGCAGGGGAAGGTGCAGAAGTCAATACTAAATTACTATTTTTGAAATCTAACTTACTATATTTGAAATATCGAGTATTTGATACGCTGATTCTCCCTGTCCAAGCAATTTCGGAACGATTTCGTGTCGGGTGGATTAAATAACGAATTCTTTTTCTGTATCGTTCTGGAAATTTCATAGATTGTAATTGTAAATTGTCTATGTGAGAATTGATTTCGTTTGCTTTCAAATCTTTTCGAGGCATAGCTCCCCATGTCAGCAAAGCATAACGCTTGCCTTTTTCATCCATTCGAACCAACAAACGGGGCATTCCGCGAAAATGGCTTTTCCGTATCTGATTTAGAGAAGAATACACTTTGAACGGCGAAACGAAAGCGTTTGGATTCCCTTTCGCCAGCAAGCGCAACTTTTTCAAGCCGAACAATTTCGAATAACTAACCATGACAATACAATGCTTTCGTTGTTTTTATTTCTTACTTGAAAATTGCATCCTTGCCAAGCGTTCGGAAGCCGTGCTTTCCCATCAAGGGAACAAAAACGAAAAACTCGTACAGCTCGCTGCCTTCCAATAGCTTGACTGGTTTTCCGCCTTTTTTCGTAACGACTTGCAATTGTTGCGCGCGCGGGTCTCCTACTGGAGCGACAACGCGACCGCCTTCTTTTAATTGCTCGATTAACGGTTTGGGAATGTACGGGCACGCGCACGAAACCAAAATTTTGTCGAACGGCGCCTTTTCTTTCCATCCCAAACCGCCGTCGCCTTGAAAGAGTTGAATGTTGGAAATCTTTTCCACTTGCACATTCTTCCGCGCCTGTTCGAACAATTCTTTCAACCATTCCACTCCAACCACGCTTCCGTTCGGCCCCACAATATGTGCGAGCAGCGCACACACATATCCCGAACCCGCGCCTATTTCGAGGACGGAATCGCCTTCACGTGCGTGCAAGAGTTCGAGCATGATTGCAATGGTGGAAGGTTGGGAAATGGTTTGTCCCAATCCAATTGAAAAAGCGTCGTCCGCGTACGCGTGTTGCAAGAGTTCTGTTGGAAAAAAGCTTTCACGCTTGACTTTGGAAAAAGCATTCAATACTTCAGGGCGAGAGCACGCACCGGATTGTCGCAAGTGCAACACCATTTGTGCGCGCAAGGCGTCAAAGTCCATCACCGGTTTTCCCTCTTTTTCACCAATTTCAACAACTCTTTTCCTTTTTTGAATTCTTTCAATTCGCTTTCCAACACGATGGGAGTTCCGGCCACTTCTTCGAGTTTGGAGTCTTTGGCAAATAGTACGGCGTGCGCGCGGAATGCTTTGGCGCTTTTTTGCAAGGTTTCGGCCTTGTGCGAGACTTCGGAAGCTTGTTTGGCTTCTCCCACGAGCAAGGATTCTGTCGGATGCGCGTAGGCTTTGAACGGTGCGTGGCCGAACGAAGTTAGCGGAACGCCCAACAAGCGCAATTGTTTCAGCACGCGATCTTCGACTTTTTTTTCCGACTCTTTTGGAAACTCAAACGGAGACACTTTCAACGCGACGGGTTTGACGAGCGAAACATTCAACGTTTCTTCCAATTTTTGCACTTTTTCCAGCGAAGCCGTAAAACCCTGCTCGTAACGGTACAATGTTTCGGGAGAAACATTCACTCGACGCGCGAGTTCGGAAACCGAAATGCGCTTTTTTTCGCGCGCTTGTTTGAGCTTTTTTCCGTCCAATTCCGCAATCGCCTGGCCTTTGAACGATTTTGAAGTGGGCAGTTTTTCGTCCAAAACATTTTCAAACGTGTCGAGAGAAAGCGCGGGAATTCCATACCGTTCGTACACGAGTTCTTTTTCCAGTCTTGCTTTTTTGCTCTTTTCTCCCACCAACAAGGGCAACGCGTGGAACAATTCTGCCAACTTGCGCAATTCCAATGCCTGCATTTCGCGAAAACCGTCGATGTTTTCCAACACTTTCACGAGCAGAGTATGGGAGCCTTTTCGCGCGACAAAATCAAAACATGAGTGGGTTCCCAAAAAAGACTGGACCGTGTACGAACGGTCTTGCAAGGAAATCAACGCATTCCGCGCCAAGCTTTCTCGCATGGCTTACACCAAAACAATGGACAGATAGGCCAACAAGGCGACGAGCATGGAATATTTGCTCCATTGTTGGGAAAAGGCATACTCTTCTCGCGAAACTTTCCACGCCGCAAACGCAAATCCGAGCACGGAAAGGAGCGCGAGTGCCAAGAATGCGGGCTTGGAAACGACTCCGGAAGTGAAAATGGTAACAGAAATCAAACCGCTCAACGCGTAGGCGATATAGACTGCGGTTTGGGCGTGGCTTTTGGAAACGAGCAAGGGCAATGTCTTCTTGTGGCCGCGGTCGCCTTCCACGTCTTCCAAGTCTTTGGAAATTTCTCTCCCAATGTTGGCGAAAAAGATGGGAAAAAACAGCCATGCGACGATTCCATAGTTTCCCGTCAGACTCGCCCCGTACACAATGGTTATGGCAGTTCCGAACGCGACCAAAAGA
>CAZHUN010000064.1:0-4415 GCA_964535725.1 uncultured archaeon
CTTTTGGAAAAAGTCGAACGCGAAAGACGCCAACACTTCCAACGGAAGCAGCAACAGCGCGAGAACAGCAGCCACTACTAACAAGCGAAGCACGTTCCAAACAAAAGCGCTGATTGAATCTCCCAAATTGTTTTCGGGAGACAAGGGCACTTCACTCACTTGGCCGTTTTCGAACACGAACTGGGAACTGATTTCAAAAGGCAGCGTGTCTTGCACCGTGCCAACCGAAAGCAAGGGAATGGAGTACAACAACACGACTCCAATCAACACGAAAACATAAGTGGATGCAAGGGTTGAAACAATCCACGAGCGCTTGTACTTTTTGGAAATTGCTGCATGCAACTTGCTTCCAATCCACGCCAGCACGCAAACCGGAATTGCGATGGCGAGAGAATAAACCAAAACCGACAACAATTGCCAAGCACTCAACGTCCAATCCACCATATAGAGAAACAAATCTTATATAGTACTTTAAATACCTGTAGTGTCATGTGGGCGATTGGAGACTATAACATCGTAACCATCTTCGCCATGCTGTTTGCGGTGGCGGGAAGTTATTCCATTGGATACCTTTTCTTGCGCGTTGGCTGGCCGAAAATCCGTACTTTGGGAGAAGACTATCGCGCGGGCTGGAGCATTGCTTTAGGAATCGTGTTCTCGTTGTTTGTCATCCTTTCCACATGGGCCATGCGCGCGTTAAACTACAAACTCGGAAATTCCGCGGAACAATTTTTCACGACGTGGACGTTGGGATTTTTTTTCGTAATGGGAATCATGGAAATCAAGCGCAAGCTCTACTATCGAGGAATGCCGGTCGAAGAAGAGCCGAGCGATGCTGCCGTGGTTTCCAAAACCCTCGAAACTTCTGCAACGGAAAAACCTCCAGTTTCGGCCGAAGAAGCGCCGTTGCCGTACAAGTGAATGTTATGGGCGAACTTCCGCGAAGGTTGAAGCGATTTTACAGAAATTCTGAAACCGTCCAAGCCCAGCAAGCGTTGGAACAATTCAAAGCAACCAACAAGCGCTATCCGACTCCGCAAGAGTGGGACGAGATTGCGCAAAACTTGTTTGAACAGCTTCAGCGCTCTCCCGAACCGAGAGGAACTTTCAAGCGACCGAAAAACGCGCAATCTTCTGCCGGAAAATCGAGCGGAAAAGTTTCTGCGCCTTCCCCTTCGTTGAGCCGGAGAGAAAAATATCAAATGGAACGCGAACAAGCAAAAGCGCCTTCCAAAGAAGAGAGCCCCCGCCAAAAAATGCAGCGCTTGCGAGAAGAAGCGAAAAAGAAAAAAAACCCTCTACAAGAAGAAACCGATTCTGACGAAGTTTCCCTTTCCGACGAAGAAGAAAAGCCGTTGGATTTGAAAGGCATTCTCGGAAAAGAAGCGGAAAGCGGAGACGAAAGTGCTGAAGAACCGAGTTTGGAAGAATTGGGCGGCGAGCTTCCTGAAGACTTGACGGAAGAAAGCGCGGAAGAAGAAGGCGAAGGGAAAGAAGAAACCGGCGAAAACTCTTGTAAAAACTGCGGAACGAAAGTCGAACACAAAATTGTTTGTCCGAATTGCGGGAACGAATTGTGCGAGCACTGCGCGCTGAAAGCCAAAGTCGAAGGCGCGTTGGTGAAATTAACTTGTCCTGGCTGTGGAAAAGAGTTTTCGCAAAAGCGGTTCAAGGCGTAAGCCATTTTTTCGCGAACCTTTTCCCAAAAGGTTCAAATAGACTTTTACTTCGTGCTTGCAACTTCTTGGCAGACAATCAAACCATTTCCTTGCCCGTCCAAATTCCAGGGAGTTTCCGCTTTCATCCAGTCGATTTTGGAAAGTCCTTTAGAAACGTCCTTCGAATCCACGAACATGACGCTGGCTGGAAGGCAAGTCGAAACCCACATTTTGAGTTCGGCGCGCGCATTGACGGGAATGACAGAACTGCCTTGCGCTCGCGCGAGAGTAATTCCGGCAAACGCTTGCGAAACGTCTCCCACTTTGGAAACCAGGGATTGCACGTTCAAAGAATTTTTGGCCGTACAATAATATTCGACGTGGCTTTTTTGGGAAGTGGACGGAATCAGGTTTCCCCGCACGTCTGTTCCGCAGTTGAAAGATTCACTTCCCGAACGCGTTTCGACTGTCGCTTGTTTGAAGTTAGTAACATACAAGTACATGAAGACGTAGTTTTTCTGGTCTTGGGTTTCTTGAATGGAGAACATGTAATCATACGAGCTGGAAACGTTTTGCATGATGGCGCTAACATTTTGGCGCAATACTTCTTTCGTCGAATCGCTCAAATGGGGCAGCGCGGTCGGATCGGATTGTTGGAGGGATTGCGTGTTGGAATAGTCTTGCTTTACTGCTGCTAACAAATAGTCTACTTCAACAGCGTGTTCCAAGCACTTCAAAATCGCCTCGCCTTTCGTGCACTCTCCTTCCACATTTTTTGGAACGCTCGCATACAACAAGGTTTTCAACGCCGAAGTCGTATAGTCGATTCCATACTGCGCACTCAAGTATTGGTCAACCGTTCTACCGTAATTGGAAGAGAACGAAAAAATGGCTGTGACTAAAATTCCCACCACAAACAAGAGCACGAGCGCGTCTGTCATCGCCGCCTGGCCGCTATTGTTTAACGCCATGAAACAACCACCAATTGTACGGGTTTGGCGATGATGCCCAAATCATTTTCGCGCTGGAATTCGACTGCGAGGGGGTAAATGCGGACGAGAATATTTTCTTGCTTTTGCAGTTCGGAAATTTCCGCATTCGAACACTCGTACGAAGGAGAGTTTCGGCTCTTGTTGTCTTTGATGAACAACTGGTCGGCGTCGAAAAAGCTTCCGTCATTGTCTTGCAGTTGGGCGTTCAATTCTGTCAATCCGGCAACGTACTTGATGGCGCGCACGTTCAACAAAACGCAAGCTTTGTGAAAATCCGCTTCCGAAACCCAGTATCCGGAACCGCGCAAAATGCGCGCGACTTTTAACGCGTCCAAATCGTCGGCGAATAATCCATTGCGCGTGTCAAACTTTTGTAACGCGCCTTGAAACGAGGCGAAAAAAATGACCAGCGCAAAAATGAGCGGAATCAGTGAAGGGAGATCGTCTCCGATAGGCCCAATATACCCCGACCATTGCGTAGGTCGAGTCCGCGTGCCATTTTCAATGGCACTGGCTCGCTTTGACAGTAGGGTCGAGGCGGAGCCGAAGACCGTACGCCGGCACCGCCGATCGGAAGCGGCGTTCAGCACTTAAACCCTCCCAACGTGTTTCCCGAAGCGATGTGGACGAGTTTTTCTCCGACTTCAGTTTTGGCGGCATTGCACGCGGAAGTGATTCCGGAAGTAAACGTGCATTGGACGATGTAGAGTTTTGTTATTCCCTTTTCCAATTCTTTAACCGCCCAAAAACTGTTCGTGGGAACGCGCGCTTGAGGGTCGAAAAATATTTCTTGCGAAGTCGCTTCGCAATAGTCTCCCGAACTGCAAATCGTCGAATCGTTTGTGTACAGTTTGACTTCCGACTCCGCGTCTAAGCCGAACGAGGAAGAGGCAAGCACTTGTTTTGGCTTTTGCCGGTCGGAAGCGGAAAAAATGACGATTTTTCTCGGCTCGCCATCCACGGTGATTTCGGAAATTTTGATGCGCATCACATACGACAGGTCGGTTCCGGTAAATTTGATGGATTCGGGAAGGAAACGCTGCAGCGAATCGCAATACGCTGGAGACGACAGCATGGAAGAGATGATGATGGAATTGTTGCTCACCAAATCATTCAATTCTTTGACTTTCAAACTTTCTCCCATGTTGGTCAAGAAAAAAGAAATGATGGCAAAAACCGCCACAACTAAAATGAGCAGGTTCATTTTCGAAAGCGTGAAGGCGAACAAGGCACGTCATCCCTTAATGGCGCCGAGCCTGTATGCGCAAACGACCGGGTCGGAAGAAGCGGTTTGGGCATTGATGAACGAATACGTGCCTTCGGCGATCCCGCTTTCATCGCGCAAGTTGGAAAGCGTGGCATCGCTGCGATGCGAGCAAACGTCCCCTTCTCCGGTCGGAAAATTCGTGCGATAAGAGAGTTTGATGCATTTGGTGATTGGAGAAGAAGTGGATTTGAGTTGGAGCAGTACGCAAATATTGCGCGCGTCTCCGCAATAGCTCGCGCACAAGTACGGTTGGGCTTCGTTGCGGAGGACAACAGAAGGCTTTTCTTGGGACGCGCACCCCAACAATTTAAGCGTCGTGGACGTCGTTCCCTTGTTTTTGGCCACAAACTCCAACGCGGTTTGCAAGTTTTCCAAACTCTTGTTGTTCTCTTGCACGCACGTCGTATACTTCACTTTTTCAATCGCCTGATAGGCCACTAACAAAACAAAACTCATCAACACTACGGCCACCATCAATTCGAAGGGGGCGCTCTCCTG
>CAZHUN010000065.1:0-8518 GCA_964535725.1 uncultured archaeon
GAACCCTTGAAAAAGACGGAAACTTCGTACTGCGCGACTTGAACGAGCTATTCGACGCGGACAACAATCCAGTCGTCTTTCAAGAATTGAAATAGCTACTCTTCCACAGTTCCGCGTCGATGATTTTTGTATAGGTGTCCATCGGATAGGCGCCCGGAACATTGATGCCGTTGATGAAAAAGGCCGGAGTTCCGCTGACTCCGAACTCCGAAGCCTCGCTCATGTCGGCTTCGATGCCGGACTTGAACTTTTCAGAATCCAAACAAGAATTGAATTTTGCTCCTTCCAATTTCAAGTCCCGCGCATACTGCTTGAACAGTTCTGTCGCATTCGAGTCCGAAGCCCATTCCGACTGCTTGTCAAACAAGAGGTTATGGAATTCCCAAAACTTTCCTTGCTCGAAAGCGCACTGGTCGGCTAATGCCGCCGGCATCGCATTGGGGTGGATGTTGGTCAGCGGCAAGTCTTTGTACACGAAGCGGATTTTGTTTCCATACTTGGCCAACAACTGCTTCTCGCTTTCCGAATAAAACTTTTCGCAAAACGGGCACTGGAAGTCTGAGAATTCTATTACAACCACTTTCGCATTTGCGTCCCCCAAAAACGGCTCTCCGTCCACGTTTGGCGGTTCCAGCCAACGCAGTCCTCCGCCCGCCGCTTCCGGACTCATCACGTAATTGTTTCCTTGCTTTTCAAAAAACCCCTGCAATTGCGAAAAGTTTTGCGCTTGGGCCACTTTTTCTTCCAAAACAAACGCCGGCAACGCCTTTACTTGCAACGAATCCAACAATCGTTTTCCCTCTGCCGAACTCGCTTCCACAATCTTCACTTGCAATGATGGCAAGAATTTGGACTTCAACGAAGAAGGAATCTGTTGCACGGTCTGCTGGCAAAATTCGCACGTCGAATCATTCAACACAATCAAGGAAATCGGAGGATCGTTGTTGGGCGTTACGCTATTCGTTCCACTGTTCGACGAAGTTCCCGCCGCCGAGTCAATGGCTTGCTTGATGACGCTGTACGGTTGCGCTCCCACCAATTTCGTCCCGTTGATGAAAAAAGTTGGAGTCCCCGTGACGCCCTTGGCCGAACCTTCTTGAACATCCTGTTGCACTTTCGCGGCCTTCGAACCAGAAGTCAAACACTGGGTGAACGTAGAAACGTCCAATCCCAATTGTTGCGCGTAGGATTCAAACTTTCCCGTCGAATCGCTCAAATTGGCCCACTCGCTCTGCTTGTCGAACAACGCGTCATGGTATGGCGAAGCTTTTCCCTGGTCTTTCGCGCATTCATACGCTTCCGCCGCCTTTTCCGCGTTCGGATGGATGGAAGAAAGAGGAAAGTGCTTGTACGAAAACTCGATCTTTCCCGTGTCGATATATTCTGCCTTCAACTGCGCGTAACTGTCTTGAAAGAACGTCGCACAAAACGGGCATTGGAAGTCGGAATACTCTTCAAAAACCACTTTTCCGCCAGAAGTTGTTCCTGTCGGAAACTTTAACACTCCGCTGGCCGCCGCCCACGCAATAATCGCAACAATCAACACTGCCAAAACAATCGAAACCCACATCCACGGATTTTTCGCATTCACTTCCATCCCAGCACTCTCCGACGTGCAACTTTCAACGGACAAAACACATTTAAAGAGAGCGATTTGGACAGGCGGGCAGCGCAACTTAAAATAGGTCAAGTGCTTGGCGGCAAGTCACAGAAAGGCAATTCGAGAAATGGATGCGGTTGATTGGATTTTCCAATTCGAGGCATTTGAATCGGATTGCGAAAGCGATGGAAAAGCCAGTGGAGGGAATCGAACCCTCAACCTATTCCTCGATGTCCATATTGCAATAGGATACCATGGAATTGCGCTACCAGATTGCGCCACACTGGCTGTAAATCAAATCGCCTTTGAAACCAATTTTAAACTACTCGCCCAAGCGCTTCTTTAATTCTTCTAACTTTGAGAATGGAACTTTGGTTTGTTTTCCAGTCGAAAGTTCTTTCAGCGTGAGTTCTTTGGCCTTCAATTCGTCCTCTCCTAGGATTCCCACGAACGGGATGCCGCGCTTTTGGGCGAACTCCAAATTCTTTCCCAGCGAGCGCTGCATCAAATCGTTTTCCACTTTCAATCCCATTCCGCGCAATTCTTTCGCGATTGCCAGCGCTTCTTTTCCCGCGCTTTCGCTCATGGGAATAATCATCACTTGCGTCTTTCCCGCGCGGAATTTTCCTTCGAAAATATCGATTAAACGGTCGATGCCGAACGAGATTCCGACTGCAGGTGTTGGTGGACCGCCATACAATTGAATCAAGTTATCGTATCTTCCTCCGCCGCCCACGCTCGGCGCGTTTGGAATTGCCACTTCGAACACATTACCTGTATAGTATTCCAACCCTCTCGCGAGCGACGCGTCGAATTTGACCAAATCCGAAATGCCGGCTTTTTCGCAATAGTCGAGCAATTCCTTCAATTCTTCCAATCCTTTCTTGTCCTTCGCGATTTTTTCGATTTTTTGCAAGTCGTTCCCTTTTACAATGTCCAAGATTTTGTCACTAATCTTTTTCTCTTTCAGTTCTTTCGCCACGCCTTCCGCGCCTATTTTGTCCAACTTATCCAGCGACCGCAGGCACTCTTTCAACTGTTCTTTCTTCACTCCGCTCGCGAGCGCCATTTCTTCCAAGAGTTTTTTATTCGCCACGCGCAACGAAAATGGCAATTGCAAGTCTTTCAAGTAATTGTACGCCAGGGAAACGCACTCGAAGTCTGCCAAAATGGAATCGCTTCCGATAATGTCCACGTCGGCTTGCGTGAACTCGCGGTACCGCTTGGCGCCGGGACGGTCGTAACGGTAGACTTTTCCGATCTGGAATCGCTTGAACGGCTTGGGAAGTTGCGGATTGGAAGCGATGACTCTCGCGAGTGGGACCGTCAAGTCGAAACGCAATCCAAGTTCTCTTTCCGACTTGTCCTTGAAGTAGTAAATTTCTTCCTTGATGGCTTCTCCCGCTCCGCCTTTTGCCGCGAGCAACGCAAAGTCTTCCACTTCGGGAGTTTCCAACGGTTCGAAGCCGTAGCTCTCCGCTTCTTTTCGGAAGACTTCTTCCAAGTACTGTTTCTTTCTCGCTTGCTCGGGCATCAAGTCCCGCATGCCACGAACGGTTTGAAATTTTACACTCATACAGCATTCACCTCAGGTGGTCCTTAAATTATACGCTTTTTTGATGGTCGCTTCTGCCAGAATTTCGATCGTGTTTAACAGTTCAAGTCCTTGGCTTTGGCCTTGAAGGAGTAATGGGAGTTCAGTGCAGCCCAATATGATAGCCTCTGCGCCTTGCGTTTTTAGCGAACAAATTACTTTTTCCAGCTCCTTTTTGTCTTCGATCGACTTTTTGCCAGAAAGAATGTTTAGGATACTTTGGGTTATCACTTTTTGCTCTGTCTCGTTTGGAAGCACCAAATCTATTTTGTCTTGATAAATGCGGTTTTTTACAGTCGTGCTTGTGGCAAGCAGTCCCACTTTTTGATATTTTTTGCGCTGGCACTCCAAAGAAACTTCCTCTGCGATTTGTAGTATTGGAATTGAAATTGCGCGTTGCATTTCTGGGAAGAACACATAAGCGCTATTGCAGGGAATGACAATAAAATCAGGTTTCCAAGAAGCAATTTTTTGAATCGCTTCTACAAGTGCGCGCTCTGCCGTTGTCCTTTTTGTATTGTCATCGAGTCCTTCCACAATATCCGGTATGGGCGCAGAATAGATGTATGTTGCAGGAAAATCGGCATCATATTGTGCGCTGAAAAAGCACTGTGCTTTCACAACCATCAAACGGTAAAATTCGGCGGTCGCCTCTGGTCCCATTCCTCCCAAAACACCGATGATTTTCTTTTCTTCAAATTGTTCTTTGGAGTTGATGAAGGCAGCCGCCTTTTTGAAGATCCATGCCGGGACTCGGACCCGGGATTTCATATGTTTTCTTCATATTTGAAGTCATGTTTTTTGCCTCAGGGCGACCGCTGGGATTTGAACCCAGGTTACAGGATCCACAGCCCTGCGTCCTAACCAGGCTGGACGACGGTCGCCAAATAAGCGTGTTTCTTTTGCTTTTTTCTCCCACTTTTTTACTTTTTCGATTTGTTTTGGATTGTGCCATCCAATCATTTTGCGATATCGGCCAAAGTTGGCATAACCGTATAACACCAGGCTAGAGTAACCTTTTTTGTTGCGATATGTTTTTGCATTAAATCCCAACATGTTGAAAATTTCGGAAAAATCTTGTACAAGTTTTCTGGATTTTATTGTGGTGGAAATAACGGGATAATATTTTTTTCGAAAATAAATTGACCCGTCTGTGTCAAAAAATCCTCTTATCAAACCGCACAATACCGAAATGTCGTTTACTTTGAATTTTTCTGGTATTGCAATTTCTTCTTTTCTCCCGGCCGTTAATTTCAAAACTTTTGTCTTGAATTCCCAGATTGCTTTGGAAGATAATTCGAACCCGTACGTATTTTCAAATTCTTTAAGGTTAAGGTTAAAATTGTAGAGTCGCTTGTAAAGTTTCTTCATGAATTTATCATAGTATTCTCTCTCGTTTTTGTTCCCTTTGACTCTAAAATCATATCTGTTTCCTGAAAGAAAGCCATCGCCTAGGTGTATTCCTGTTTCTTCTGCAAGATATTCATCTATTTTTTTTGGCAAAATTACTTGTTTCTTTATGTCATAAGTACTAAAAGAAACCAGATTTGTTTCTAATTCTTCTGGTTTCTTTTCAAACATTATTTTGGGCTCGGATAGTTTCGTTTTGTTTAGTCCGATTTTGGGTCCTCCGCTACCGTTTATGTCAATGTTTTGTTCGGGACTCCAAAAAATAGTTTCTCCCCCAAATTTTTGTATCAAATTCGTTAATCCTAGCGCTTTTTCGATTTTTTCCAAATCGGCAACGGATATTCTTGTTTTTTCAGCATAATACGAACGAAGGGTATTGTAATTAATTCCAAAAATTTTTGGAGAATTTCGCCAACTCTCCCCCGATTTCTTCCAAGCCGTTCGGATTAATTTTTTTAAATTTCCATTTGGAAAAGCGACTCTTTCTGTCCTCATATTGTACGCTTTGCTAGGACTATTTTTTAAATTTAATTCTTGGCGATTGCACCACACTTGCGCGGGTTGGACACGCAATCGCCGCCTCATTGCCGATTGTGCACTAGAACTTCTTGCGCCCACTGACGTTTCTCTTGAAAAATTCCATGCGCTGGAGGCCTTCTGGATAGTAAAACAATTAGACGCGCGATTGCGCGATGTGAAGGCACTCACTTTGCATAGTATAAAAGAAATGCAAGGCGGAATTTAAAAACCTTTGGCCTAAAAGGGCAGCAATGGCCAGGCGAAAAACACTTCTACGATTCCCGCAATCGCAACCAAAACCGCTCCGATGACGAGAATCAACACCGCGTGCAATGCAATCTGGTTGAAGCGTTGGTCGAACCATTTCTCTTTCAAAAATCCCCTATTCAAGATTCCGCCCGCAATCGCCCCCGAAAAATACGCGCTCGCTTCCAACGCAGTGTGGGCAATAACGACTGCCATCAGCATGGCAAAAGAAGCCAATGGATCTCCTTGCGAGAGCGCGGCCGCTTGTTTGGCGCGCAAGGCGAAAACCGCGCCCCACACTGAAGCGTTCCACGTGACCACGAAAGTGGTTCCGAATTCGAAAATGAGGGAAATGAAGAATACAATGGCAAAGATGAGCAAATTGTGCTGAACCAGTCCAGTGTAAGCGCTTGCATTTGCCGCGCTTCCCGTCAAAAGCCCCAACTGGCTGCCGAAAAAAACGCCCTCCAATCCGAGTGGCAAAAATATGGTTACTAACGCGAATGCAAAAAATATTCCGAAAAACGAAAAAGCGTACGCGTTGAACAAGTCTTTATAATCTTCCAACAGATTTTTCAAACTCAATTCTTTTCCCCGCACGTGCACTTCTTCCAAGTACACGTTTTCGCGTTGGAGTTTCTCTTTCCTTCCTCCCAACAATTCGGCCACATTCAACAATTTTCCAATCGAAGCCATCAAGGCAATGGAAATCAAAAACACGGCCACTAAACCAATGTTGGACGAAAAGACTATGGTGGCAATTGCAATCCCTACTAGTGCGTACACAAATCCGATGAAGGCAAAGTATAGAGCAGTGTTGTGAAAGCCCAAGCGTTGAAAGAATTCCGCCAACATGGTCTATTCAAAGCGTTTTGGCATATAAATAGTATTGGGGTTGGAACGGCTTTGTTGAAAGTCTCGAGAATTGATGGACAAGAGGGTAGCGAACAAATTTCGATCGAATCGCTTTACATCTGAAAACACCAATCAACAAGGATAACTTCTACGCAAAAAAGTCCCAAAATTGGACATTTTCAACAAAGCCCGCCCCAGCCTAATTGAGATAAGTATATCATAAGTAGTGTATCATAGTAGCTTATTAATGTCAAAACTTTATGGCAAATACAGTTAGTGAAAATATGCGCAAACTTCGGTTGAAAAAAGGGATTTCCCAAAATCGCCTCTCAAAAGATGTTGATTTGGCGTTGAATGCAGTTGTAGAGATAGAAACTGGCGAAAGCCCCCAATCCTACTGTGGATACATTGGAAAAAATAGTCAAAGCCCTCGGCGTGCCAGTGGCAGAATTATTTAGATTTTTATGAAAAGAATATATATAAAAGATCTCAAAAACTATATTGGTCAGGAAATAACTATAAAAGGATGGGTTGATGTCCGTCGGGATCAGGGCAAACTCATTTTTTTCGATTTCAGAGATATGTCTGGCAAAGTGCAGGGTGTTATTTTGCCAAACGCTTCTAATGTTCACGAAATAGGATCAAAAGTCAGAACGGAATGGGTTGTTGAGGTACGAGGGAAAGTAAACCAGCGACCAGAACGAGCTATGCAGAAAGATAAGCAGAATGGCGATATTGAGTTGGAAATTCTTGAAATATTTGTACTCAATGAAGCTGAGACACCTCCTTTTGATATTTCTGGAGATGGAAAAGAGATTGGTGAAGAAGTGCGTCTTCGCTACCGTTACATTGACCTACGACGAAGTAGAATGCAGAAAAACATACGAAATAGACATCGCGCTATTCAATTTATACATGAGTTCTATTCCAATGAAGGTTTTACCGAAGTTGAGACTCCCTATATGACCAGGTCAACCCCTGAAGGCGCTCGGGATTATATTATTCCTTCGCGTCTTGATCAAGGTAGGTTCTATGCGCTTCCGCAATCTCCTCAGCAATATAAACAACTTCTTATGGTTGCGGGATTTGAAAAATATTTCCAGATAGCTCGTTGTTTTCGTGACGAAGATAAAAGAGGCGATCGCCAGCCGGAGTTTACTCAAATAGATATGGAGATGAGTTTTGTAACTCAAGAAGACGTGATGGCTATTAATGAGAAACTTATTACAAATCTTGTAAAAGAGTTATATCCTGAAAAAGAAATCCAAGAACTTCCGTTTCCCCGATTTTCATATAAAGAGGTTATGGAAAAATACGGCAACGACAAGCCAGATATACGCAAAGATAAGAATAATCCAAATTTACTGGCATTCTGCTGGGTCATTGATTTTCCTTTCTTTGAAAGAACCGAGGAGGGCAGATGGACATTTACCCATAATCCTTTCTCTGCTCCAAAACCGGAATATATCAAAGATCTTATGGGGAGAAAAAATATTGAAGGCATAGTAGCAGCGCAGTATGACATGGTCATCAATGGGCACGAAATTGGCGGGGGTGGTATACGTAATCATACGCCAGACGCATTAAAAAAAGTTTTTGAGATAATGGATTATACGCCCGAAAGGATAGAAAAGAACTTTGGCCATATGCTAAAGGCCTTGTCATCAGGTGCACCCCCACATGGAGGATTAGCTTTTGGCTTTGATCGATTGATGATGATTCTTCAAAATGAACTAAATATCCGAGAAATTATTGCTTTTGCGAAGACGGGAGAAGGAAGAGATCCTATGATGGAGTCGCCTTCCGAGATTCAGCCTGAACAGTTATTGGAGTTAGGAATTAAGATTAAAAAATAGATTATCATGAAAACAATTTTAATTACTGGGGCCAGTAGCGGTATAGGCAGAGCGTGCGCCGAAAAGTTAGCATCAATCAAGATTAGGCTTATTTTATTTGACCGTCTTTGGTTGAATACCTCGCCCTTTTGAAGGGCGAACTGTTTTCTTTTCTGAATTGATAAATGGTCTCCAGTCGGTGCGCGGCCAACGGCCGCGCTCTAAGATTGCCGACTGGAGGTCTGTACTATGTCACTAGTCAGCTATCAGCATGGTTGTTACTAGAATATATTCCATTTGGTTTGGGCGACCAAATATCGGTATCGAATGATGCGGAGAGAGAAATATCGTGTGGAAGTGGAGCGCATCATCCGGTGTGTTGCGGAGCGACGCGGAATTGTAGTAATCGAACTCGCAGTGATGGAAGACCACGTGCACGTGGTCGCAAACTGTCATCCG
>CAZHUN010000066.1:0-6281 GCA_964535725.1 uncultured archaeon
GAAGTTTTTCATATTGTCCTGTAACGGTGAGAAAGTGGCGAACGAGAGGAATTCCAGACTGGAATTGTTCCAAACGCTTGCTCCGTACTTTCAACGCGTCGTTGGAAGTGACTTTGCCATGCTCGTAACGCCTTCGGGTAACGACATTGGCCAAGCGTTGGTGGGAAAACAAGGCAGAAAGAATGACCGGAACGTCAAAAGCAAAACTGTCAATGTGATGCTCGTGGCCTTTGAAAAGGTGAACCATGCTGTTGTGTGCTTTTTCCCACGCTTGGGGAGTTAATGCCATCAGACCGCCATACGCGTGCACAAGAGTTCCTTCCACGCGCGCTTCTCGCAGTGCGGGCATCAAACGCAAGTCTTTCGGATGAAAGTCGGGATGCGCATACGATACCAGGCGAGACATGGCAATCTCGTTCAAGTACTGGGGTTGGGGAAAAGAAGCCGCGGCAGTTCGAATGGGAGTATATTTCCACGCATTGACGGCAATGTCGGCTTTTTTTTCCAACAAGGGCTTGACGAGCAAGTGCACGTCTTTGGTTTCAAACGCATAATCGTCGGGAAGCATGACGATGGCCTTGTTGCGCGAAAGCTTCAATGCTTTGTTGAACCCTTCCAACAGCGCTCCGCCCATTCGCTTGGTACACAAAATGGGTTTGACGTCGGACATTTTTTCCAACAAAGCCAATTGTCGTTTCGCAGCAAAGTCTCCTTCTTTGGGCGGCGTGTGCATCAAATAGAATACAGGTTGCGCGTCGATTTTGGCCAACGAAACGCGCGCATTGTTCAACGTTTCCTGTATTTTCGAAAACGACCAATTCGTCGGAACAATGCACGCTACAGTAGAAAATGGTTCGGACATGCAAAAAGAACTGCCTCGAAGTATAAAAAAGAGTGGGAATTTTTAAGCGTGCGCGCGCCAGTAATCCAACAAATCTTGGATGGTTTGGTCGAAGGGGATTTCGGGCTTCCATCCTGTTTTTTGGCGGAATTTGGTGGAATCTCCTAATAGCAGGGGAACGTCGCTCGGGCGCATGCGTTTGGGGTCTTGCGTAACTTTCGCTTTGACCTTGCTTTTGGAAACGATCAAGTCCAGCAATTCTTTCATCTGCATTTTTTGGCCGGAAGAAATGACGTACGCTTCTCCCGGATCGCCTTTTTCCGTGGCCAACCAGTACGCGCGGACCATGTCGCGCACGTCCGTAAAATCGCGATAGCTTTCCAAATTGCCGACAAAAATTTCCGGGGCTTTTTTCCCGCGTTCGATGTCCACGACTTGCTTGCACCAGTTGGAAGTCACATACACTTCGCCCCGGCGAGGGCCTTCGTGGTTGAACGCGCGCGTGCGAAACACTTTCAAGCCGAAACTTTTGAAGTACTGGTATCCCATCAAGTCCATGGCACACTTGGAAACCGCGTACGGAGAGAGGGGACGAAAGGGAGTGTCTTCGGTGACGGGAACTTCGGACGGCAATACCATTCCATATTGTTCGCTCGAGCCCGCGATTTGAATGCGCGGGTTCAAATGGCTGCTGCGGACTGCTTCAAACAAGTTCATGCTGCCCAACAAGTTGGTCGCATAGGTTTCTTGCGGCGCCTTCCAAGAAGTGGGAACGAACGCTTGCGCGGCGATGTGAAAAATCCGGTCCGGCTGCACTTCTTGCACGACGTCGCGGATGACGAAAGGATCGGCGATATCGCATTCGAAAATTTTGACCTTGTCGATGATTTGCGAAAGGTTGGAAAAGTCGGACGTTTTTCCGCGAACCGTTCCAAAAACCGTTCCCAAATCGTTTTTCAAAATGTACTCGGCCAAGTGGGAGCCGGCAAAGCCCGTAATGCCTGTAATGAGAATGTTTTCGCCCATTCGAACACCGTTCGCTTCCAATGGGAAAGGAATGGTTTAAAAGGATTCGATTTTCGGCCTTGAACCAAAAAGGGCGTTTTTTAAGCGTTCTATTCCACTACTTAAACCATGGGCTTGGACTTGAAAAAGTTGGAACGCAACGCGTGTCGCGTGTGTGGGAACGCGAAAATGGAAAGCATCCTTTCCCTGGGAAACTTGTACATTTCCGACTTTACCGACACGGGAGAAGGACAAGACATCATTCCCATGGAACTCGTATTGTGCAATCCCGAAAAAGGCGGCTGTGGACTATTACAGTTGAAACACACGGTTCCGGGAGACAACTTGTACCGAAATTACTGGTACAAGTCTGGCGTGAATCAGAGCATGAAAATCGCGCTGAAAGACATCGTCGAAAAGGGCGAAAAACTCGTCGACTTGAAAGCAGGGGATATTGTAGTTGATATCGGCGCGAACGATGGCACTACTTTGAGAGCGTATTCCAACCCGCACTTGTTGAGGGTAGGATTCGAACCTGCGAAGAATTTGTTGGAAGATGCGAAAGTCGGAACCACCAAAATTTTGAACGAGTACTACAACTATCGCGCGTTCCACCGAGAGTTTGGAACCAAAAAAGCGAAAGTGATTTCCTCCATCGCCATGTTCTACGACTTGGACGACCCCAACCAGTTTGTCGACGACGTGCGCAACGCGCTCGACCCGCGCGGGGTGTTCATCATCCAAATGGCCTACCTTCCCATGATGTTGGAAAGCAACGCGTTCGACAACATCGTCCACGAGCACTTGGAATACTATTCCTTGCAATCGTTGGAAAATTTGTTGAACCGGCACGGACTGCAAGTGTTTGACATGGAAACCAACGACGTGAACGGGGGAAGTTTTCGCGTGTACATCCAGCACGAGGGCGCAGGATTCAAACCCCTTTCAGAAAACAAGGGAAAGCTGGAACGGTTTCGCAACGAAGAACAGAAGCTGAAACTGAACACCAAACAACCGTATCAGGAATTTGCGAACAGAGTCGAATTGCTGAAGAAAAAGTGCGTCGAATTCATTGACGTAGAGCGCCAAAAGGGGAAAAAAGTGTTCGTGTACGGGGCGAGCACGAAAGGGAATACATTATTGCAATACTATGGACTGGATTCGGACAAAATCGAGGCCGCGGCGGAAAGAAACCCGGCCAAATACGGCATGAAAACTATTGGCACCAAAATTCCCATTTTGAGCGAGCAAGAATGCAGGGACCGCAAGCCGGATTATTTTTTAGTGCTTCCATGGCATTTCAAAAGCGAGTTTGTTCGACGCGAAACCGATTTTTTGCAGTCGGGCGGAAAATTGATTTTTCCACTCCCCGAATTCGAAGTCGTGCAAAAGTAGCTATTCCACAATCTTGTCGGGGGCTTTTTTCGAAGAAAGCACTTGTTCGACCAAGCGCACGTCTTCCGCGTCGAACGCGCGAAACGCGCCCAACAATCCAATGTACAATATTGCGCCAAAAACCACGAGCATCCACAACGGCGCGGTTTTGAACGCGCTCACGCCCAGTCCGAGAATCGCGGAGGCAATCAACGGCTTGGCCAATATTTGGGAGAGCCTTACTGAATATCCGATTTTTTTCACGTACGCGTAAAACAGCACAAACAACGCGGCTTCGGTGGCGACCATGGCATACGCTGCTCCCAACGCGCCGTACAAGGGAATGAGCCAAAAATTCAGCGCAAACGCGAGTGCGAGCGCGATGGCGGTGAAAAACGCGAGCATTTTTTCCCGCCCGACAGAATTCAAAAACGTGAAAATGACGAGGTTCAAAAAATTGAACACGGCAAACCAAACCAGGGCTTGGAACACCATTCCGGTTCCGGAAAAGGCGGAAGAGTAAATGAGTGTCATGAACCTTTCGGCCAGTAGCGAAAAAAGAACGGCCGCGGGAAGCGATATCAACAACATGAATTTGAAGGATTTTTCCAACAACAACCCCATTTGTTGTTTGGATTGCACGAACTTGCGCGACATGAGGGGATAGAGTGTACTAACAAATCCCGTAGAGAGAAAAGCCATGGCGGAAACAATGCGCGCGGCCGAACTGTAGAATGCAACCTGCGACAAGGTGCTCCATTGCAGCACGAGAACGGTGGGAATGGTGTTGTACACGCTGTAAAACGTGCTCGACAAGGCAAAAGGAAACGAGCGGTAGACCAAGTGAAACGCCTTCGAAAACCCGAACTCGATCTTGAACGGGGCGATTTTGGAAAAAACAATCCACGCGCTCGAAGCGAAGTGGACAAAACTCGCCATGGCCGCAACCGCCAACAAAATGAGCAACCCTTGTTGGAAGTACAATGCGGCAAAACTGGCGGCCAACAACAAAACGCGGTAAATGTTGGTAATCCAAAATTCGAATTTCAATTCTTCGAACGCGTAAAACGAAGTGCGCAATGTTCCGGCAAAAGAGTCCAAAATAATCGAAAGTGCTGCCAAAAATACCGCCACTTGCAACAACATCGAATAGTGCAACAACCATGCGGCGCCCACAATGACGGCCAACGCAATGAACGAAAGCACCATTTTCAGTCCGACGATTTCGGAAAGAATGGCGGATGCTTCTTTTCTCCGGCGCGCCAGCTCGCGCGTGATGTAGTTGTTGATGCCCAAATCGGTTACGAAAATGAAGGTTCCTGCAAACGCGAGCGCGGCGCTGTAAATGCCGAAATTTTCCACGTTCAACGAGCGCGCAATCAGCGCAACCAAAACCAACCCCAAAATTTTTTGGAACAAACTCGCGGCCAGAACATAGGAAGTGTTCAACGCGAACCGTTTGGTGGAATTCATGTTAGAAGAAAGGTTGCAAGGTTAAAAAGCAGGATGCAATTCGAGCGGGGCTTGTACCAAAAATTCACAATTTTTGCGAAATCACAACCACGTTGTGTTGCGGGTAAAATCCTAAAATCCAGTTGAATACGAGGCGGAAAAAATTGCGCGGACCCCAATAACTAATTCCCGCCACATACAATTTCGAGCGGAAGCCGAATTTTTCGATGAAAATCGCTTCATCCTCTAAAGAAGGCGGGGTCGTGTGGGTGCGGTCTCTCCAAAAATTGTTTCCCCCCAAATTATTCAAGTACGGGTATTCGAGCACCAAAAAACCGCCGGAGTTCAACACTTGCGAAGCGCGTTTCACCAAATCCTCTTGTTGTTGCTTGGTCAAGTGCTCGTACACCTGACTTACTAACATCAAGTCGAATTTTTCTTTCGTCTTCCAAAAATCCACGAAATATCCTTTTTCTTTCAGCCATTTTACCGTTTTTTCATCAATGTCGTAGCCGTGATAGTCGGAGCCTTTTTTCATCGCCTCTTCCACGTTGGGAGAATCGTAACTCGAGCCGAAGTCGAGGATTTTTTTTCCTGCAAAATCCAGTTTTTTGTACACGAACTTGGGCGAACTGAGCGGAGACCATATGGGAATGATGGGAATGCGGTCGCGGTGCTTGAAAAAATCAGAATACTCGTCGTGGTTCACCGGCATAATTGCACCTACAAAAGTGAAAAGGATGGACGTTTTAAATTGAACCGTTTTAGGGTTCGAAGTGAAAGGAAAGTATTTGAACGTGCCCGGAAGCTATTATTCTGACTTGCGCTCGAAAGGCCACCCGTCACAGCGATTCTTTTACGAAACGAGAGAAGAATACTTGCTCGAATTTTCGCACTTGAAAAAAACCGACATCGTAGCCGACATCGGATGCGGGTCGGGAAACGTGTGCGAAAAAATTTCTCCCAACGTGAAAAAAGTGGTTGGAATTGATTTGAGCGCGGAATCTATCGCGTTCGCAAAAAAAAGGGCGAAAGCGCAAAAAATCAACAACATTGAATACAAGCAGGGAAAAATGGAAAAAGTGCCGCTGAAAAGCGCGAGCGTGGACGCGTGTATTTTGTCGCACGTGATTGAACACACGCGAACTCCGAGAAAAGCGCTGCAGGAGGCGCGGAGAATTTTGAAAAAAGGCGGACGATTGATTGTAACCACGCCCAACTATCAGTCCATGTGGCCGCTGGCAGAAATGGTGTTCGACCGCACCATTGCCCGCCAAGCAATCGCCGGAGAACGCTATTCATTGGACGAGCAGCACGTGTACCGCTTCTCGCATTCCAGCATCCAACAAATGGTCGAAGAAGAAGGGTTTTCGGTGGACGAAGAAAAAACATTGTACTTTTTTTCGCTCCCCTTGTCCATCTTGAACGAAGGACTGGGTCGAAAATCTTTTCACTGGGTGGACGAAAAATTGGCGCGATTTCCCATCGGCATGCTGTCCTATGTTCGGGCAGTCAAAGAGCAAGTCTGATTTTAAAACCGAACGACGTCCAATGTTCAAATGAAGATTTGCGCGGTTCTTCCGGCCTATAACGAGAAGGGAAATGTTTC
>CAZHUN010000067.1:0-3193 GCA_964535725.1 uncultured archaeon
CCGGCGTTTGGAAGGCAAAGGGAAAATGGTACACGCAAAACCTGGTTCCGGGCATTTCCGTGTACGGAGAAAAGCGCGTGCAGGAAAATGGGATCGAATTTCGCGAGTGGAACCCTTTTCGTTCCAAACTGGCAGCAGGACTTGCAAAAGGATTGAAATATTTTCCGCTTTCTCCCAGCAACAAGGTATTGTATTTGGGCTCGGCGGAAGGAACCACAGTTTCGCACGTTTCCGACATTGTCGGTGAAAAGGGAATCGTTGTTGCCGTCGATTTTTCTCCCACGCCCATGACAAAACTGTTGTTAGTGGCAGAGCAGCGCGAAAACGTTTTTCCCCTGCTTGCCGATGCAAACCATCCGGAAAACTTTCCTTCCGAAATCCGAGAAATGAAATTCGACTGCATGGTGCAGGACATCGCACAAAAGAACCAGGCGGAAATCTTCCTCCGCAACGCGCAATTTTTGCGCGCGAACGGTGCCGGACTGCTTTCCATCAAAGCGCGTTCGATTTCTCCTTCCCTTCTTGCAGAACGAATTTTCCAAAACGAAATCTCTCAATTGAAAGAAAAATTCGAAGTTTTGCAGTCCATTCCCTTGCAACCGTTCGAGTCCGACCATTTGCTGGTGCACGTTCAACAGAGGGAATCGCGTGGATGAACCTCTTCGCCAACTGGGCCACGCCGTTCTCGGGCTCGCTTTTGCGGGTGTCGTTTATTTGGCCGGAACTTTTTTGGCGTTGGAAATTTCCCTCGCTGTTTTATTATTGGGAGTAATACTTTCCTTGTTGTTCGCTTTTTTTCGCCGTCCTCATTTTTTGCATGGGTGGTTGAAGCGCGTGCAGCGCGGTTCGGAAGCCTTTCCCGGCCAGCCCATTTTGTTATATGTGTTGGCCATCACCGTAACGCTGGCTTTTTTCGTCTTGCAACCTTCGCAAGTGGCTTTTGGGGCTCTCTTGTGCTTGGCGTTGGGAGATTCTGTTTCTACGCTGGCCGGAAAAAAGTGGGGCGTTCACAAACTATTGCCGAACCGGAGCGTGGAAGGTTCTTTCGCGGGCTTTGCAATTTCGGCCATCGCGTTGTACATTTTTTTCCCGCTGCACGTCGCGCTGATTGCGGCTGCGTTGGGAATGGCGGCCGAGTATTTGCCGTTGGACGACAATTTTGGAGTTCCTTTATTTAGCGGTTTGGCCTTGATGCTGTTATTGTAGTTTGAGCGGCAAACTGCTTGGCAAAGCGTTTTATTCTTGGCCGAGCAACAGATAGGATAGTGGGTAAGTCCTAAGGGATAAGTGTACCTTGAGGTGTGCATCAAAAAATGCCCTTTGGGGGACCACATAGCTACACCTGGCCCGCCTTTTGGTGGGGCCCCTATGTTTTAGGATGGCACCTTACATGCTAGGATGACACATTATATGCAATTAAAAGGCAAAATAATCGTAATGTTTTTAATCGTAATGTTTTGCCTTTTTTTCTTTTTTTATTATTTTTTAAGTGGTGGCTCTTCTTCAGACTTTCCTTTATCTGATGAAGAATATGTAAAAATAGCTTCGTCGACATCCATTTCCAAACAATTTTTGCAAAAATTTCCTGATGCAAACGCTTATGTGGATAGAAGTGGCGCTCTGGCTGTGGATTACAGGGTTGATAATTACCGTGAAATTATTCAAGAAGGAACTCTTGATTATCCAAGCACTGCAGCTTATATACGATTAAGAGTCTTTATTGAACCGAATACGAATATTCCTTTTTACACTATGATAGAATGCCGAAGCAAAAAGCAAAGCGATGATCTTTACTTTAATCTGGATTCCTATCTTTCCAACAAGACCTGCTTTGATTAAAGACGGTGGGAAATCTATGCCTTTTAAGGCGTAGATGAGAGGCGAGATTATCTTTTTCTTGAAACCTTTTTTCTCTAGCGCGGCGCGCAACGCTGGGTGCTGCCTATAGAGACCGCGTTTGGAGAACTCTATATGAACGATTAACTGGCTATCAGCATAGTGTAGTACAAGTTATTCCAAAGTTTTTTCATGGTTTTGATTTTGGGTTCGATGAGTTTGTAGTATTCATCTTGGCCGTAGGATTCTTTTCTGTGAATGGCCCATGCGACAAAGTCGGTGGCTTGTAGTCCTTTGACGTGGTAGGAGGGCGTGTAGGAAATGTTGACGTCGCAGCCGCTGTTTTTTTCCATGATTTTTTGGCGGGCGTACTGGTTGAAATCCTCTTGCAATACGTGGTTCGTGTCTTTCTTGTCGATGACAATGATGTAAATCTCGCACTCTGTGTTTTTGGCTATTTCCAGCAAGACGTATTTTCGCACTTCTTCGCTCGCCTTATTGGCTTTTAACTCGTGCACTTCTTTGAGCTTTTTCTTCAGCTTTCGTTCTCGACATTTTTTAATGACTCATTCGATTCTTTTGGGTTGGAATGTGGCTAAGAGGGCAAGGGTGAACGTTTTCGATCCCAGCTTTCCCAAGTCGCCGCTTTCATCCACAAAAATCGTCAGAGAATGCGTTTGGTCCATAGATTGACCCGTCTCTGTTGGAGGATTAAAACCTTTTTGGAGCAGTTTTCTTGTGATGGGCCCGTAGCCTAGCCTGGAAGGGCACCGCATTGAAACAATCGCGATTGTTTTGAGGTGCGACTCCTATCAGGCGAAACCTGGAAGACAGGCGGAGGTCGAGGGTTCGAATCCCTCCGGGCCCGTTAGAGGAAATTTCGTGGACAAAATTAGGGTTGGAATTATAGGACATACGGGCAGGCTTGGAAAGCCATTGGTCGAAATTCTTTCGAAGCACTCGGGTGCGGATATTGTTTATACGGAAAGCTCGAGTGCGGGGAAACGTGGAAATTTTAGAGACGTTGAACTGGTTTTTCTCGCGCTCCCTCATGGGGAAAGCAACGCCTTCGTTGAAAAATTCGATGGAAAAAAAGTCATTGATTTGAGCATCGACCATCGTTTGGACGAGGAATGGATTTACGGCTTGCCAGAACTGAATACGAAACAGATACAATCTGCGAAAAAAGTGGTCAATCCCGGATGTTATGCGACATCGATTTTGCTTTCGCTTGCTCCCTTGAAAGGAATGATTTCCGATGTTGGCATTGCGTCGACGAGCGGAATTTCTGGTGCAGGACTTGTCAAGCAAGAAAAAGATAATTTTTTGGTGTACAAAGAAGGCCGTGCGCATCCAC
>CAZHUN010000068.1:0-5548 GCA_964535725.1 uncultured archaeon
CATTCCAGCCAAACAATTTCGGACCGACTCCAACCTGGTTGGCCGCGGAGAGGCAATCGGTTTCTTTTTGCAGCCAAAAACTACGCCCGGAATTTTCTCGCGCAACTTTCAATACCGCGCCTTTTCCTTTCGCATTTTGGACGAAAAAAACAATTCCGCTGTGGCCGCGCGCAATGGGACGAACGAGGGTCCACGCGGAACCGGAAATAAACACTTCTTCCATCCACCAAAACTGGAGCGAGGCTTTTTTAGCCCCCCCTCTTCGCACGCTTGTCCATCAAATTTTGCGCAGGGTTTAAAACCGTTTTCGTGGAATGTACGGTATACTGATTGAAGCAATAACCCTGGAGGGTGAAAGGATATGGCAAACGAACAAGGAATGAACCAACCCATGATGTTTTTGAGCGACGGCTCGCGAAGAGTACGCGGAAGAGACGCGCAACGCATCAACATTCTCATCGCCAAAGCCGTGGCCAACGCCGTGCGAAGTACATTGGGACCGAAAGGCATGGACAAGATGTTAGTAGATGATTTAGGAGATATTACGATTTCGAACGATGGAGCGACTATTTTGTCGGAAATGAGCATCGACCATCCGGCCGGAAAAATGATGGTTGAAGTGGCCAAAACCCAAGACGACATGGTTGGAGACGGGACGACTACCGCAGTGGTCATTGCCGGAGGATTGCTGGCCAAAGCCGAAAATTTGTTGGATGATGAAATCCACCCTACCATCATCATCAAAGGATACCGCATTGCGGCGAAAAAAGCCAAAGAGTATTATACTGAAATTGCAGAGCCCGTAACCGTCAAAGACACGGACACGTTGAGGCACATCGCGTTGACGTCCATGACGGGAAAGAGCGCGGAAGCGTCCGAAGAATTGGCGGACTTGGTCATGAAAGCAGTTTCGCAAGTCGTTGAACAAGAAGACGGCAAAACCGTGTTGGACATTGACAATGTCAAAGTGGAAAAGAAAGTGGGAGGAAGTTTGGCCAATTCTGAAATGATCAACGGAATCGTGTTGGACAAGGAAATCGTCCACGCGGGAATGCCCAAAAAAGTGAAAGGCGCGAAAATCGCGTTGATTGATGTCGCACTAGAAATCAAAGAAACCGAAACCGATGCGAAAATCGAAATCACGTCTCCCGACCAATTGCAAGCGTTTTTGGACCAAGAAGAGAACATGTTGAAAAAAATGGTCCAGCGCGTAAAAGATGCCGGCGCTAACGTCATCATTTGCCAAAAAGGCATTGACGACATGGCCCAACACTTTTTGGCCAAAGAAAAAATCGTCGCAGTACGCAGAGTCAAAAAGTCGGACATGGATGCATTGGCACGCGCGACAGGCGGAAGAGTAGTCTCTCGATTGGAAGACCTTTCGAAAGAAGACTTGGGAGTGGCCGAGATTGTAGAAGAGAAGAAGATTTCCGGAGACTTGATGACGTTCGTGCAAGGGTGCAAAAACCCGAAAGCGGTTAGCATTTTGCTCCGCGGAGGCTCGGAACATGTCGTAGACGAAGCCGAACGCGCCATTCACGACGCCATCATGGCAACGGCTACGGCATTGAAAGATGGAAAAGTATTGGCCGGAGGCGGAAGCTGCGAAATCGAAGTCGCGATGAAACTGCGCGAGTTTTCCAAAACCGTGGGCGGAAGAGAACAATTGGCAGTAGATGCCTTTGCAGAAACATTGGAAATCATCCCTCGCACGTTGGCCGAAAGCGCGGGAATGAACCCCATCGATTCCATTGTTGCATTACGCAACAAGCACGCGCAAAATGGCGGAAAAAACATCGGCGTGGACGTGTATTCGGGAGAATTCGTAGACATGAAAGCGCGCAAAGTGTTCGAACCTTTGGGTGTGAAGATTCAAGCCATCACTTCGGCTGGAGAAGTTTCGGAAATGTTGCTCCGCATTGACGACATCATTGCGGGCAGCAGCAAACCTTCTTCGAAAGGCATGCCTCCCGGAATGGACGGCATGGGCGACATGTAGTCGCCATTTTCTTTTTTTATGGTTTAGCCAAACCTGGATTGCCCAACCTCTTGGCCAGTTTTCGAAAGCGGTTCACTCTCCAATGTGAGAGACTTTTCCTGCTCGCCGCGCTGCCACTGTTGTTTGCCATAACGGGCCAAAGGCCAAAACACGATTTCGATCAACGCCCAAACCAAAGCGGTAACAAATCCCAAAAAAGTGGCGACTCCGAACGGCACGAAGAAAAACAATACTGCCAAACCGACGCGGACTGCCAAACGCTTGCGCTCTTCGACAGCCGCCAACACGAGCGCTTGTTCGAACAAGATTTCCAAGCACATTCTAAAAGTTAAGTATGCGGCAATCAAGGCGAGGATGAACAAAATCAAGAACTCCCAAGGGGCAATTATTCCCAGCGCGCCCAAAAACACGGCATTCAATCCTCCGGCCAACACGTCATAAATCGTTCCATTTCCCAACGTGTTTCCGAAAACCGTATGCAATACCGATCCAGGCATTACAGTTCCGATTCCGGGAATTTGGTTCGGACTAGGAATTCCGCCCGAGCCTGGAGGACCAGGAGGTTCTGGAGGCCCGCAATTTTCCGTGCACGTCTCGTTCTGGTCGATGATTTCGCCTTCGGAAGACAAGGAAATGGTTAAAATCTTGGAATTGTCGGAACGATCGGATTCTGGAACATCCATTTGGTCGTCGGCGATGAGGAACATGCTTAACGAAAAAGGGCCAGCGAAAGAAATGGTTCCTGGAGAAGGGATTCCAGAATTCAAGTCCACTTCGAAAGACAACCTGCTCGTCGTAGAAGCACCAGCTGTCAAGCCATTCACGACTTGGCGCGATAGCAAGAGTCCGGAAAAATTGTTGTAATATACCGCAACACCGAAAAGTCCAGTTCCGGCATTGCCGTCATTGGAAACTTCCACGTCCAACGAGAGTGTGCTCCCTTTCAAAGAAGCGAATACGCTTCCCATCGCCAAGTCCGGCAAGTCCGGATTGGAAGGAACAATGATGTCAATGCTGTCGAAATTGTTGGCATTCAAATTGTTGCTCTCGTTCGACTCACTGACCGAGTTGGACGAATCGGCAAAGGCAATGATGGTATGCGTTCCAGGGCCGGAAAAAGGAATGCGGTATTCAAGCTTGGTGCTTTCTCCCACATTCAATCCCGAAACGCTTTGAGTGTCGATCGGAGGATTGGATATCGAACCTTCAAAAAGCGCGACTTCGAAACCGCCCGCGCCCGCGTTGCCAGAATTTACCACCACCACATTGACATCCGCGTATCCCCCATTCCAATCGGCTGTGAGGGAAGAAATGGCCAAGTCTGGCAAGAGGGTTGAAAGGTCGCCTCCTGCATTGAAAGTAACGATTCCTGTCGTATGCGAAGCGCTGGGAACGCCAGAAGTGTCGTACGCCGTCCAAATCACATAGGCGGAATCGTTTTGCGCGAGGCCAGAAACGGAAGTAGAACAAACATTGTTCGAAGCGGCCACGCTCACGTTTCGAAACAACACGCTGTTCTTGTACTCGACTCCAATGCAGTGCGAGACTGGAAAGTCTCCCGGCGTTACTGTAGCGGCGAAGGTTTGGGAAGAGCTGGCAATGGTTTGGTTGGACGAGGGAGAAACGGAAACAATGACGGGCGCGTTGCTCGAAGTTCCAGTAGCGAACGCGACCAAGTACCCCAAAATCGTGATAAAGTCTGCGCTCGACGTCCTTCCCGTAAACGGTTGTCCGATGGCGGAATGGTGGTTGAAATCGGCCGAAACCGTTACTCCTCCAAAAATGTTGGCTCCAGAAGAAAAATTCGAATCCGAGTTGAAATCGGCCGAAGAAGGCGCGAGGACAAGCATCATCAAAAACAACAATGCAAAACCAATCAAAACGCGTTTCATCTTTTTCCGACCTTGTACTTTACAATATTATCGATTGGTGCAATAAAAACATATACTCGAAAGCAGGTTTATTACTGCAAAGCATGAAAACAATCGTCCTCATTACGGGAATGACTGGAGCGGGAAAGACGAGCACTGGCACGGCATTGAGCAAAGAATTGAATTTCTCGTTTTTCAGCATCGGACAATTCCAGCGAGATTTCGCGCGAAAACAAGGGTTCGAAGACGTGACAGAATTCAACCGCAAAATGGGACTGCAAAAAGCGTATTACCAACTCGTTCCCGAAATGCTGGAAGCAATCCAAAAAATGGCCGAAAAATCGAAAGGAATCGTCGTCAAAAACAAGGGTTCAGTTTCGGACGCCGTGCGATTCATGAAACGGCACATCAATCGATAGCACTCTCGATTCCTTGCTTTTTCAGCGCTTCCACCATCTTGGACGCGAACAGCTCTAGCTCCCATTTGAGGGCGGGAACAAATTTTTTCCAATCCGCCTGTTTCGCCAAAAAACGAAGCGAAACCCACTCTCCGCTTTCCACTTCTCCCTTGTCCGCTTCCACTTTTTCGTCCGAAACCGCCATGTAAAAATCGTAAAATTGGTTGACGACATTTTCGGGCTTGAAACATTTGAAACTTCCCAAAAAAACGAGCGATGAACGAACGTGCAACTCTTCGAACAATTCGCGCTCGGCCGCGGTTTTGCTTTCTTCTTCCAAACCAACATGGCCAGCCGCGCTCGGGGAAAAAAAACCCGGATAGGTGTCTTTGTTTTCAGCTCGTTTTTGAATGTACACCAGTCCTTTCGAATTGAACAAAAAAATGTGGACCGCGCGCGTAATCAATCCCAATTGAATGTACGCCTTTCGGGAGGCCGCGCCAATCCTTTGATTATTTTCATCATATACGTCCAAAATTTCCAGCTTTCCTTCGTCCAGCAACTTCCTCTCGGCTTCGCTTTGCAAAATCAAGTCTGGCTTGGACTTCCACACTTCGGCCAATCGTTCGACCAAATCGCAAACGACAATTTTTTCAAACTTCAAAATTTCGCCTTCTTTGCGGAAAAAAAGTAGCTGTCGGCCACGTTTCTGCCGCGATACACTTCTTCAAGAATTTCAATGTCTTTAAAACCCGCTCTTTTTAACGCGGTTCGAAGCGTTTTGCGAGTATAACTTCGCAAGTGTTCGGAATAAGGAATGGAGCCGACAACAAAACGTTTTACTCGACAAAAAAAGCAAAAAGAAAAACTAGTTTTTGAACAAAAAAAGAAGAAAATTGCAGGGCCTTTAACAGGCGCCTGCCGTGCTCTTCAAAGTTCCGTTCGTAATGGTCACGCAGAACGGGCTTCCGTTGGCCGTATCGTACAACGTGATTCCCACTCTGTTCGAACTCGAACCAATCTGTACGCGGCCCGAAATGTCCGCCTTTCCATCCAACTTGGCCGCAACTCCCGAACTTCCGCCAGAAGCCCACACTCCGTACGCCGTGCCAGAATTGTTGTAACCCAACACTCCCATCGCGTTCGTGGAAGAATCCTTTCCAAGAATCGCATACGAAAACTTTCCCGTTCCGCCCGCAACTTGTCCTTGAACGGCAATATTGTTTCCGACTGTTCCATTGGTAGTGGAGAGCAAACCATATGAGGTTGCACCTGGAGTC
>CAZHUN010000069.1:0-4027 GCA_964535725.1 uncultured archaeon
TTCGAACCATCAAGGCTGAGACTTTCTGGTCGATGTCCGACAATTTTGACACGATTTGCTTCAACAATATTGCTTCACTCATACACTACTATTAGCCGTCAAAGTTCCATTTAAATCTATCCCATTTTTTGTCTCAAAAGCAACTGCTAAATACAAGTTTCTTCCTTGAAAATTTGAACATAATTGGCCGTTAACCACTAAGGAGAGAGTCGAACTAGTTGTTCGACGCACGTTCCCCGCGCTTTTTTCTACCAGAAGTTGGCGAATTTGTATTGTTTTATTTCTTCCGCCGAGTAAAGAGTGTGCGCTTTTTCGGAGTCGAACCGGCTTTCGGTTGAAGGGAAATTTTGGCGGCTTCTTCTTTGAGCTGTTGTCGTTGGGTTTCCGAAAAGAAGGACATTTCTTTTTTCGGCAGTTTTCCGATCATTGCCTTGGCCAAGTATCTGGCCTTGCTTTCTACGACTATCGGAATGTCGACTTGTTGCGATACAATCCTCTTGGCTGCCTCGAAATACTTGTCAAATTCTTTCCTTTCCTTTGGAGTTAAAGTTTTGTATTCTACTCTCCACTCCCAACGACGTCGCTGGACATCTCTGGCTTCCTTGCTCAATCCGAGGGCGTGCCACGCGCTCTTGAACGGGTCTGTCAGTTTCATGAAAGTATCACGCTTTTCTCCTTTAAATCGCTTTTGCATTGCTTTAATTTCATGGATTTTGCAAAAGTCGTCCAACGCGATTTGAAGGCGCTGGCCAACCCTTCCAAAGCGAACGTATTGCGCGGCTTTTTCAAAACCGCAAAAGGCGAGTACGGCGAAGGCGACGTTTTTTATGGGATTACAGTCCCGCAAACGCGCGCCGTCGCCAAAAAACATTCCGCCCTCTCTCTTGTCGAAATCTCCAAACTGTTGGACTCGAAAGTCCACGAAGGCCGCTTGTGCGCGTTGGAAATCCTCGTTCTCCAATTCGAAAACGGCAACAAGCGAACGCGCAAGCGCGTGTATGATTTCTTTTACAAACGCTCAAAAAAAGCCAACAATTGGGATTTGGTCGACCTTTCCGCGCCCTATATTGTGGGAGAACACTTGTCCGGCAAAAGCGCGAAACCATTGTACAAACTCGCCCGTTCTTCCAATATTTGGCAGCGCCGCATTTCAATCGTTTCAACTTACGCGTTCATCAAGCGCGGAAACCTGGCAGAAACATTGAAAATTTCCAAAATCTTGTTGAAAGACGAGTGCGGGTTGATCCAAAAAGCGGTAGGGTGGATGTTGCGCGAAGTGGGAAAGAAAGACGTTTCGATTTTGAAAGCGTTTCTCGACAAGCACGCGTTCGAAATGCCGCGAACCATGCTCCGCTATTCGATTGAAAAGTTTTCCAAAGCCGAGCGCGAAAATTACTTGAAGGCGGGAAGATGAAGCTCGCAGTGTTGTTCTCTGGCGGAAAGGATTCTACGCTTGCATTGCACGTTGCAAAAAAATACGCCAAAATCGCTTGCCTCGTCTCGCTGCATTCCAAAAATCCAGAAAGCTTCTTGTTCCACGTTCCCAACGTGAAATGGACGAAACTCCAAGCCCAAGCCATGAAACTGCCGTTGATTGTAAAAGAGACAATCGGAGAGAAAGAGACAGAATTGCACGATTTGACGCTCGCCCTCCAACAAGCGAAACGCGTGTACAAAATCGACGGAGTGGTTTCCGGAGCGCTCGCTTCTGCCTTTCAATCCGCGCGCTTCCAAAAAGTGTGCGATTTTTTGGAATTGGAATGCTTCAACCCCTTGTGGCAGAAAGACCAATTCGAACTCTTGCACGAACTGCAACAGGAAAAAATCCGGGCGAAAGTAGTTGGGGTTTTCGCCCTAGGAATGGAGAATTTTTTGGGCCGCGACATCGACTCTGCTTTCATTCGCGGCATTTCGAAAATTCTGGGAATCAACCCCGCGGGCGAAGGCGGAGAGTACGAATCGTTTGTATACGATTCCCCTTTTTTCAAGAAACGGATCCAGATTGAAAAAACGCGCGCGGAAGAGCGCGGCGGCGGCGCGCGCGTATTGCGCATCGAACTCGCGACGTTGGTGAAAAAATGATTTTGATTGTGAAGACGAATGCGAATCCATTGCACGATTTGGAATTCGTGCGCCCCGTTCAGGATATTGTGGAAAAAGCGGGCGGTCAGGTGAAGTCGGTGCACTATTCCAAACTTTCTCCCGCGTTGTTGAAACAGGCGCGCAAAGTGATTATTTGCGGCACTTCCTTGAAAGACTTCCGCTATTTGAAAGATTTGAAAAAATTTTCGTGGTTGCTCAAGTTCGAAAAACCCGTACTCGGAATTTGTGCTGGCGCGCACGTGATGGCGAAAACATTCGGCGCGTCGTTGGAAAAGAGTCCCGAAATTGGGTTGACGGAAGTGCAATTTTCAGGCGACTTTTTTGGAATGCTTGAAACGCAAAACGTGTACGAATTGCACAACTTGGGAATCAAAGACGACATTGTGTTTCGCAAAAACTTTGACGTTTTTGCTTTCAACGACCAACTGCAAGCGTTTCAAGTATCCGGCAAACCCTTTTTTGCCATTCTATCCCACCCCGAAGTGCGTCAGAAAGAGCTACTGGTACAATTCGTGCAATCCATCGCAAATAATTTAGTTGATCGCCATGGTTTACCTTAACGTTTATTAAGAAAAGAAATGTCACCTTTTCATGGGTTCCAATCTTTCCAAACCAAGGGTCATTATTGCCAAGAGAGAAAAGTATTCTGGGCGAAATTCGGTACGTGTGGAAAAAAACTTGAAAAAAGTCTTGCATTCTGTCGAAGAATTGTCGCTTCCAACTAAACAAATTCGGGACGTTCAAAAAATACGCCAGTGGGACGAAAGGTATGAAAATAGTTCGACCTTGCCGTTTACAAATGCTGGAATCCGTTATTTCATTCGAAAGGCCGAAATAGAGAGAAACTTTTCGACTGCTGTCGAATTGAGCAAAATTGTGGGCGATTGGAAAAACGTCCAAAGACTCGTATCCAAAATCGAAAATGCTTTTTTAAGCGCGCAAGAGAATTATGGCGTTTTAAAAATACGTGATAAACTGCGAGCAAGTGACGTTCGAATTGGGGTGAAAAGTCTCCAAAAGTTAGAAAAGATGCATCTTGATTTTCCAAACGTCAAGGGTGCGAGGGTTTATGAGTTTGCCGGAAATGTGAAAGAAGCCTCGCGCATCATTCGCATTTTTGAACATCAAAAAAAGTTCCCGGCCGCAGGTGAAATCAGTGCAATAATCGGCGACAAAAATATGGCGCGACGTTTTGCTCTTCTCGTGGAAAAAGACGGCGACCCTTTGAATGCGGCTAAAATATTGTTAATGGCGGACGAAAAAAAGTTGGCGTTGGAAATCGCTTCGCGGATGGAAAAAAGAATCGCTTTGGATTTAAAGAAAATAGGTTCGACGACAATTGAACGCAAAAGTAAATTCTTTCGCGAGGAAAAATATCGAGCGAAACGTCTTCAGTTCCGTGCGACAATCATCCGCGCCTTTGCGGGAGACGAGAAAAAGGTACTCCGAACGATTGAGCAATACAAGAAAGAAAAGCGTTTCATTTTTTCCAGCGTGCTTTATGCCCTTATTGGTCGAGAGTCACAAGGTTTGAGACTGGCTATTGACAAGAAAAAAGTCGATTATATTCCTCACTTTGATTCGCTTCGTCGGATGATGATTTACGCTCATTTTGTGAAAAATCCCAAAAAACGCATTTCTTTGTGCTTTGACATGCTCGAATCTGCGGGTGTCTTTCGAGAGAATGATGAAAGGGTTCGCGTTGGCTAGAATATTGAAAGTGCTTCATTTTTGGGCGAATCGAAATCTTTAAAGGTGTTCTCGAACCTATAACTCTTTCATTGCAGGAGTCCGATAGCGGCAATTCGGCTGGATTGAGGTTCCAGTGCCTTAGTGGCTCCGGGGGTTCGAGTCCTCCCTCCTGCATTCCTCTTTTGGTCGAGCTTCCCGATTCGCGGACTCGCGAATGGGCGCATTTTTGTTT
>CAZHUN010000070.1:0-1582 GCA_964535725.1 uncultured archaeon
AAAAGTGCAAAAACATGAATACATTATCGCCAACTTCTTGCGA
This sequence comes from uncultured archaeon, assembly GCA_964535725.1. Taxonomy (GTDB): domain Archaea; phylum Iainarchaeota; class Iainarchaeia; order Iainarchaeales; family UBA10191; genus CAZHUN01. The sequence goes on from CAZHUN010000070.1 coordinate 44, forward strand.
AAGAGTAATGCGGCATTAGACGCGTTGTTCGTGACCCCAGGACCGTTGAGCATTTTTCGAAAAAAGGTCCTTCGCGAAATCGGAGGCTTTGACGAAAAGGCGCTGACGGAAGACATGGAAGTCGCGTTTCACATTTTGGAAAAAAAACACCGTATCGCGCATTCGTTGAACGCGCTCGTGGAAACCATTGTTCCAAACACCATGAAGGAGGTATACCATCAACGCTTGAGATGGTACAGGGGCGCGATTGCAGTGGCGAAACAGTACAAAAAGCTCTTTTTCAATCGCCAGTACGGCTATTTTGGAATGTTCGTCTTTCCCATTCTGTTGGTGATTTCGTACGCGTTCAACTTGTTCATCCTCGTCCGCGTGGCTTCTCTCTTGTGGGGAAGCGCACAAGACTTTTTTGCCAACGTGTACGGGATCGTGTTATTGCACGGACTGCGTTGGGAGTATTTTTTCGCAGCCAACTGGAACCCGTTGAATTTGTTCAGTTTGCAAAACATTTTTTTCGCCTTCACACTCTTGTTCGTACTCTCTTTCGTGTATGCCAGTTTCAAACTCTCTCGCGAAAAACCGTCCATTTCTGGCGTTTTTTATTTAATGGTTGCCGTCTTCTATTGGGGATTGTTCACGGCCGGAGTATGGTATAGCGCGCTGGCGAATGAAATCTACGGGGCGAAACAAAAATGGTAGAAAAACTGCACGAACGTGCTTTGTTGGTGGCCATTACTACGTTCGTGTTGGGCATTGCACTGGCCTCGATTTTTTACAACTGGCGCATTGATTCCACGCAGTTGGACACTTCTTCCTTGGACGCGGATTTCGAACAGTCGCGCGCTGCATGGTTGTTCTTCCAAGCCTTCCACCAACAGGAGGACTTTTGCACGGCCTTTTCTCCCTTGTTGCAACAAATGGCGCAAAAAACCGGAGAATTGGGAAACCAGGTTGACCAGCTTGAAAAATCCCAAGGCTACAACGACCCTCAAGTCGAGGCCATCAAACAATCCTACACCATCCAAAACATCGTAGTGTGGTTGTACATTGCAAATTTGCGAAATGAATGTTCGGAGCCCATCCACACCGTGTTGTACTTTTACACCAACCGCGTGGGAGAATGCGTTTCTTGTCGCGCCCAAGCCATAGTCTTGGATGACGTGCGCAAGAAGAATGCCAACGTGTGGGTGTTCGCCATTGAACGCAATTCGAATTTGAGTTTGGTGGAAGCGGTGGCCAAACGCTTCAACGTCCAAACCCTTCCAACTTTGGTGGTAGATGAAAACGTTGTGCTTTCCGGCTTTCAAGAAGAAAGTGCCATCGAACAAGCCCTACGCTGACGATTCGCTTTCTTTCATCCACTCGTGCAACACTGTAGTTGCATAATTCCCCTTTTCCAAACCGAACGAAACAACCGCCTTCGTTTTTCCCTCGTTATACTCGTCCTTCTCTACGCTTTCCACTTTCAAATTCTCCGCCTTCAGCACGATTTTTTTTCGGCTCCCTTTCGAACTCATTTCCGCCAATTCTCTGACATGAAAT
>CAZHUN010000071.1:0-23222 GCA_964535725.1 uncultured archaeon
TTTGCGCAAGTGCTGCTGAAAGCAGCACGCGTTGCCGGCCCACGCATAGGGCCGAATGCGCCCATTCGCATCAAGCGAATCGGGAGATGGTACGCCGGCATATAGCCGATGTTCGAATTTTCGAACAGACAATTGGCAGACGACAATTGGACCGAAAGCGGCTCGTTGAATGACGAAAACTCCGAAACGTTTTAATGCTTCGAGGTACGGCTTTCGTGCATGGACGAAAAGGCCCAAATCTCGATAGAATTGATTGTCATCCTTGCAGCAGTCGTGGCCATTGTACTGGTGCTCGTATCCCAACTTCAAAAAACCAGCGAAACGGGGTCGAAAAAGATTGCCTCGACGACACAAGATATCTTCGACAAAATCGAAACAATCGACTAAAACCCTTTTGCATTCGCAAAAGCGTTTGCGGAAAAAGCCTCTGGCGAACGGACAAGCGAGCTTGGAATTCATACTCGTACTGGCCGCCTTTCTCGCAGCCCTCGCGCTAATCCTTCCCACCCTCTTCGAAATGGCCGACAGTCTCTTGTGGTGGAACGAAGTAGCAAACGTTCAATCTTTTGCGCAAAAAGTGCAAGCGAGTGCGAAAGAATTGAATGTGTTCGGAAATGGCAGCCGACTGGAAATCCACGCAAACCCGCAAAGCGAGTGGAACCTCTCCGTACACGGAAAAATCCTGAAACTCCAAGCCGTCAGAAAAAATTCGGCAAAAACCTTCGAAAGAGAACTCGCTTTGGAAGGAATGTTCGAACAATCGTTCGATTCCGCATTCACGCTCGTGCTTCGAAAGGAAAATAATTCAATCATCTTCGAAACGCGTTAACCGAATGGGTTCTAACGAACGATTTTTCACGAACAATCCTTCCACTGCAATCGCTCTTCCTTCCGCGTTTTCTCCCCAACTCTGGCCTTCTTGTTCCAACTTCCATTTTCCGCCAAATTTTTCCAAATCCGAAATCTTTTCGACAAAAGAAGAGTCTTTCAATAACCAAACTGTCAACAAATCGTGGCCTTGCTGCATTCTGTAAACGTTTTCCCACTCTGAAGAACGAAGGGCCGGAAACGAGTGCAAAACCGTGGCGAGCAAGAGCAAGAAAATGACCGCCGAAAAGGACAAGTAGAATCCTTCACGTCGCACAAAATACGCCTCCCAAAACCCCTGCTTCTTTCCGTTCTCCCAAAACCACAAAACGTTCCACACTCCAACAATTTCCCGAAAATTCTTCGCGAAAGAAGTTTTTGTCAAGATTTCCGCGAAAGTACAACTCCTTCAACAAAACATTTCCTTTTTGCGTCGAATGGATTTGCGAAAGCAGTTCCTCGTCCATCCAATGCGATTGCACGCGCTTTTCCGAAGGCAAATAAACGCTCGCACCGTTCTCGGGATTTGCTTCATCCCTATTTTCGATTAGTTGCGCCATCCACGCGAGAGACTGCGCGAGGTGCAAGGAATGCTGGCTCTCGTCCAAAAAATCGTTCACGCGTTGTGAAGCGAACGAGAGCAAGAGAAAAACTGCGAACAAAGAAAGCGCGAAGGCAAAAACCGCGTCCAACGAGAACACGAGTCCCTTTGGTGGAGCCTTTTTTTCGCAAACCTCCCGTTTCGCGTGTTCGCGAAAGGGCCCATTTTCGCAACGCAAAAATCGCGTTTGCCAAAAGGTTTCACCGATAGTGCGCATTCGCATCCAACACCAGCACCCATTCATTGTCTTGAAATTTTGGGAAAAAAGCATTCAACAACAGGGTTTTTCGCTTGACGCCATTGAACTGCGAAGAAACCGCATTCCCTTCCGAAATGCAATACGAAGGAAACGAAACAAATCCTGCAGAGTAGGCAAAGGCAAAGTTGGCAGTCGAAGAACACTCGTGGGCTTGTGAGAGCGCGTGCAATTCGTCCAAGCGGTGCAACGCGAGCGGAAGACTATTGTGGAAAGACAAAGAGAGCGCGGAAACTGCCACGGTAAAGGCGAGAAACGCGAGCAACGCTTCCAACTGCCAATTCACTGCACCACCACTTCGTTCTTTTCAAACCCGACTGGAATCCACGCGTAAGCAAGCACGGAATTGTAGTCGATAAACGCCCACACTTGCTCGTTGCGAAACACGTTCCCCGTATACTTCCACTGCACGCTCCAAACATGTTCTCCCAACGGCAACACCCACACGCGGAATTTCTGCAAAACGTTTTCCGGAAGTTCGTTCTTGGAAGAAAAGAGCAAACGCGCGTGCTCGGATTCCGGAAGAACAGAAGCGAAAAAACGCACGCACTGGCACGGGTTTTTTGTTTCGATTTCATGCAAAAAGGCAGGCCATTGCACGGCCATTTTTTGGCGGAGAAGTTCTGCATTCATTCCAGAATTTTTCGACTCGAACTGCAACGATTGCGAAATCCATGCATCGTTCAACAATTCGACTTGCGAACGCTGGAAAGAAGCGCTTTCCACCTTCAACGCATTTTCGACTTCTGCACTTTCAAGCGATTGCATGGAATGCTGTACGGCCGACAATGCGAGCAATAAAGGCAGAAAGAATACGAGCAACCAGAAACTCCAAAAACCGCGAACGCGACCATTGCGTAGGTCCAGTCGCTTGCGGGCGACTCCGTTCGCCTCTGGCGAACGTCTGTTCAACCAAATTGAACATGTCTGTTCGACAAGTCGAACATCGAATCCGCGTGCCATCTGCCCATTGCGTAGGGCAATTCCGCGTGCTGTCTTCGACAGCACATGCTTCGCACGATGGCACTGGCTTGCATCGAAAGTTATGGAAAAAAAGCGACGCATATGGTGAGCAGAAAAAACCGAATAAAAAGCTCGCCCAATTTAAGTCAAACGTCGAACGAGACTTTGCGCACTTGCACATAGAAATAGGCGGCAATGGCCGTACAAACCACAAACAAGCCCAACGCAAGCCAGACATCATACGCTTGGACAATGACTGGAATCGAAGCCGCGTCCATGGCTTTTTCCATTCCAACCTGGGAAGGCGCGGAAGCAATCGAAACTTCGAACGCGGGAGTGGAAGCGGAAAGCGATTTTTGAAAAAACAAAGCGCTCGCCCAGTACAAGAACGAAAGCACAGCGACGAACGAAGAAGCCAAGACAATCATTACATTGTTGTTTTCCTGTTCCAACAATTTTTTCCCCTTGCGCGTGAGCGCATAGTATTTCCACTTGTGCTGGTCGTCAATAATGTATACCAAATCGCACGCGTGCAAAACATCCAAATGTTCTTTGATTGTAGGCGCGGCCATTTCCAATTTTGCAGAAAGTTCGGAAGGGTTGAAATTGCGCTGTCCCAAAAGCTTGATGATGTGCACGCGCGTTTCCGAAGAAAGCGCTTTGAAGTCTTTCGCGGACAGAATCAATTCGGCCACGTTAGATTCCCGCCACGAACCAGATTCCGACCAAAACAAGCACGAAAAAAATCAAGGCAAAATTGCGCGAGTAGTACGCGAGCACTGCCAAAATGAATGGCGCGGCCAGCAACGCGGGGTCTTTTCCAACCACCAACGCCCCAAACAACGCGCCCAAGCCGAACAAGACAAAAACAGACGCGGCGAAAAACTGGATCGTTTTCGTAATCCAATCTCCCAGCTTGTCGAAAATACTGTCCCCCATCGACATCTTCTTTTCTTCGGCCATAACCCAAAAGTCGAGAAAAAGCCTTTAAAACCGGAACGAAATGGAAAGGCGGGGTTTAAAGGGAAGAGAAGTATTTTTGCATCAACAGCGCGTCTTTTTCCATGTCCGGAGACTCGCAAACGAGAGCGCCTTGCACTTTCCACTCGTTCAAGGTTTCCAACAATCCCTTCCAGTTGAACGTGTTCTTCTTGTCTTGCAACATCAAGTGATTGCGTTCGCCTTTTTCGCTGAACTCGATTCCGGAAACGTGCATGTGCAAGTCTTTCAAAAATTTTGAATCTGCCTTTTCGATTTTTTCCAACACTTCGACAAACTTTTCCTTTTTCGTAAAAAGACCGTTCGAACGCGCGTGCGAGTGGGAAAAATCAATGTAGGGAAACACGCCCGGTACTTGTTCGGACAACGACAGCACTTCGTCCACCGAACCGAACGAAGCGATTCTCCCCATTGTCTCTATTCCTAACTTGCACGAATACTTTTCTTCCCTCGCTTTTTGCACGATTTCTTCCAACGCTGTTTTGATGTGCGCGAAGGTTTGTTGCGGGGATTGTTTCATGTAATAGCCCGCGTGCACGGCAATCATCGTTGCACCGCACCAGCTTCCGACTTTTAAACTATCCAGCACGCGCTGGATGGACGCTTTGACTTTCGGCTTTTCGACAGAATTCAAGTTGATATAATACGGGGCGTGAACGGAAAGGGAAACTTTTTCCTTTTCGGCAGTCTTTCTAACCAGGTCCGCAGTTTCTCGGCCCATCTTCACTCCGTGCACGAACTCCAACTCCATGCAATCGAGTCCGAGTTCTCGCACGCGCTGGATGCCGGAGACCGAATCCCGACCTTTCGAACTCAACGGCGTGCCGGCCGTGCCGAACAGAATGCGTTGCATGGAGAAAGAGAAAAAGAAAAGGAAGAAAAAGGCCTTCACGCGGTTTCCGCAATAGGCACGGGATAGAAATCCCCAAAACGCTTGCGCTGGTCGAGCCTCGACACGGCATCGAACAACGCGTTCACGAGAACACGGGAATTCTTTCCTTTGGCTTCAATCGCGACTGCGTCAATGTATTCTTTCAATTCGGCCGCAAACATGCAGTCCAGTTCGTTTTTCGATTTCAATTCCATGAAACCACCTCGAAGGGGAAAACACTTTCGAGGTTTATAAAGAAAGGGAAACCCGACATTTCCGGTCGAAGCCGATGGCGAAGCCCATTTTCCCCGGGCTTTTCTTAAAAGGCCGAGCGGAAGGTAAATTAACGGGAAGCGCGTATTGCCTTGCACTGTTTCGACTGAATGAAAGGAGTATAAAAACCATGACCAAAGCCGTTTTTGAAATCAAGGACGTGTTCCAAAGCTGGAGCAAGCCCTTGGAGCCGAAAAAGATTGAAGTGAAAGAGGTTTCGGCAGACTTGTACGATACTTTTGAACAAACCGAAAAAGGAGAACCCTTGTTCCGCTTCGTCCAATGTTCGGGCGGAAAAGTGTTGATGGAATACAATCGCGCATACACGTTGAAAGGATACGAGCAGCCGATTTCGAGAACGATTTGGATCGAACCCCGGCAAATGATCGAATTTTCTTCCCTATGGAATTCGAACGGTTTGACCAAACGAGTGACGTTGAAACGCATTGAATGAACCCGATTTTTGAATCGGCTCGAAACCCTTAAAAATCGTTATTATATCAATTGATATAGTGATAAAATGTTGAAGACCAAGGCGCGATTTGCACCCAAAAACATCCTCCGCTATCCGAGGCTCGACACCGTACTCATGGTCGAAGAAGCCATACAAGACGCAGAAGACTATCCAACCAAAACCGAACTATGGCGGAGCCTTCCCAAAAAGACTATGTACCAAACATTCAGCCTCATTTTGGACTATTTGGAATATTCGGGAAAAATTTTCGTCGACAAGGACGGCGCCATCGTGTGGATGTGGAATCCCAAACTCGTCCAAAAATACATGAACCGCCCGGACTTGAGCTGGAGGAAAGAAAAATGATCCTCTCTTCCAAAATCAAGTTTGCGGACGACAAAGTCCGGCAGTCGTTCGAAAAACTCCAAAAAGGAAAAACCGAAGACCGCCGGCTGTACGACTTCCTCTCCCGCGCCTTTCGAGACATCGAACAAAACGCGTTCTGCGGCACGAGAATCCCAAAAAAAACTCATCCCGAACGAGTACCGGAAAAAATATGGCATCGACAATGCGTGGAAATACAACCTTCCCAATGCGTGGCGCCTAATCTATTCTGTCGGAAGAGAAGAACCCATCGTCATCAGCATCGTCCTCGAATGGATGGATCACAAAAACTACGAACGAAGGTTCGGCTACGGGTGAAAGTATGGAATTGAAACAAGTCATCGTCCTCCGCTCGGACTTGGACATGAAAAAAGGCAAACTTTGCGCTCAATCCTCTCACGCTTCGCTCGAAGCGTTTTTGCAAACCCAAAAAAAAGACAAAATGTTGGTGGATAACTGGATGCGCCAAGGCATGCCCAAAATCGTGTTGAAAGTCGGCAGCGAAAAAGAACTGCTCGAACTGTACACCATCGCCAAACGACAATTCCCCTGCGCGCTCATTCGCGATGCCGGAAAAACCCAAGTCGAACCCGGAAGCGCTACTGCGCTCGCCATCGGACCCTGGCAAGAATCTCAATTGGATGCGCTGACGGGAAAACTGAAACTCCTTTAAATTGCGTTTCTCCCTAATCCTCTCATGAGCTTTGCGCGAAGGGTTTGGAAAGTTGTTTCAGAAAGCGACATTGTTTTGGAAGTACTCGACGCGCGGTTTCCGCACTTGATGAGAAACGCGACCATCGAAGAACAGTGCAAGCGCAAGGGGAAAAAGTTGGTGCTGGTACTCAATAAAAGCGACTTGATTTCCAAGCGGAGCGCGGAAAAGTTGAAAGTGGAATTGTCCAAAGAAGCGCCTTCTGTATTCGTTAGCGCGCCCAAAAAGCAAGGAATCGGACAATTGCGCGCCATGCTCGCGTCCATGGTCAAAAAAGAAAGCGCAAAAGTGGCTGTGGTGGGCTATCCAAATTCTGGAAAGTCGAGCTTGATTAATGCACTGGCGGGAAGAAGAGCCGCTTCGGTGGGCGCGGAGGCGGGGCATACGAAAGGAGAACAATGGGTTAGAATTTCAGAAAACGTTACGTTGTTGGACTCTCCGGGCGTTATCCCTTTCGAAGAACAAGAAGAATTTTTGCTGTGCCTGTTGGGCGCGCGCAGAGTACAATCTTTGACGGATGTGGAAAGTGTGGGCATCGAGTTCGTCCAATGGCTGCAAAAAGAGCACCCGCAATTGTTGAAAGAATTGGGCGGAACAAGCGCGGACGCGGAAACCGCGTTGGAAGAAATCGCGTTCAAACACCACAAGCTCGCCAAGGGCGGAAGCGCAGACTTGAGTGCCACGGCAGCGTGGATGTTGCAACAATGGCAAAAAGGCCATTGGAAGCTTTAGGCTTTTAAATCCGAAAACCCTTTCTAGCGCATGGAAGGAAAGAAACAGCAAGTGGTACGCTATCTACTCGCCATTTACGCGATTTTTGGAACACTGCTCGCGTACACGGTTTTTGCAAACACCGGAATCGAGTTCCGCGTGGACAAAGACAACACTCCCGTGCAATTGTTTGTAAACAACACTTCCCAGCACGAAATCCGAAATATCCAAGTGTTCAAACAATCGCAAACCGAACCCTTTGCCGTCATCGATTCTTTGAAGCCGGGAGAAGAAAAGCAAGTAGATTCGGCCAACCTTGTCGGAAAAGTTTTACTCGTTGCCAAAGCGCCCTACCATTTGGACCTGCAAACCGAAGTCGAACTTTCCACGCAAGTGTTTTTGAAAGTGGCATTGACCGCGCCAGACTCTCTTTCTGTGGACGGAACAGACTCGGCTTCGTTGGAATTGTGCAACGAAGGAACGGCGAGCATACTCGCTTCCGCCCAATTTATTCCCAACCCCTTTGTTTCTATCAATCCGCCCACACAATCGAAAGCCGTTCCCAGCAAAACGTGCGAAACGTTTCAGTTTGTCGTGCAAGGCGTGCAAGCGGGAAGCGCATCCATAGATTTTAATATCACAGCAGACCAATTACATAAACTCGTGAGCAAAACCGTACAGGTGCAATAATGGCCAAAAAAGAAGTCAAAAAAGAATTGTTAGGAAAACAAGCGACCGGAACAGAATCTTCCATCATCGAAATCATCCAAAAAATGGTGTCGGAAGGAGAAAGCGACGAAAAAATCGTACAAACACTGAAAGAATTGGGCGTGGATTCGGAAAAAGCGAAAAGATTGTTGTTGTTGGGACAAGCCGACACGTTCGCCTTGTTGCGGGGAGAAATTGCCAAAATCGTCGAAGGAGAAATCGGAAAAGAACTTCCCAAACTCGCAAAATACATCGAAGAACAGGCCGAAACCGTTTCGCAAAAAGTCAAGCAAAAAATCACTTCCGAAGTGAAAGCAGAAATTGACGAGTATGAGAAGGCCATTACGGGACAAAGCAAAACCTTTCAAGAAGTGATCAACGAGACCGTCCAAAAAATGGCCGAACTTTCCGACAGAGTCAAAGACAAACTCAACGAGCAAGGAATCGCGGTTTCGCAACTCCGCCAAGAAATGGACGAAGTGAAACTGAAAGGCGTGGGACGAAATAAGCGATTGGGACTGGCACTCATCGCGTTGGGAGTATTGTTTGTCTTGACAGACTTGGCACTGATTGCGTTGAAGTTTTTGCCCGCCAATTCAATTCTATCCCCGGACACGCTCGCCACCATCATCGTAGTAGCGCTGATCGGAATCACGCTCATCTTCGCGGGCTCGGTCGTGTGACTATTTTTTGCGAATGCGGAAGAATCCGCCTGCCTGGGATTGATGCATTCTCGACAGAAGAGATTTTGGCTTGTACGTGATTTGACCCAGCGAGACGTTGAGCCGTTTCGGATCGACGTGAGGACCGAAAAGCGCAGGGTTATTTTTCAGAGACGCGGCCAACTGTTGCAAGAGTTTCGCCTTTCGTTCTTTGGGCAGTTTTTTCGTATCCAAAAACGTGCAAATCTCTTTAATTTTGGGAGACAGTTTGAAATATTCTACTTTCGAGGGCATACTTGAAAAAAGTGACTTTTTAGAATTTAAACCTGCCTTCATTCAAGGTTCGTTTTTCAGCTTTTCAAACTCTTTGATGCTGTCGATGGCATTTTGCAAATGATTGCGTAGTCGCATCGACTTTTCTTTTTCTTTCAAGCGCTGCAACTCTTGCAATACAAAAGCGAGTTCAATCATAAAACTACTACCCTACAACGGTTGAAAAGGGAATCGCTTTTTCTTTCGCGTCTTTGAACGAAACCGAATAGCTTTTTTCGTTCTTGTGAAAAACATCTGGCTTCAAAAAATGCCACCCTTTTCCAGTGGCCTTCCACGCAATGAAAAACTCGGCGTTCGCGTTCCGACACCATTCTGCCGTGGACTCGAATTGTTCATGTGGAATCGTTAGGGAAGTCGAGCCCCACGCTTTGCACTCGAACGCGAGTTTTTTCCTCGAATTCAACGCCATCAAGTCCGGAGAAGGCAAGGGAGTTACTCCGCTTCCGGCAGCGCGAATGACAGAGTATCCCGCCGCATACAATTCGCGAATGAGTTCTCGTTCCGCGTTCGCGCCTTTCTCGTATCGGGTCATAGAGGGAGAAACGCCCACACCGTTATATTAATATAGCCGTGTTTGGAAAGAGTTGATAGAAACAAAGCAAAACGTGCAACAAAGAGTGCACCTTTTGGAAAAAAAGCTAGAAAGAAATATTACATTTGCCGAAAGAACGACTGCACGCTCGATTCAAAAGTGCAAAGAATATTCAGCAATCAAGGCGAACATTGAAAGTCGAGAAAGACCCTGAAAGCAGCGGTCTTTCCTTTCAAACGCGTTTCCGCAAATTACCGGAAACTCTCTTTCTAGCCATCCAAAAGCAATAGCCAAAAGGAGTGAATACAAAATGGCAAAAACATACGTGGACAGCGTAAAATACACGATTGTCACGGAATTTGAAATACAAGGAATCGTAGACAAGCCAGACATTATCGGAGCGGTTTTCGGACAAAGCGAGGGACTGTTGGGAGAAGAAATGGACTTGCGCGAGTTACAAAAGTCGGGAAGAATTGGACGCATTGAAATCCAGTCTTCCGCCGACCTCGGAAAAACGCGCGGAACCATGACCGTTCCCAGCGCCATGGACATGGTCGAAACTTCGTTATTGGCAGCGGCCATCGAAGCCGTGGACAAAGTCGGCCCGTTCGAAGCAGTCTTTAAAACCAAAAACATCGAAGACACGAGACAGGACAAGCGAAAAGAAATCGCAGACCGCGCCAAGAAGCTCTTGCAAAAATTCATGGCATCAAGCTCTACAGACACGCAAGCATTGGCCGATTCTGTGCGCGAAGAAGCGCGCGCCGCCAACGTGGAAGAGTGGGGACCGGACAAACTCGCCTGCGGTCCAGAAATCGAACACCAAGAAGAGATTTTTGTAGTAGAAGGACGCGCTGACGTAATCAATCTACTCAAAAACAGCGTCAAGAATGTAATTAGCATGGGCGGAGCCAAGCCTCCCGAAAGTTTGCTGAAACTACTACGCGGAAAAAAAGTCACAGTCTTCATCGACGGTGACCGCGGAGGATTGTTGAATTTGAGAAAATTGGCCGATCTTGTCCCGATAGATTATGTGGCCCGCGCGCCGGACGGAAAAGAAGTCGAAGAGTTGGAGCGCAAAGAAATCAACTTGTCTTTGAGAAAACGGGAAAAATTGCAAGATGCACTGCACAAGGTGGCCGAAGACAACGGAACCTCTTACCGCGCGCCCATGGAAGGAAGGCGCCCTTTTCGAAACCCGATTCCTTACCGAAGAGATTCGTTCGAACATCCTCGCGGACCTCCAATGGGACCCAGTTCCGGACCCTCCCGCCAAGGTCCCATGCGCGGACCTCCCGAAAGACCCATGGGAAGAGGCAGAAACTTTGAAAGGCCTTTCAATCGAGGTTTTGGAAGACAGTTTCGAAACTTTGAAGAAGACCCGCAATTGAAAGCATTGGACGCGGAACTCGGAACCAAGCAATGGGAAAATATTACCCCATTAGAAAGCGAACCTCACGTTTCGGTTGAAGACCAAACCCGCTTCAAGCCTTTGATCGAAGGACTCAAAGGCAGTTTGAAAGCCAAATTGTTCGACGATTCGATGAAAGAATTGAAAGAAGTTCCAGTTCGCGAATTGTTGAAAGAACTGCCAGGCTCGAAAGCCAAAATCGTGGCATTGGACGGCATCGTCACCAAACGACTGGTGGACGAAGCGAAAAAGAACGGCGTACACACGTTGGTCGGAGTCAGAAAAGGAAAAATCGACGCCACGAGCGGAGTCAAAGTCATTACAGTCGAAGCATAGAAAGAGGAATCATTTCTCCTCTATTTTTGCTTTTTTTAATGGCGCAAAAAAAACAGCCTTCAATTACTTCCAGGGCCTCCGCCCCCTCCGCTTCCCGGATCCACTTTCGATTCACCTCCGCTTTCTCTTCAACGGCTTATCTGAAATTTTAAACTCTCGAACAGTTTCTTCTACCGGAACAACAAGCTTGCCAGACAAGTACAAAATCAGTCCGAGAATGAACACGACCGCCCACAAAAAAAGATAGGCGACGGGCTTCAACAGCAATTGCGCCCACTGTTCTCCCGACAACGCGTCTTGATCGGGACGGACGACCAAGTCCGAAGAGGAAGCCACAGACTGGCAAGCGGCAAATCCGTAATCGCTCTTTCCTTCCAAACAACGGTTCAAAAACTGTGCATTGTCCCACGAACTGAAAATCGCGGCCACGGAAGCGAGAAACAAGAGTAAGCCCATTACAATCAAAAAGCTTCCCAACAGTTTGGGCAAGTGCACGTGCCTGTTTCCGAAACGAAAAAACATCATCCGACGCAAACTCATACTAGAACAAAGAATTGCGGGTTTTTAAATGTGCGGGCTAAAAAGGGTTTGCACGAAGAGTTTTTTCGAAACGGGCCTGTGGTTTAATGGCAGAATAGCGCATTTACATTGCGTTGACGGTGGTTCGATTCCGCCCAGGCCCATTCTTTTTTATTGTCGGAAAAACTTAACCATCGCATGAAAGGCTCTGTCTTTTGCGCAACCTCCGCGCGATTGAAAAAGTACAACGCAACCATCCAACAATTTTGCGTGGAAAACGACTGGAATCCACTGGTCGCCGAACACGCCGAAAGCGGGGTCGTGAACGAGCTCATCGAAAAGGCGGACGAATTCTGGGTGTTTGGAGAAGTGGACGTTCCTGTGAAACAACAACTCGAACTCGCGTGGCAGCGCGGAAAAAAGGTCAAATTCTTCGAAATCGAAACCCGTTTTGGCAAACCGTTTTTCAGCGAAAGCAAGCAGTGGCGCTAGCCTCGCATCGGGTTAAAAACATTCTTTGGGAGAATGTTCTAGAAGCGACTGTAGTATATCGGCTGAGTACTCGTCCTTGCCAAGGACGGAGGCCGGGTTCGACTCCCGGCAGTCGCAAACCCCCCAAAACCATTAAATAGCGGAAATTCCTCTCCATTCCCATGAAAGTTCCCAAAAAAGGCTATTCGGATTTGGCGCGCGTCCAGCGAGAGTCCAAACCCAAAAAGACACTCGAATTGTTTGAAAAGGACAATCCGATTCCGCCCCATTATCATTTGCCCGAAAGTATGGAACACCATCCGACGCCAAAGCCCAAGAAAAAAGGATGGCTCGCCCGGCTGTTCGGATTCTAGTCCACGCGCACGACTTTGTCCAACAACGGTTTGATGTTTTCGAAAATATGCTCTTGATACAATTCCGCGTCAACGAAGTGAACGGGTTCTTTCGGAAAAATCTTCGACAATTCAAGAAAACCATTGCGCGCTTTTTGCAAAAACTCGAGTTTTTCGAACTTTTCGTTCTTCTCGTCGGATTGAATGAAACGCCCTGCATTCATGCGCGCCATGGCCACTTCGGCAGGGAGGTCGAACAATAACGCCAAGTCGGGAACGCGCATGCCCTCGTGCGCCTTGTGAATGGACTCCAACGAATTGCCTTGCAAGGCCTGGTAGACATAAGTTACGTACTTGTAACGGTCGCACAACACGATCGAACCTTCGTCCAAATAGCGCTCGATTTGTTCCAAGTGAAGCCTTCTATCGTCCGTGTACAATTTCAAGCACAATTCCGCGTTCTTCATCGGATCGGTTTCGCGTTTGAGCAATTCTCGAATTTGCGCGCCCACGCGATTGAAGGTTGGCTCGCGCGTCAAAACAACAGAGTCGATTTTTTTCGACTTCTGGAACAAATAGTCGATCGCTTTCAGCAGCTGCGTCGTCTTTCCCGCGCCGTCCATGCCGTCGAAAACGATAAACTTGCCTTCCATGCGCCAACCCGTAATATGCAGAATCCAAGCCGTATTAAATCGTTTCGTGACCATTTTCTAAGAACGCGTTCGTAGTCTAACGGTCAGGATTCGACCCTTCCAAGGTTGAGATCCGGGTTCGATTCCCGGCGGACGCAATCGCCAAACACAAACCTTTTTATTCCTCGCAATCGTTAGACACTATAGTGTAATTGGGGTGAACCAAATGGAAGTTTCAGAAGCCAAAGAAATGTTGATTCAAAATCGCATGGGAAAAAAGTTTTTGCACGTCGAACTCGAAGAAGCGCGAAACGTCGTGCGAGAAGCGGAACGCAGTGGCGGAAGCATTATTCGAGACAAAAACCGTTAGACTGATTATGTCAGAAATGCAAAAGCTCGCGGCCGAGCGCATCCACTATTTACTGGAACTGGCCGAAAACGAATTTGAAACGCACCCGCAACGAAGCCGGCGATATGTTGAAATTTGCCAAAAACTCCAACAACGCTCGCGCCTGAAAATGCCGCAAGAACTGAAAGAAAGTTTTTGCAAAAAATGCAACGCGTATTGGAAGCGCGGAAAGAACGTTTTGGTTTCGACAGAAGGAACATTTTCCATTTTCGAATGCACGGAATGCGGCGCCCGACGAAAATTTCGCGCCTGAAATCGGCAATCGCGGAAATTTCTCCAAAACAAACCTTTTTAAATCTTCAATAAAACACATTATAACGCAGTTAAACTGCTTTTTGAAAAAAGGAGTGAAATCAAAAATGGAACATTTTGGACCTCATTTAACCATCGATGGCTATCATTGCGACAACGAAAAATTGAAGGGTTTGGAATATGTTTACGGGTTTATCGAAAACCTCGTGAAAGAAATCGGCATGACCAAGATGATGTTGCCGTATGTTGTCAAATGGCGCGACGAGGGAAGCGACGTGGACGGCATTTCTGGATTCGTCATGATTGCCGAATCGCACATTTCGATTCACACTTTTCCGCAGACTTCGTACATTACAGCGGACGTGTATTCATGCAAAGAGTTCGACACGGAAAAAGCAGTCAAGCTATTCAAGAAAGGCTTTGGCATCAAAGAAATGGAAGTTAACTTGGTGAAACGGGGAAGAACTATTAAGAACTACCCGCTCGCCGCAGTCAAGGTATAAAAAGCCTTGGCTGTACTTTCCTCTTACAAGCTCCTTCGAAAGAAGTAGAGCGAATTCTCCGAAAGGAGAGGTGAATTTTCTGACGACAGTATACGATGTTCCTGCGGACTTGCTTATCGAGCAAATGTCCAAAGATTTGAAGCAAAAAATCGAACAGCCCAAATTTGTTCCATTCGTCAAAAGCGGAGCGCATCGAGAGCGAGCGCCACAAAATCCGGAGTGGTACTTTATCCGATGCGCCTCTATCTTGAGACGAATTTACGTGGACGGCGTTCAAGGAACTGAAAGCCTGCGCTCGTATTATGGGGGCAGGAAAGCGCGCGGAACCAAACCCCACGAATTTCGAAAGTCTTCTGGAAAAGTCATCCGCTCGTGCTTGCAATCTCTGGAAAAGGCAGGGTTTGTGCAAAAAGACCCCAAAAAGAAAGGACGCGTCGTTTCTCCGGCAGGAGAAAAGTATTTGAACAGCCACGCGCGAGATTTGGAGCCAAACGTGGCAGAGTTGAGAAAACAAATCACGGAACGCAAGAAGGCAAAGCTCGCTTCGATTGTTCATAAAGGAAAAGAGTCTTCGCAGAAAGAGGTCAAACGAGAAAAGAAAGGACAGAAGAAGGGCGAAGAAGGCGACCAGACTGCCGTAAAATTGAAAAAGAAACAAAAGTGAAGCAATGGACGAAGAAGAACTAAGACAGCAAAAGTTGGAGGAATTGAAGAAAAAACTGGCCGAACAACAGATCGAGCGCGAACAACAAACGGAAGTGGAAGCGCAAGTGAGCGGAATCTTGCGACAGACATTGACGCCCGAAGCCAAAGTGCGCCTGTCTAACGTTCGTTTGGTCAACGCGGAATTGTACGCGAAAGTTGTTCAAACGCTTGCGTACGCGCACCAACAAGGGCTGGCGGAAAAAGTGGACGAAAAACAATTGAAAGGATTGTTGGAAAAATTGAATCCGAAAAGAGAGACCAAAATCGTGAGGAAATGAAATGAGTTCGAACAAAGATTCGCAATTGAAACAATTCCTAAACGCGGCGCGCAAGAAAGTCGGCAGTAGCATCACCGCAGCACCGTTTTGGGTCGCGCGAAAAGCGAACAAAAGAATTTACAACAAAAAACAAAAGCGCAATTGGAGAGAAACCAATCTTGGAAATTTGTACAAGAAACACTTGGCCAAACAAACTAAGATAGTCAAAGGAAGAAGACATTTCAAGCGCGGAAAAAAGAAGCGCGACAGGTGAAAGCGATGGCAGAAACTGCAAAAGAAGCTACGACCGTAAAACCGATAGTCAAGGAAAAGGCGAAAGAACCGCCGAGAGAAAAAGAAATCACTGCCTCGTTGAAGGGGCTGAACTGGTCGCCGATGAACAAGCGTTCGAACAAAGCCATTCGCAGAATCCGCGAACAAATCGCGCGTCATGCCAAAATCCCCTTGGAAAAAGCGAAGCTCGCCAATGAAATCAACGAGCAAGTGTGGAAAGGACGGTTGAAAGACTTTCCGCGAACCTTGCAATTAGTGTACCGTTATTCGGAAGAGCGCGCGTTTTTGAAGAACGGAACAGAATGGCAGGAACTGCAAAAACTCAAACAAGAAGCGGAAAAGCAAAAAGCGAAAGAGAAAAAAGAAGAAAAGAAAGACGAAACGAAAGAAGACAAGCAAGAAAAGAGTTCTGACGAAAAAGAAGAAAAGCTGGCCAAGAAGGAAAAAAAGCTCGAAAAGAGATTGCAAGCGAAAGAAAGCGCGAAAGAGTTCAAGCCATTGGAACGAGATGAGGCATGAACATCGATTTGTCCACGATACACGGTTCTCCGTACGTGGGAGTGTATTGTTTGGCCACAGACACACTCGCATTGGTTCCGTCAAGCACAACCAAGAAAGAATCTGGCATTATTGAAAATACACTGCAAGTGGAAATAGCGCACGCGCAATTGGCGGGAACAGAATTGTTGGGCGTTTTGGGAAAAGCCAACGTGCACGGAATCATCGTTTCTGGCATTGTCGAACCAAGCGAAATCAAGCACTTGAAAGAAATCGGGTTGAACGTTGGACAATTGGACAACGAACTTGCAATCGGGAATTTAATCGCATGCAACGACGAAAAGGCAATCGTCAGTCCGTTGTTGAGCGCGAAAGACACGAAGCTAGTGGAAAAGACGTTGAAAGTGAAGGCATTTACGGAAAAAGTGGCTGGAAGCGAATTGTGCGGAAGCGCGCTCGCGTTGACAAACTCTGGATTTGTCTGCCACGCGCGAACCGACGAACACGAGTTGAAACGTCTCGAAAAAGCGTTAAACTTAAAGGGCATTCCCAGCACGTCCAATTACGGGGACCCGTTCATTGGCAATGGAGTATTGGCCAACTCGCGCGGAGCGGTTGCCGGAGAACACACGACATCGTTCGAAATATTGCGCATCGAAGAAGGTTTGGAGGGAAAAAAATGAAATACACGATTCACGCAGCATATGGTGGAAAAAAATTTTCAAAAACCGTCGAAGCGCCGACCGAAAAACAAGCGATTGAAAGAATGTATTCGTTGGCAGGGGCGGAACACGGTTTCTTGCGCCGAAAGATTGACGTGCAAAAAATCGAAACAACGGGGAAAAATTAATGGCCGAAGAGGGGAAGACGGTCCGCGTTTCCGGACAACAGCTTTCGGAAATGCACCAAGTCGAACAGTCCAAACTCGAAACACTGTACAGCCGGCTGAATGTTGCACAAAAAGTGTTAGTCGACCAGCTTGCCGCAATCGACGCATTGAAAGAACTGCAGAAAGAAAAAAGCGCAATTATTTTGGTTCCGTTAGGGGCGGGAACGTACGTGGAAGCGAAAATCGAGAATGCTGAAAAAGTGAAAAGCAGTGTTTCGAACGGGGTCATGGTTGATACTGAAATTTCGAAAACTTTGAAAAAACTGGAACAATTATTGGAAAAGACGCGAAAAGAAGTCGAAATGTTGCAAGCCGAACAAGGAATCGCGTACAACAATTTGGCAGGAATTGAAAACATCATAGCCTTTGCGTCCAAGCAAATGCAGCAAAAAGGGAAAGAATAGATGTTCGACTTTCTCAAGAAAAAAATATCTGATTTTACGGAAAAAGTCAAGCAAGCCATTGAACAAAAAGCGGCTCCCCTTCCAACCAAAGAAAAAGACAGTGTAAAAGAAATTTCGACTCCGGGATTGGAAGCCATTGCAGTCGAAACACCCATTGAACCGTTCCAAAAGGAAAAAGAAAAGCCGTCGAAAGAGAAAGTGAAGGCGGCGCAAAATGCTTCCGAACCCAAAGGTTTTGAAGCCGAAGTGTTCGAAGAAACCATTCCGCAAGAATTTGAAACCGTTCCCGATTCCGTAAAAGAATTGAAAGAAAAGTACGAATCCAAGCGAGAACTCAAGTCGAAAAAGAGTTTGGGCACCAAACTGAAAGGGCTCGTTCTTGGAGAAACCCAATTGTCGGAAGGAGATGTTGACGGGTTTTTGTACGAGTTCGAACTCGCGCTGTTGGAAAGCGATGTCGAACAAGGTACGGCCAGCGCGATAGTGGGAACACTCTCCAAACAATTGGTGCGGGAAAAAATCAAGCGCGGACAGAATTTGGACGCGCTCTTGAAAGAAAAAGTCAAGGCAGCGTTGGAAGAAGTCATGTCTGTCCAAGAATTCGATTTTTGGAAGCGGGTGGAAACGAAAAAACC
Organism: uncultured archaeon; assembly: GCA_964535725.1. Lineage (GTDB taxonomy): Archaea > Iainarchaeota > Iainarchaeia > Iainarchaeales > UBA10191 > CAZHUN01. The sequence continues at coordinate 17,895 of CAZHUN010000071.1, forward strand.
GTTCATCATCCTGTTTTTGGGCCCCAATGGAGCTGGAAAAACCACTTCCGTCGCCAAACTCTGCCATTTACTCCAACAAAGAGGCAAAAAAGTAGTGCTCGCCTCGAGCGATACGTTCCGCGCGGGATCGATAGAACAAATCGAAGTGCACGCTGAGAAGCTCCACGCGAGAGTCGTCAAACACCAGTACGGCGCCGACCCGGCTGCGGTTGCATTCGATGCGGTTAAAGCAGCAGAAGCCGAGCACGCGGACGTGGTGTTGATTGACACTGCAGGAAGGCAAGAGACGAACACGAATCTCATGCAAGAATTGAAAAAAATCGACCGGGTTGTGAAGCCGGACTTGAAAGTGTATATTGGAGAATCGTACACTGGACAAGCGTTGTTGAACCAGGCGCAGGAATTCGACAAGGAACTAGGCATCGACGGTTTTATCCTCACCAAAATGGACACGGACGCGAAAGGTGGAACGTGCATATCGCTGTTGTACAACCTCAAAAAGCCCATTCTGTTCATCGGCACGGGACAAGGCTATGAAGACTTGGAAGCGTTCGACGCGGAAAAAATTGTCGAACGGATTGTTGCGTAAAGCATTTTAACGGACAAAACCGTACAACATACATGCTTGTCAAAAGACGCTCGAAACTTTCTCTAGGACAGGTCATTGTCAGACAATATCTGGTCAAAGACCATTACAATCGTGGACTCACGTCTCCCAGCTCTCTGGCCAAAAGACTGCACGTGTCGCAAAACACAGTCGAAAAGGATTTGAAAGAACTTCGAAAAAAAGGAATGCTCGCCGATTTCGAGGCTACCGCAAAGCGTGCCAGACAAAAAGTTCGCGAATTGCGAAAACAAGGCTTAAGCATTCGCAGCATTTCAGCCCAGACCGGACTTGGCAGAGGAATGGTGCAACGCGCGTTACCCAAGCTGTCGAAAGGCAAAAAGCGCAAAAGCGGCAGCAAGAAGTATTTGACTGTTGCAGACGAGAAAATGGCCCACAAGCTCAACGACTTGTACGATTATACAGTGAGAGACCGATTGTCGAGGACTGACGCGGCAAGCTTACTGGGAATGAAGCCAAAATCGCTCTCTCCCTTGATTCGAACGCTCAAGCAAAGCGTTGGAGAAGAAACCCAAAAAAGAATAGACTTGGCGCAAGGATTTCGAAGAAAAAACGTGCCCATTTTGACGTCAGCCCAAGAAAAATACCGTGCCCAACAACTCGTGCCCCTACTCAAACAGTATGCCTTGGCAGTGGGCACCAAAATGAGGCTTTCGAGGGACTTGAAAGAAGAACTGGACGCGCGAATCGAATTGAACTCTTACTATATGGCCTCCAAGTCCCAAAACCTTCAAATTTTAAACGAGCAAAAACTGTCCCGATTGAAGAGATACTCGTACCTTAGTGTGGAAGGAGAGGCAAAGATTTTGTTGAGGGAAAGACTCCAACAAGAGCTGGCAATATCGAGTAGCCAAGCTGCAAGGCCACAAAGTATGATCAAACTCTCCCAAGCCGGAGGCGACGTCAAAGCAGAATGCAAAAAAAGAGGGTGGAATTTCAAGGAAATCCGCGAAAATCTGGAAGCGCTTCAGAGAGCACGAAACCATATTTCATTCGAGGTCTCTGGAATCAATGGAAGAAAAATATAAACAATGCCCATTTCAAGAGCGCCGGCCTCTTTTAACCCTTTTTCTCTCAAAGGATAGGTATGGGATTTGGAGACAAGCTGCGAGAAGCCATGGAACGCTTGCGCACGGCGGCGTTTGTAGACGAAGCAACAATCAAAGAAAGCGTCAAAGACATCCAACGAGCGCTCATTTCGGCAGACGTGGAAGTGTCTACGGTTTTATCGCTGAGCCAGAAAATCGAAAAAGAAGCCTTGAAAGAGCCGCCCGAAGGCATTTCGAAAAAAGAGCACGTGCTGAAAGTCACGCACGACGCGTTGTCAGAAGTATTGGGCGGACAACATTCTCCGCCCGAAAAACCCAAAACCATTCTATTGCTCGGGCTTTTTGGAGCCGGAAAAACTACGGCATGCGCAAAAATCGCCAAGTATTACATGAAACGCGGAAACGCGGTCGGAGTCGTTGCCGCCGACACCTTTCGACCTGCCGCAGTCGAACAACTCAAACAATTGAGCGAAAAAGTAGGCTGTCACTTTTTTTCCCTTCCCAAAGAAAAGAACGCGGCCAAAGTCGTGGAATTCGCTATAAAACAATCGAAAGACGACGTGCTGATTGTGGACTCTGCAGGAAGGAGCGCGTTGGACAACGAACTCGTTGTTGAAATCAAAAACATCGCCAAAGAATTGAAGCCAGAACAAGTGTGGTTGGTGTTGGGCGCAGACATGGGACAGCTGGCTTTGAAACAAGCGCGAGCGTTCCACGATGCAGTAGGCGTAAATGGCGTCATCCTGACGAGAACCGATGGAAGTGCCAAAGGAGGCGGCGCTTTAGCCGCATGCGCGCACACCCAATCTCCGGTTTATTTTATCGGAACCGGAGAAAAAGTGGAAGATTTGGAAGCGTTCGATTCTGTGCGATATCTTTCGAAAATCATGGGATATGGAGACTTGCAAGGACTGTTGGAAAAAGTCAAAGAAGTGCAAGAGGTTGGAGAATTCGACCCGGAAGAAATGCTGAAAGGAGAGTTTTCACTCGAAACTTTTTACCAACAATTGAAGGCCGCACGGAGCATGGGGCCGTTGCAAAAAGTCATGGAAATGGCGGGAATGAGCGCGCAAATTCCCAAAGAAATGATGGAACAGGGAGAAACCAAATTAGAAGGATTTAAAACTGTCATGGATTCCATGACTCGAAAAGAGAAAGCCGATCCGGAAATTCTGGACAGGAGCCGCATTCTCAGAATCGCCAAAGGTTCGGGAAAGAGCGAAGAAGAAGTAAGAGAATTGCTGAAACAGTTCAAGCAAATGAAGCAAATGTTCAAAAAGTTCAAAAAACTGGAAAACATTTCCGAAAAGGATTTGAAAAGCGGAAAATTCCAAAAAATGATGCAAGGCATGCAAAAAAAGAAAAAATTCAAAATACGGTGAAAAAATGGAATGGTTATTCATACGAGAAGCAGTACTGCTGTTAGCGCTGGCCATTGCCGCGTACACGGACTGGAAGACAGGATTGATTTACGACTGGCTGACCTATGGGTTGATTGGGGCGGGAATCGTGTTGAATGTGTTTGAATTTTCAGTGTATGGAATTTGGCCTTTTGCAATCGCCATTGCGGTTTTCGCCACCGGATATGCGTTTTACCATTTCGGAAAACTCGGAGGCGGAGACGTGAAATTGTTCGCCGGAATCGCACTCACGCTCCCGTACTGGAATGGAACGGTTTTCGTATTGCCGTTATTGTTCTACTCCGCACTCTCCGCAGCCACGGTGTTGGGAGTTTATTATGGAATTCAATACTATCGCAAAGGAATCGATTGGAAGTTGAACGAAAAAAGCGTGCAACGCGCCGCCGTGTTCGGAATCGTATTCATTGCTTATTTGGCAGTGGCAAAATACTATCGAATCTTGCCCGACTATGTAGTGTTTTCCGTCATTGTTCCGCTTATGGTTTCGTTGTTTTTCTTCGCGTTCGAAAAAGGAATTCGCGAAACGTTTTTCTTGAAACAAATTCCGTTAAAACAAGCCGAAGAAGACGAAATCCTCGCCTTGGAAAAACTTTCCGACAAACAGTACAAGGCAGTCCAGGGAAAGACATTGTTGGAAGAGAAGGGAAAAGCCAAACTCAAATCATTGAACGTTTCCCACATATGGGTGTACCGCGACTTGCCCAAATTCGCGCCCTTCATTTTGTTGGCAGCGCTATTGTTGCTGGCGTTCCCCCAACTGGGCGCGCTCTTTTCACTCGTTCGCTGAATCGCACGCTTGTTGGAAAGCAAAAATCGAAAACAACTCTCCTTCTTTCATGGCGGCTTGGGCCAACCGCCAAAACCCTTCCTTCGCCTCCAAACAATTGCTTGAAAGTATTTGAATGGTTCGGCCAAAACCTTTCCAAAAAAGCAGGTATTTAAATAGCCCCAAACCAAAGCATGGTATGAAAGCGCTCTTCGCCATCGTCGGACTGGCATTCTTGACGCTCGCCCTGTTCGGCTGCGTGCAAAACACCGCACAACCGCAGCTCGACTTTCGCGTGTACGAAGGATTCACTTCCTTCGAACGCGCCGAATACCGGCTCTCCGTGAACTCGGACGGGCTGGCAGTCTTGCGCTATTTGGACGGAGACGGGAGAGAAACCGATCGGTTCGAAAAACAGTTGAGCGCGGAACAACTCGAAACCATCCAAAAATTTTATGAAGGAGAGTTTCGAAGCCTCAAAACTTTGTACGGCCCGAAAGAAGGGGGTCCAATCGTCGTCGATGCTCCGAACGGAACACTATCCCTTTCCACCTCTCTCGCTTCCAAGACCGTCAAAGTAGAGCCGTTGTACGAAGCGTACATGCCCGAATCGTTGAACGAGTTCGTGCAATTCTTGTATTCCATCGTGGAAAGCGTGGAAGAAACACCGCAAGAAACAGTCTGGATGCAAGCCTCTCCCTTGCAGTGTGAATCCGACCCGTTGGAAGAACTGCAATCGGTTGGAATAACCGTTTTGCAAAGCCAGACCGTGCAAGAAAAAGGCCTGACTTTCGCCACAGTCTGCGGGGGCGAAAAGGGAAGAACCGAATACGCGCTCGTCAACGAAAACGATGTGGCGAAATCCAAAACATTCGGATGGAGCGAAGCCAAACTGTTTGTCCGCGTCGACACTGCGTTGGCGGAAAGCTTTCCCGAACAGTTGTTTGTGTCCATTTCCATCTACGACACTTCAACGACCTTGGAAGTGAAACAACCCATCTATTTGGAAGGGTGCAACGCGTATGTGTTGGAAAAATTGAATACCTTGTCGGAAGCGCCAATCCCGCGTTGGCAAACGATTGCTCCCAACACGTGCGTGTGGGAAGGAACGGTGAAAAAAGTAGAAAGCGGAGAGACCAAGAGCTTGAACTCGTACACGTTCGAAGATTCGGGAACCTACCGCGTGAAAGTCGGTTACGGAATCGGCTGCATGGAAGGAAAGCCGTTCTCGCAAGCCGACTGCAGCAAGACATTCACCATTTCCACGCAACAGTTTGACGCGCAAGGAAGCACGCGCATCGAAACCGAAGCCCAAGCGATTGCCGCAGTAAAAGCGCAATTCTCCGAAGTGGCCGATATTGAACAATGCATGTACGATATCGGATGCAGTGAAGGAATTTCGAGCCAAGCTGTTGGAGCCGAAAACGGAATATGGGGTTGGGAAATAACGTTCTGGAACGGATGGGG
>CAZHUN010000072.1:0-4079 GCA_964535725.1 uncultured archaeon
TTTGATTCTGCCATTGCTTATGCTTTCTTCCTTTTTCTATCTGGATTGGATTATGCCATTAATAGTTTTTGTTTATTTTTACATAATTTCTTGCTTTATTGTCTTTTCATTTGGGAAATTCAAACAAAAATTCAATGCAAAACTTATTGTCTTCTGGGTAATTGTTTTTATTATCCTGAATTTTTTTGAAAACATTTTGTACTTTTTTGTGCCTCCAAGCGAACAACTAATAGTGGGCACTCCGCCAACGCTTTCTGAGACCATAATGTTTTTTGTAATAAATGCAATCGTTTTTGTGTTTTATGCTTTCCTTGTTTCAAGCATCTTTTTTGTGGCAAAAAACAAACTGATAAAGGTCAAACCCGAAAAAATATCTCCTGACTAGAATGATTCCTTGAGCTTGGCGATGATTTTCTGCTTGACTTGTGGAGAAGCGATTTGCTTATGCTCTCGGTCATAGAAATGTCCAAACGTGCGGTCTTGGAACGTTTCTCCTGAAAACTCGACCGGAGATTCATAGCGTGGTCGCAAGTGCCAATGCACATGCGGATTGTAGGGTTTTTCCTGGAATGCGTTGTTCATGAGGCACGCCCAATTGAATACTTTCGCGCCGAATTTTTTCGCATAGGTTTTTTCGATTTTTGGAATCAATTCTTGCAATTCTTTCCATTCTTCTTTCGACAATTCTGCCAAAGAACCGACGTGCCGTTTCACGCTCAAATAACTTCGTCCCAAATACGCTTGATCGTTTCCCAGCGCTAATCGCCAGTGCACAGTTTCTAGAATTAAATTTTCCTTGTCGTCCTTGTACTTGCAAATTTCGCAAATTTTTCCCATCAGTACAGCCTCAGACTGTCCAAGTTTCGTGGCGCGTTCGTGTTGACGCGAAAGCGTTGGGCAACGTATTTGGCAAATTCGACGGTAGAGTCTCCATGGTTGACGAGAATGCGCTTGGGTTTGGGATTCAAATTGCGCACGTATCCCAACAATTGCGAGCGGTCGGCGTGTCCGGAAAATCCTTCGACAGTTGCTACCCTCATGCGCACGTCCAATCCTTTTGTTTTTCCCGCCACGTTAATGGGAAATTTTTTCACGCCGCTCTGAATCTTGTGTCCCAACGTTCCCGGAGACTGGTATCCCACGAACAAAATCGTGTTTTTGGGATTTTCGGCCATGCGGTAAAAGTAGTCCACGGAAGCGCCGCCGTTCATCATTCCCGAACTGGCTAAAATGATGGCGCTGCCCGCGTCGACAATCTCTTGCCGGTCTTTTCCAGTTGCCACATGAAACAAGTCCGACGTGAATGGAGAATCGTTTTGCAAAATTCTCCGCTGAACCGCTTTTCGCAAATATTCCGGATACGCGGTGTGGATGGCACTCGCTTCTTTGGTCATGCCGTCGATGTACACTTTTCCTTCCAACGCTCCCCGGCGATAGTACTCTTCAATCACTAATTGAATCTCTTGCGCCCTTCCCACGGCGAACACGGGAATGAGCACGTTTCCGCCTTGCGAAGTCGTTTCTCGAATGACGCGGACCAATTCTTCTTCGGCCAGCATCCTGTCCGGCATGTCGTCTTTCGCCCCGTACGTTGATTCTAAAATCAAAGTTTCAATGCGCGGATAGGAAATGTCGATGTTGTTGAACAGTCGCGTAAAACCGTACTTGATATCCGCTCCATACACCAAATTGTGCGCGCCTTCTCCGATGTGGAAGTGCACGCTCGCCGAACCCAGAATGTGGGCCGCGTTGTGAAAGGTAATGCGCACGTCCGGAGCAATGTCAGTAACTTCCCGGTAATCCCGCGTGATGGTGTATTTGACGCACTCTTTCACGTCCCTTTCCGTATAGGGCGCTTCCTTGTTCTCTTTCGCTAAAATATCCAGGTAGTCGAACTGCAACAATGTCATCAAGTCTCTCGTTGGAAGTGTACTGTAGACTGGGCCACGGTATCCGAGTTTGAATAAATAAGGTAGAAAGCCCACGTGGTCCATGTGGGCGTGGGAAATGACGACTGCATCCAATTCCGTCAATGGAAAGCGCAAGGAATCCAGATATGGAAATGCGTCTTGTCCTTCTCCGCCCGGGTCGATCCCGCAGTCCATCAAAATTTTCGTGTCCGGAGTTTCAAGGAGCATACAACTTCGTCCGACTTCACGAAAGCTTCCCAGTGCCGTGAGTCTAACCCATCGAGGTTCGATTGGAATGTCGCGGTAAATTCTTTCCGCGATTTTTTGCAGGATTTTTTTCCGCTCGCCCGAATACTTGTGTAAATGATGTCGTATTCCTTTCAATATTTCGCTCGGCGCGGTGGGCGCGCGGACGATATTGGGAACCCATCCGGTTTCGAGGATGATTTTTTTGGACGTTTCTCCGCCTTTTCCGATGACGAGTCCGGGCTTGATGCTTTCAATGACCACTTCGGAAAACGCGGGGTTGAAATAAATCTCTTTCACTTCGGCTTCTATTGGAATAATGTCGCGAATCCGCTTTTCTGCCTTTTCTTCGTCCAATAACAAACTCTTGTCTGTGCGGATGTTGACGCGTTTTTTCAGTTCGAATGCGATTTTGGCCACGTAGTTTTCGTTTTGGAAAAAGAGTTTCGGGTTTTTGGTGTAGATGGCAATCTCTGGCCCTTCAACGTCGATGGAAGAAATTTGCGCGTCTGCCGGCAAGGCATTGTGGATGGTTTCTTTCATTTGCTTGATTTTATCGTTTGTCATGCAATTCGACTTTTTTAAAAATTGTTGAATTTTATTTGTTTTTTTAAAACCGTTAGACTGGTTGAATTTTGCAAGTCGTGAAAAAGATTACGCGTACTTGTCGACTTCTTTTTTTTCGAGCTCTCGCACGCCGTCTTTGGTGATGACAAAAACCGTAATGCTTTCTCCGCCGGAAAAAATGTCGCGCTTTTTTGCGACCTTGACGGATTTGATTGCAATCTCGATTGCTTTTTCCATCGGCATTCCTTCTTTGAACGCTTCTTCCAAATATCCATACGCAAGTTCGAACCCCGAGCCCATGCTCGTGAACTTTTCTTCGGAAGAACTTCCGCCGACAGCGTCAATGCTGTACAATTCCGGCTTTCCGTTATATCCGCCCAACAGCATGTATGCCATGTACGGATAATATCGGTTGGAATTCAACACATTGGCTAAAAGAGTAATGGCCGCTTTTGGGGTCAATGGATTTTCGCGTTCGATTTCGTACAGTTTTGCGTGCGATCTCAGGAAGCGGATCATGGCCAGGGAATCTCCCGAACCGCCTGCCGTGGTTACGGCCACTTTGTTGTTGATTTGATAAATTTTCGTGCTGGCCAAGTCTGCGGCAATGTTTCCCATGGTCGCTTTTTGGTCGGCAGCTAAAATGACACAATCTTTTCCGATGAGTCCGACTGTCGTTGTTCCGGTTTTCAGCTTTGGTACGTCTTCCGTGTTCATGTACTTTCTCTCAAAAAATGCTCGTTACAAACACAGCCCATTCGGGACATTTTAATATACGACCTATTGTAAAAAGGTTTAAATAGGTATTATGCGGTCGCTTCCACGGCTTTTTTGGGCTTTTCAAAGCTTTCTTGAAACACGACTTTTTCCAATCCTTTCACGAATTCGAGCATGTCGCGGCTGCACAAGTCTTTCAAGGCTTGGACTTCGTTGCCGTGCATGTGGGGAAGGTCGATGGTTACGGTTTTTCCGTCCAATTTTGCAGAAATTTTTGCAGGCGCTTTGAGTGGAAAATACTTTTCCGCTAAAGACTGGCACTGCTCCGGGGTTTCTTTCAAGTGCTTGACCACTTTCAATTCATACTCGACGTTTTTTCCCGCCATTTCCGGATTGAAATCCACGCGCACCCTGCCTCCGGAAACAGATTGCACGCGGCCTTTTCTTCCGTCAGCCTCTACCGACATTCCTGGAAACGGCTGCAAATTCTGCTTTTTAAAATTGTTCAAGGGCACTAACGCGACCAAGTCTTCTTTTCGCTCTCCAAACGCTTTCGTTGGAGACAGTTCCACTTTCTTGCTTTCTCCTTCTTTCATCTCTTGCAACGCTTCTTCAATACCCGGCACCAGCATGCCTAGT
>CAZHUN010000073.1:0-13943 GCA_964535725.1 uncultured archaeon
ATCTCTCTCTTGCAAGAAGAACTCGTCTTGTTCGCATTGGTCGTTCTTTCGCTCGCGTTCATTTACGTGTTTGAAGAATGGATGCTGTTTGCATTGTTTTTGGGATATTTTTTCGGCTATGCCTTTTATTGCCAGCTCGGACTCAAACAGTCCGGCCACAGTTTGGAGCGCAAATTGTACGGTTTTGTCGGACTGGGCGTTTTTTTGCTCAGCTATTCGTTCGCGCCAACAATCGAACGGCAATTCTTGTCCTTGCTCGTTGCGGGATTGTGGATTTCGTTTATTTATCCACTTGCAGTAGAAGCATATTTGAAGCCGAAAAAGCGCTCGCTCTCTTCCGACTTTCACCTCGGCACCGAAAAATGGACGACGCCTTTGCGCGTGCGCGAAAAAGCACAAAAGGCAAAGCCGAAAGCCAAGCGCTTTTTGGGCAAGGCAAGAGACAAAGCGCGCCGGGTGAAATCGAAAATCAAGTCCAAAATCAAACGCCGCAAGGGCCGCTAATTTAAAAGATTTCCTTGCACGCTTTTGTTCATCCCGCCTTAGCTCAGCTAGTTAGAGCACACGGCTGTAGACGTTTGGAAAAAGGCGAAAACCGTTCGATTCCGAGTGGAGCGAGGAAGCGCCGTCGAAGACGGTGCGCGGACTCGACCTACGCAATGGTCGTGCGGAGACCGTGGGGTCCCCGGTGCAAATCCGGGAGGCGGGAAACATACTTTCTTATTATAAGATAAGCTTATTAATAACATTGCACTTTAATAGATTCAGAGGTGTTTGCATGGCAGAAGTAGAATTGACAAAAATGTCTTCTCGGGGACAGATTGTAATCCCGCAAGACATTCGAGAAGAAATGCACTTGAAAGAAGGAGAAGCGTTCGCAGTCACGGGCAGCGGAGACACGTTATTGTTGAAACGAGTAAAAACGCCTTCTAAAGAAGAAATCATCCGCGAATGGGAAAAAATCACCGCAAAAGCGCGAAAAGAAATTAAAGGAACCAAAATCAAAGAACAAGACGTGGAAAAGATCGTCCACCGCGGAAGGGGAATCAACGAATGACCAAAGTCGTTCTCGATACCAACAACCTCATTTCCGCAACGTTCTGGAAAGGCCCGTCAAACGAAATAACGTTGCTCGCAGCCAAGCAACAAATAACCGCATACACGTCAATCGAAATCGTTAACGAATATGCCAGAATACTGGAAAGAGACTTCAAACAAAGCAAGAGTCAAATCCAAGAAAAAGTGAGTGGAATCCTCTCGTTTTCCAAAATCGTCGACCCAAAAGTGAAAATCGACGCGGTCAAAGAGGATTCTTCCGACAACAAAATAGTGGAAGCGGCAGTAGAGGCAGACGCCGACTACATCGTAAGCGGAGACAAGCACTTGCTCAAACTACACCTATACAAAAAAATCCAAATCGTTACCGCAAGAGAATTCCTCGAAAAAATGAAAAAAACGTAAGACTGGCACTCTCTATGGCTGTCGGGGAGGCGGGAATAGCACTTTCAATGCAAGTCTGTTCGGAAATCTGCCCTCGCAATGTTTATTAACTTCTTGAACGGCAATTGTTTGGGTGATTGCAATGGCAAAGCAGAAGACTTTTGACGTCGTTTTGGAGCGCGACGAAGATGGATGGTTCGTGGCTGACGTGCCTGCCATTCAAGGGTGCCATACGCAGGGAAAAACCAAAAAAGAAGTGCTGAAAAACATCAAGGAAGCCATCGAATTGTGCTTGGAAGTGGAAGCCGAGCGAAAGGCCAAGAAAAAGACCCCGTTTATTGGCATCGAAAAGGTTTCCGTACATGCCTGAAGCATTCAAACTTCGCAACCTTCTGAAAGTATTGAACGCGCTCGGATTCCAAGAAATTCGCCAAAAAGGATCGCACGTTTTCTTCGAACACAAAGACGGAAGGACAACATTAGTTCCCATGCACAAAGAAATCCACATTCGACTGTTGAACAAAATCGTCAAACAAGACCTGAAAATGGACAAAAAAGAATTCTTCAAATTGCTAGAAGAAATGTAAGAGTAGCACCTTCTGTCGTATGCGGAGGCGGGAAAACCTTTTTCTATACGCGCAACAGTATTAGTTCGTGCCGAACGTGCAAGAGTTCAAAATTCACTCCGAAACCCGCATTGGCCACGTTCATTTGACGGTGTCGAGTTTGGAAAAGTCTGTAGAGTTTTACCGCGACGTGTTGGGGTTTGAAATAACGCAAGAGTTGAACGGCGCCGTGTTTTTGTCCGCGGGAGGATACCATCATACGATCGGACTCAATTCGTGGAGCAAAAGCGGAGCGCGAACGCCCGAAGAGGGACAGATCGGATTGTACCATTTTGCCATATTGTATCCTTCGAGAAAAGAGTTGGCTAAAGCCGTCAAACGGTTGTTGGAAACGCGGTATCCCCTCGAAGGCGCGTCTGACCACAGAGTTTCCGAATCCATTTATTTGAAAGATCCGGACGGCAACGGCATCGAATTGTACGCCGATCGGAACGAAAAAAATTGGTCCAAAGACGAAAAAGGGAATTTGCAAATGGTTATCCAAGAACTGGACGTGGCCAAATTGCTCGAAGAGGCAGAATAACTCGTGCCCTACTTTGTCTATTTGCTCGAGTGCCGAGACGGAAGCTTGTATTGTGGCATTGCCAAGAATGTGAAAAAACGGTTTGAACAGCATCGCGCGGGAAAGGGCAGCAAGTACGTCGCCTCGCGCTGGCCCGCCAAAATCGTTTTTGTGGAGAAAATAGGAACGCTTTCCAAAGTTTTGAAGCGTGAAGCGCAAATCAAGAACTTGTCGAAAAAGGAAAAATGGGCGCTCGTGCGAAGCGGTTTAAAAAAAGTTTAGTTCAGGATGAAATTGTAAAATCCAAAAGTCCACAATACAAAAAGCGCGGCCAGCAAGGCGTAGAAGATTTTCGTTTCTTGCAGTTTGAAATCGAATGCTTTTTTGAAAATAGATTTCAAATTCACCAGGGCAAAACCGGCAAAGGGAATGACTAACGGCATGATTTGCAAGTGATAGCGTTGTTCGGCGTGGGAAAAACCGTGAACGACGACAAAGTACAAAATCATCACGAAAAAGAGCCCCGAATACCGGCTTTTCGAAAAGGCGGCGCCCGCAACAAACAACAGCATCAACGCGATGTAGTACAATATCGAACCGTAGGCGAACACGTTGTAGGCGAGCGTGGAACTCACGGCGCCGTAATAGTTTCTCGTCGGCTGGCCGGCCATGAAAGTTTCGAGCCAAAAGAATAATGTCACTCGGTCGAAGACGTTTTTCAACAACAAGTCCGGCCGTGCAAGCAGTTTGGGAATCGCTTCCACGTAGAGCAACAACGGACGTTCGTTGGCGACAATAAGGGATTGGTCGTACAACCCGCCTTGGTTGACGTCGGGATTGATTTCTTCATAGCCGGAATAGGTGGTCAAGAGCAGAGTGTGTTCGCCCACGTTGTCAATGAAGATGAACTGGTTGTAGGTTTGGAACAGGAAAAAAATGTAGGGAGAAATCACAAGAACGGCGGCGATGATGGAGACGAGAGCAAGAACTGGTTTCCATTTTTTGCTCCAAAGGAGGAACAATGGAACCACTAAAAACAATCCTTTAGAAGAAGCGCGCGTGAGTGCAAGAATTCCCAAAAACACTCCCGCAACCAGTGAATGCAAAACCGTGGGTTTCTCCACCGCCTTCATCAAGGCAACCATAGTACAAGCCATCACGAACACGAACAGGGTTTCGGACATGATGAGCTCGCCGAACAGCATCGAATACGGGTACAGGGTCCAAATCGCGGCGGCAGCAATTCCTGCTCGGGCGGAAAATGCTTTCCGGGAAATCCAGTAAATGGGAAAAATAGTCAACGCAGACAACAGCATTTGCAAGGCTTTGAAAGATACTAAATTTTCTCCAACAAATAAAGAAAGGAGTTTCAAAAAAACCGAATAACCGGGCGCCCAAGAGAGTAAGGTGCCTTTGGCAATGGGAGCGCCGTCGAACAAGAAGTGCATGATGTTGGTGTACACATAACCGTCTGCGTAAAAATCAGGGGTTTTGAAGAGAAAAAAATAGAGAAAGCGCAATGCGATGGCGAGGAAGAAAAAGGCGAAGAGCCACTTGTTTGAATGGAGCGTGCGAACAATGCGTTCGTTGGAGAGATTCATTTTGTGCTCCCCCATTCGAAAACGGGATATCTTTAAAAGGAGCCGTTGGATTTAATAAGTTCAGTCGTGGAACGTGAAAGCATGCAAGTGAGTGTTGTTTTGCCCATTTTCAATGAAGAAGAAAACATCCAACTCTTACTCGAAGAGCTCGAAACCGTACTGAAAAAAGACTTCAAATCCTTTGAAGTGATTGCTGTGGACGACGGTTCGACGGACGAGAGTTTGAAAAAATTGTTGGAAGCGAAAAAAAAATACAAGAATTTGAAAATCGTCAAGTTGAAGAAGAATTTCGGACAGTCTGCTGCATTGGATGCGGGGTTCGGAGTGTCGAAAGGAGAAATCATTGTTCCCATGGACGGGGACTTGCAAAACGATCCGAGAGACATCAAGAAGTTGGTGCAAAAGGCGAAATATTTCGACGTCGTATGCGGTTGGCGGTACAATCGGAAAGACTCTCTTTCGAAAAAACTGTTTTCCGCAGTCGCACGGCCCATTGGCCAGAAGATGAGCGGATTGCAGATTCACGACTCGGGGTGCACGCTGAAAGCCATTCGAAGACCGGTGGTTGAAAAAATTTCCTTGTATTCTGAAACCCATCGCTTTATTCCCGCGCTCGCGCAGAATTTCGGGTTCAAGATTGTAGAAGAAAAAGTCAACCATCGCGAGCGGAAGTTCGGAAAAACAAAATACAACGTGAAGCGACTGTTCAAAGGGTTGATGGACTTGTTGTTCATCAATTTTTGGAACAATTTTTCCAACCGACCATTACACTTTTTCGGCTTTTTCGGACTGGGAAGCATATTTCTGGGATTGCTGATCGCAGCATACAAGCTGTTGTACCAGTTCGCGTATTTGGGAAAGCCGTTGGACGCCGGACCCTTGTTGTTGTTGTCCATCTTGCTCGTCATTTTGGGCGCCATGTTTTTGATGATGGGATTTTTGGCGGAAATCATGATTCGCTCCTACTACCAATCAACCGCTTCCAAACCCTATCTCGTCGAAAGAGTGTACTAGAACGCTTATGTGTGGAATCGTTGGATTCAATTTCGAAAACCGTGCGCTGTTGAAAAAGTGCATGCAATCCATTGAACATCGGGGACCGGACGGCAGCGGAAAGTTCGAAGACGGGAAAGTTTCCCTCGGCCACGCGCGGTTGCGAATTTTGGACCTTTCCGACAACGCAAAACAGCCCATGTTCAACAAGAAACAAACTATAGGCATTGTATTCAACGGAGAGATTTACAATTTTTTGGAGTTGAAGCAAAAGCTTTCCGAGTTCGAGTTCCGCTCCACGTCGGATACGGAAGTCATCCTATACTTGTACGAAAAGTTCGGCGAAAACTTTGTCGAAATGTTGAATGGGATTTTCGCCATCGCAATCTACGACATTCCTAACAAAAAGCTCTTGCTCTACCGCGACCCGATCGGAGTCAAGCCCTTGTACTACTATTTCCAGCGCGGAAAATTCATCTTTGCTTCGGAAATCAAGGCCATTCTGGAATGCGAAGGGGTTTCACGAAAACTCGACCAAAACGCCTTCAAAGCCTTTCTCCAACTGAGGTTCATCCCCTGGCCAATGACCATATTCGAAGAGATTTCCAAACTCCCTCCTAGCCACATGCTGAAATTTTCAAACGGAAAAACAGAATTGAGACAATTCCACTATAATTTTGCAGAAACATTCCGGGCTTCGGACAACGTGGTCGAAAAAGTCCGAACTGGAATGGAGAAAGCTGTGAAGGACCAAATGGTTTCAGACGTGGAAGTGGGCGCGTTCTTGTCCGGGGGAGTCGATTCGAGCATTGTTACTGCATTGATGTCTCGGCATTCTAAAAGTGCGGTCAAAACGTTTTCCGTGCGCTTTCCAGAATCCGAATTCGACGAGAGCGAGTTTGCAGACAGCGTGTCGAAAGAATTCGGAACCGAGCACCACGCGGTCGACTTTTCGGAAAGTGCGGCCAAATATTTGAAAGAAGTCGTGTACGCGTTGGACGAGCCTTTGGCGGATCCGGCCGCATTGCCCACTTTTCTCCTTTCCAAAGAAGCCAAAAAGAAAGTTTCTGTTGTATTGACGGGAGAAGGAGCGGACGAACTGTTCGGAGGGTATGAGCAAGTCAATATCATTCAGAAAACGAGGCCCTTGTTTGTTTTGCCCGCATTCTTGCGCAAGCAAGCCGGAACAGTATTGAAATGGATTCCCAAGCCAATCGTGCACCAACAGTTTCCGTACTTGGAATTGCTGGGAGAAGAGGCGTTTCCGCGCATTGAACAATTTTTGGAGTCCGAAGACGATATTTCGAAATACTTGTCCATGGTGGAAATCGCGAGCGAAAACGAATACCGAGAAATGGTGCCGAAACTAGAAGAATTTTCGCTGCCCGATTTCGTGCAATCCCACAGCCAAGGAAACGGCATTGACCAAATTCTTTCCTTCGAATTTCAAAACACGCTTCCGGAAAATTTGCTCATGAAAGTGGACAAGACTTCGATGAACTTTGGCTTGGAAGCGCGCGTTCCCTTCTTGGACTTGAATTTTTCGTCGTACGTCCGCTCCATTCCTTCCCATTTCCTACTTTCGAGGGGAAAGGAAAAGGCAGTACTTCGCAAAAGCTTCCAAGGCGTTCTTCCGACGAAAATTTTGGAACGCAAAAAACAGCGTTTTTTCGTGCCCATCCACGAATGGTTGGAAAAAGATTCCCTGTTCGACAAAGAAAAAGTGTTGGACGAATTGGCGCGCGAAAAGTGGATTTCTGCCGCGTATGCCGAAAAAGTGCACAAAGGGTTTTCGAATTCGCGGTTGTTCTATTCGCGCCAGTTGTGGAGTTTGTTGTGCTTTTCGTTGTGGAAAGAACAGTTTTTGGATTGAGGGATTGCCGTGCCGAACAAGCGCGCGATTTTTTTTCAAAAAAATTTCAGGCAATACCTTCGAACTTTCGAAGGACGAGGACAAATTTTTTCTTTTCCTTGACCGTCATTCCAACGTCCAAGCCAAGGTCGACGAGCTCTTCCTTCATCTTCAAAGCGGTTTGCACATTCATGCCACGCGCTTTCGCGTACTGGCTCGTGTTGTGAAGCAACGCGTCTGAGTTTTGGACCGCCTCTTCCAAGCGAGCGAGGCGCTGCTTGCGTAGCGCGGGCGTATTTCCAACTTTTCGCTGGAAATGCTTGGGAAGGGACTGGTTGGCGTTCGCGATTTCGGTTGCAGAGTACTTTCCCTTGAGCATCGAAATGATTTCATTCAACATCTTTTCCTCGTTTTTCGGCGCGGCCAGAATCTTCTTCAAGTCCTTCTGGCGTTGAATGTTGTTGGGAGGCTTTTCCCTTCCTCTGTACCGCACAGAGGAAAGACCTGCGGCTTTTGGGAATTGCTTGAGCAATTCATTCCCCCACTTTCTTGGAAATGGTTCCATTGCGGCCAGTAGAAAGCTGTAACTGTCCATTGTATTCCGAGCACCAGCCGTTTTGCAAGTCGATTTTTTCCCCCTCTTGCAAGGAGCGGATTTGTTCGTTCCACAAGGTGATGCGGATTTCTTTTCCCGCACTGTCTTTTCCCACCACATTCTGCAACGAGCCTTGCGTCTTTCGGTTGGAAAAAGCACGCGGTTCTCCTACGGAAACGATTTCGAGTTCGATGGAATCGAAAGAAGAATTGGCCTTCAATTCTGAAATGTTCATGTCAAGTGCTCCATGATTTGTTCGATATAGTTCGGCATAAAGCCTTTATACTTGTCGCACACTTTGTGACAAGAGTACTATGTCAATTTCATACGCTCCCCTGCCTTCGGAAGAAAAGCGAAACAAAGAAAGGCTTTTCGGAGCATTATCCCCGCATGGCACTTCCGGAACTGCGCGTGTTCGACTCGGTTTTCGAGCTTCTTCCTTCTCCAGACAATCCGACTCCCATGGTGAGATTGCAAAAAGTCAACCCTTTGTCGGGAATCGAATTGGTTGCCAAACTCGAATGGTACAATCCGTTCGGATCCGTCAAAGACAGGATTGCACGGCAATTGTTGCAAGAGGCGGAAAAGCGGGGCGAACTTGCGGGCAAAAAAATCGTCGAACCCACTTCCGGAAACACTGGAATCGCGTTGAATGCGATTGCCAATTTGAAAGGGTTGAAAGTGCGAAACACGATTTCTTCCGAAATTCCGCAAGAGAAAAAAGAAGTGCTGAAATGGCTGGGTGCGGAATTGGTGGAAGTGGCGGATTCATTGTGTCCGGATCCGAACGAGCCGGGAGGCGCAATCGGAGTGGCAAAAAGCACGGCCAAAAACTTTCCCGAAGAATTTTACATGCCCAACCAGTACGAGAACGACGACAATTGGAAAGCCCACTACCATTCCACGGCTCCCGAAATTTGGAAACAGACTCGGGGAAAAGTTTCCCACTTCATCGCAGGATTGGGAACGTGCGGAACCATTACCGGGTGCGCCAAATTCTTGAAAGAACAAAATTCGAAAGTCAAAATCATCGGAGTCGCGCCCGAAGAAGGACACCGCATTCCGGGAGTGCGTTCGAAAAAGCAGTTGGAAGTGACCAAATTGTACCGACCGGAATTGTACGATTCTGTCGTCGAAGTGTCGAACGACGAAGCGTATGAAATGTGCCGACGACTGAACCGCGAAGAAGGGTTGTTGTGCGGGCCGAGTTCGGGCATGGCGGTCGCGGGCGCGTTGAAAGCCATTCGCGAAGGAGAGCACGGTTTTGGCGTCATCGTATTTCCCGACAGCGTATTCAAGTATGCGAGCTTTTTGGAGCAATGGGAGAAAGAAAAACACGCTCCCAAAGCCGTCGCGCACGCCGCAATCACTATCCTTCCTCCCCCGCCCGAACTCCAGCGCAATCCCGCGTTCGAGTTGGAGCCTGAAAAAGCGAGAGAATGGTTGGAGAAGGAAAAAGTGTTCGCATTGGATGTTCGTCCCCAACACGTGTTCGCCGAAGCGCATGTTCCAAGAGCGAAAAACATTCCATTGAACGAACTCTCCCAACGCGTGCACGAGCTTCCCAAAAATTCCCCTATTTTGACGATTTGCAACCGAGGAAACGCAAGCTATAGCGCGTTGGAATTCCTGCACAAGAGCGGTTTCAAAGAAGTGAAAAGCTTGAAGCGCGGAACCTTGGGATGGATGGAAGAAGGATTGCCCGTGGAATAAGTGGAATGTATTGGACCCATATTAGAACGCCTTATTTGTTAATCTTGCCAGACTTTTCAAGAATATATTGTGGAACGACTCCAATCCTGACATATTTTCGCCGAACCTCTTTTGGCAAATATTTAAAATCCGTGATTCTTTTACGACAATTCTTACTTCCACACGTGCAATCGATTTCCCAATCATCTTCATCCATTGTCGTCGAATAATCCCATGTAATTTCTTGGCCCGTTTTTATGTTTTTGATTGAGACGAGAGTTGCCTTTCTATTTTCTATTTTGAGCCCCGCATTCGGATTGCACGAGTGATTGACAAAATCGTCTATCCAGCCAGAGGGGCCCATATACGAATTTTTGTCAATTTGGACGTAATGATCCTTAACTTTTTCATAAGGAAATGGCAATTGTGCGTATGAAAAAATGTTTCCTTTAAACTCAAATAGATTTTCTCCTTTCTTGAAAACTTTGTTTGCAAAAACGCCTACTCCATTTTTTGACTTTCCCAAAATCGCTTGGTTCATTCCGTCAACTCAAGTCCAAGTGGGTCTCGTACAAGAACGCCGCGTCCTTGTCGTGCTTTGCGAGTTCGCGCTCGACAATGATCGAGAGATGCGAAGAGGCAATGCACGTTCCTCTTTTCAACTTTCCAACTTCCTTTTGCACGGCATCCAACACTTTTTGCGCGATGGATTCGCTCTTTTTCGCGCTCAAGTGGGCATTCAAACAAGCGGCGAACGCGGAAGCGTACAACTTCTTGTCGTCGAACTGTTCCAAGTGCCCCGCGCGCTTGACGATGCACGCATGCGAAGGAATTGTCGAACTCTTGTTTGAATTGTGTCCTGTTTTCTTTTTTCGTTCAGCCAATGTTAATCACCCCGTTTGCAATCAAAATCAACACCCATCCCAAAACAATCAACAACAGGCCGACTGCCAAGCGCATGTAGCCGCGATTGTCCTGCTTCCACTGTTTGACGTCTTGCACTTTGGCGATGCCGAAGTATACGAGCAACAAAATAATCAACAAGGGCAGGACGAAAATGAAATTGTACAACAAGAGTAGCAAGAAAGCAGTGAAGTCGAATTGTTGCGAGAGGAGAGTTATAATGGCCAGGTAGGGCGCGCCTGTGCAAGGAAGTTCCACACCGGCCACGAAAGCGCCGAGTAGCATGACGCCGGGAATGGACAAGTTGTGCGAGAGCGCGTCGATTTTTTTCGCATACCGCGGGGGAATGTGCAACGAAAACCCTTGACCGTACCAGTAAAAGTCTTTGATTTCGACCAAGCCTGCCGCGATGACGATGGCCGCTACCGCAATGGAAATATATTCGGCCACAACGATGGGAACGCTTCCAAAAAAGAACATGAGTCCGATGCCCGCCAAGAGATAGGTCAGGTAGACGGAAAAGATGTAGGCGAGGCCGTACTTGAGCAACGCGGCTTTCGTACGCGCACCTGCAATCACGGTCGAAATGAGGAGAACCAAAACTCCGATCGCGCACGGGTTGATGGAATCCACGACAGCCGTTACCACGACTGTTCCTAGCGTGGGAAGCAAGGCTTCAACCGCCATTGGGAACACCTTCTTTTGAATCGAATACGACGTGCAAGTAGTCTCCGGGCGGAACCGTGGAATAGGGCGCGATTACATAATCGTCGATGTGTTCTTCGCGCTTGCCGTTCACATAGAGTTGCAGCGTTCCAGGCCTTCCGTCCGGGCAAAGGTCGCCGTTGTTCTTGTCCAAGCGAGTTCCGTCATGCAATATCACGGCAACGTGGTCGTCGTGCAAGTCTCCGCTGATGGAGCGGAAAAAGTTTCCCAAAGAAACGTCTTGCAAATCTCTCACCGTTCCCTCGACATGAATGCGCAAGTCGTTGTGGTGGTGGAACAAGTTCGTTCCCACCTTTCCTTCAAAGCCTTCCGACTCTTTCAATTGCAGTTTTTCTCCGCACGCCCACACTTCAAAGTCGGCGTGCCAGTGCACAGGCCCTCCAGTAACGGAAGAAACGTTTTCCCACACCGTAGTGCCCGCCAAGTAGGCGGTAGAAATAATCACAGAAGCCACAATGAGTGCAAACGCGGCCTTTTTTCCCTTTTCGCCCATCGCATCTTGACGCACGATAGAGTAGGCTACGACAAGCAACACGATGGCAAAAGACACGACCAACCAATTCACGGGCTGCAAGTGCCATGCAAGTGAAGCACTTTCTTCTTCCGCCCCGTGGCCAAGAGCAAGGGCGAAAAACATCACGAGAGCAACCCAGACTATCCACCTCATAATCGCTCCTTCAACAAAACTCGCACACGTTGTCTTTCGTGTTGGACTTGTTCGCGTCTTCAAACTGTTTCAAGCAAACCGGACAACAGAAAAACTTTCCGCCTTTCGAAATCCCTTTGTCCTTGTTCTTGCCGCACACGACACACTTCATGCTAGGAAGAAGCGCTTGCGCTATTTAAAGATTTCTTCTCCTTCAATCCCAAATGGAAGAGTGCGTGTTTTGCCGGATTCTAGACGGAAAAGAGCCTTCGCGCACAATCGGAGAAACCGAGCTGTGTTTTGCCATTTTCAGCAAGTTTCCCGTCCAAAAAGGCCACGCGTTGGTTATTCCAAAACGCCATGTGGAAACGGTTTTTGAATTGTCCGAAAAAGAAAACCAGGCGGTTTTCGAATTGTTGAAAAAAGTCAAACAACAATTGGACTTGGCCTATCATCCCAAAGCCTACAATGTGGCTGCGAATTGCGGAAAAGAAGCCGGACAGCAAATCATGCACGCGCACTGGCACGTCATTCCCCGCTACGTTGCGGGAAAAGGTTCGGAAGAGTTTTTGAAAGAAGAAATTTCCAAATAATTCCCACGATGCGATTCAGTGCCATCGCAGATGGCACGCGGACTCGGCCTACGCAATGGCCGCGGAAGAGTTTTTGAAAGAAGAAATTTCAAACGAGTAATTCATTTTTTCAAGTTTTGAATGGCGCGGAGAATTTGCTCGACTTCTTGGGTCGTGGTAGATGCGTTCAAACCAATTTGGTCTTGCAGAATGCTCCAATAATCTGCGACTTTCGAATCGGAAATCCGAAATCGTTTGGCCCAAGCAGTCCGAGGGGCCTTTTTAGAAGGCTTGGCGAGGAAAAGCTTGACCATTTGTTCCAATATTTTTTTCTTCCGCGTTAGTGAAATGGGGCTTGGATTTATGTTCCGATGCAAGTCTTGGGGAAGCAATTTGTTGGCCGCGCTGAGCGCAGACATGTCAATTCCAGTTTCTTTTGCCACGACCCGTAACGTTTTTCCCTGAAATTTTGGAGACTTCAACATTTCCAATGCGCACGAAACCAACGGAGTCAATCGCTTGCCAGAATTGGTAAAATTAGGGGCTTTTCGGTTGAATCGAGAACTGCGCCAAGCGGCTCCAAAAACAGGCATGCATTCACAAAGGAATTGGCGTTATTAATTCTTTTGCAAACCCTTCAAAAACAATGCAACTTCTTCCAAATTACGGCACACTTTCAACGGTTTCAATTTTTTTAATTCAGTGCGCGAACTTGCTCCAGTCGAAACCGCAACCGATTGGGTTTTGGCTTTTTTGGCCGCCAGCAAATCCAACACAGAATCTCCAACCATTACGACCTGCGAAGGAGAAACGCGCAGTTTTCGGCAAGCGAGGAGAATAGAATTCGGGGCCGGCTTTCCGCGCAACACGTCGTCGTACGTTACGATGACGGGAAACAGGCGGAGCAGGGCTTTGGGAGCGGAGTGCAAGGTCGTTGTTGTAGAAGAATTCGTCACGAGCGCGATTTTGTATTTTTGTTTCAATTTTTTGACGAGCGAAATCGCGTGCGGAAAAGCGAGGCTCTTGTTCCGGATGAGCGAATAGTATTCTTGTCGGCGCAATTGGATGAACTTTTCCAAGTCGATGCCGAACTCTTTTTTCACATTCAATTCGAAATACACTTCTTCCGTCGGCCAGCGAATGAGTGGAGAAATACGAGAGTTTGGGAGTTTTTTTCCGAGCTTTTTCCACAAGGATTGAAAGCTTTTCAAGTGCCATTTCGTGCTGTCGATGAGTGTTCCGTCCAAATCGAAGAGAACCGCTTTCACTGCCATGCTACGAGGCACGGCGCGA
This sequence comes from uncultured archaeon, assembly GCA_964535725.1. Taxonomy (GTDB): domain Archaea; phylum Iainarchaeota; class Iainarchaeia; order Iainarchaeales; family UBA10191; genus CAZHUN01. The sequence continues at coordinate 13,442 of CAZHUN010000073.1, forward strand.
AGGGTTTTAAACCGTTTTCTGGAAACAATTGTTTGAAATTCCATCAATGCCCGCTTAGTCTAATGGTTAGGATGCATCCCTGTCACGGATGCGATTCGGGTTCGATCCCCGGAGCGGGCGCAAAGGCTACATAACGGGATTGGGTTCTTCGGAACCCAAAATTTCCCTTTTTTCTCGAACAATTTTTTCCATTCAGTAACGGATTCTTTTCTGCTATTCTTTTCCAAAATGCGCAATGCATTGCTCAATTTGTACTGCTTACGAGCGATTGTAAATCCAATTTCTTTCGAATATTTTCGGGCAGCGTGTCGTTTGTTAATGGTTAAACCATACAAGTTTTTGGTGCGGACGATTAAGCGGCCGTTAATGGTCGAATCAGCCTCTCCGACTCGTTTGTTCAAGGATAAAATGGATTCGATTCCGAATTTCTCTTTCAATAGTGTTTGAACATAGCGAAGCAAAGTTTGATTGCAACTCACAGCAACATTGACTTTGCACTCCA
>CAZHUN010000074.1:0-5282 GCA_964535725.1 uncultured archaeon
ACGCCAAGCTCGTGTGGAAGGTTTTGACGGAATGAAATACAACGACCCCTTGTACGGCCACGCGCGGTTCGACGGAGTGTTGGAAGAATTGATTCGCTCGCTTCCCGTGCAGAGACTCAAAAAAATCCACCAGTACGGGCCCGATTATTTGTACAATCCAAAACTCAACACGACCCGGTTCGACCACTCGATGGGAGTAATGCTGCTCTTGCAACGCTTGGGAGCGGGAGAAGAAGAGCAAGTCGCCGGATTGTTGCACGACGTTTCCCACACCGCGTTCTCTCATGCCATCGACCACATGCTCGAACGGAACGGAGAGAACAGCTACCACGAAGAGGTCAAGGAAGGATTTTTGCGCGAAACGGAAATCCCCTCCATTCTCGAAAAACACGGCATCGACTTCGAAAAAGCGGTCGAAGAAGAACGACATCCGCTCGTCGAAAAAAAGCTTCCCGACTTGTGCGCGGACAGGTGCGACTACACGTTGAGGGACGGAATCGTCTCCCAACAAACCACCCTGCCAAAGGCGAAATACTGCATCTCGCACTACCAGAATTGGAAGAACGAAATCGTGTTCGACGATGCAACGGCCGCGCAGTGGTTCGCCGAAAGCTATCTCGGCATCATGAAACACATGTTCACCACTTCGGAGCACATTTATTTCCACGACACGATTGCGAAGGCGTTGCAGCACGCGCTGGACAAAAAAATCATCTCCGAATCGGACCTGATGGGCACGGACGAAACGCTGTTCGAAAAGTTGAAACGAAGCGGAAACGCGAAAATTCTCGAATTGCTCGAGATGCTGTCAAGCGTTCCAGAATTTGTGAAGGTGGAAGAAGGCCACGATTTGCACATTACTCCAAAAATCCGCTATGTGGATCCCAAAGTGTTGGAGAATGGAAAAACAAAACGCTTGAGCGAGCTGGACGAAAATTACAAGCACACCATGCTGGCAAGCGTCGAACGGCAGAAGCACGGATTTAAGGTGAAGGTGAAGCGATGACAGAACTTCTGTATTTACTGGACTCGTACGCGAAAGAGTTCGAAGCGAAAATCCTCGCAATCGAAGGAAACAAAGTGGAATTGGACAAAACTGGATTCTACCCGCAAGGCGGAGGACAGCCTTCGGATTCGGGGATTTTGGAATACAACGGAAAAAAGTGGAATGTATTGGAAGTGAAGAAAGAAAGCGAAAAAGTATGGCACAAATTGTCGGACATTGAAGGTTTGAAAGTCGGAATGAACGTGAAAGGGATTTTGGATTGGGAAAGGCGCTACCATTTCATGCGCATGCACACTTCCGCGCACGTTCTCGCGGCCGTCATCTTCCGCGAGACGGGAAAATTAATCACCGGAAACCAACTCGGCTGGCCGCAATCTCGAATGGATTTCAACGTGGAAGAGTATGACGCCGAATGGTTGAAACAATTGCAAGAAACCGCCAATGACGTTCTAGCCGCGCCATTGCGCATCGCGATTTCGTCCATGCCGCGCGAAGAGGCATTGAAAAACCCCGAACTCGTTCGGTTGAAAGACGTGATGCCGCCCGCGTTGGAAGAGTGGAGAATTGTGAGCATTGGAGACTATGACGTGCAAGCGGACGGGGGCACACACGTGAAGAGCACGGACGAAGTGGGAAAAATAGAGATTGTCAAAACCGAAAACAAGGGCGCGGACAATCGAAGGATTTATTGGGAATTGCATTAAAACTTTTTCAGCACCATTTGCACTTCGGCCAAGTCTCTTGCGATGTCTTTGACGCCTGCTTTTTCGAAGTCTTTTCGCTGGCCGTTTCCCGTCAGCACGGCAATGAAAGGGATTCTCGCATCGAACGCGCACTTCGCGTCCATTAAACTATCGCCTACCATGACCGCGTCTTTTGGTTCCGCTTGCAACAAGCGCAAGGCTTTCAGCGCGTGTTCGGGATTCGGCTTTGGCGGAGCATCTTCTTTTCCCACAATACAATCCACATAACTTGAAAGTTGAAAACGCTTCAACGCGCGTTCCACGGTCTCGTGCAAGTTGGAAGAAACGATTCCCACTTTCGTCTTGCGCTGCAAGCTTTCCAACACTTCTCGCGCGTAAGGAAGCACATACCCTTTTTCCACACCTTCGAATTCAAAACTCTGGTTGAGCTCGAGCAGTTTTCGGCGCGTCATGCTGTCTTTCGGCAGTTCGAAAAAGCGCTTGTCGGCCACTTTCAACATGTCTTCAAAAGAAACGTTTTCGGGAAAGTCGCGAAAGAGTTTGGGCACTTTTTCGAAAAAACCGTTCCAGTCCACTTCCAAGTGTACCAATGTATTGTCCAAGTCGAACAAGACTGCGCGCATAAAAGCTACACAACGGGAAAGGCATAAAAACGCAGAACTTGTCATTCTTCCCATGCCACGCGAAAAACATTGGAGAAAAGGGTCTCTGTTGGGAAACGCCATTCTGGGCTTTCAAGACGGAATCGTTTCCAACTTGGGAATCGCATTAGGCGTGGCCGCGGGCTTGGCAGACCCGCGCGCAGTCGTCATTGCCGGCGTTACAGCAGTCTTCGCAGAAGGCGTTTCCATGCTGTTTTCGCAGTATTCGGCCTCGAAAGCAGTCCGCGAGTTCCGCGAGCACGAGATTGAAGTGGAAAAAGAAGAAATCGAAAAAACTCCAGAACAAGAAACGCAAGAGATTCGCGACATTTTTGCGAAAAAAGGGTTCAAGGGAAAACAGTTGAAAGAAATTGTGCAGACCATCACTTCCAACAAGCAAGTTTGGTTGGAAACCATGGAAAGAGAAGAATTGACTTGGTTGCCGCCGAACGAAACTACTCCCGCCAAAGACGCAATCGTCGTGGGCGGAGCGGCAGTCATCGCGGGACTGGTTCCCATTTTTCCTTTTTTCTTCCTGCCCATTTCTTCAGCCGTCCCCGTCGCCGTCGTCGCCGCGTTGGTCGCATTGTTTGCCATGGGCGCGTTCAAAGCCCGACACTTCGGCGGAAGCGCGTGGAAGCGCGGAGCCGAGTTGATGGTGATTGGATTGGTAGCGGCGTTAATCGGTTATGGAATCGGAGTCTGGCTCGGCACGATGCCGTTGTGAGCGGAGCGAACTTTTTTCACCGGCCTTTTTCAAAAAGGCCGTTATGAGTGTCGAAAACAACGCTACATTTTTATACGGGCGCAGATAAGGAAAGAGTATGAAGGGAAAAATGCAAACCAGTGGAGCAATCGAATGGGACAGAGAAGCGTTTCGCGAAAAGGCCAAAAAATTGCGGGAAATTGCATTATCGAGAGGTTGGGACGGAAAACTATTGACGACCCAAGAAAAGGACAAAATTCTCAAAGAGTTTTTGAAAGAAAAAGGACTATACGAGTTCGCTCGGGGCATAGGACTTTACAAGTGACGCGACTTTTTCAAAATCTTTCAAATTCCAAGTAACAATGGCATCGCATTTCAAGCGAAGCGCAATGGCGGCATGCAGCGAGTCCGCAGAATGAAGGCCAAATCTTAGAGAAATCGAGCTGGCCGCCATGTAGTCGGTTTTTTCTCGCATGACGACTTGAAAACGATTTCCTTGCAAAACCTCAAAAACTTCCGAAGGACGCAAAAACGTTTTTTTGATGATTTCATCCAAAGCGACATCCGACAATACGAGCAAGTGTTCCTCCGCCTTGCACTTTTCCAACCAAAGCGAAACTTCTTGAAACATCACGTGGTTAGATTTTCCAATTTCCTGAAACACATACGAAATCACGACATTCGAATCCACGTACAAGCGCATGCCAGTTTCGACTTGACCAGTGTTTAAAAACTGTCGGAAAACTTCGGCAAACGCCGCAATCAAACGCGCAAGTCTTGCAAGGCTTTGATGCGCGCTTCGATAGGGGGGTGAGTGGAAAACATGTTTCCCCACATTCCGGCTTTCAACGGATTGTCGATGTACAAATGAGCGGTAGCTCCGGTAGCGGTTGCGACCGGACGCTCGTCGGCTTTGAGTTTTTTCAACGCGTTGATGAGTCCATCAGGATAGCGCGTCAACAACACTCCATCCGAGTCGGCAAGAAATTCCCTTTTCCGCGAAATCGCCAACTTGATTAAAGTTGCAATGATGGGCGCCAAAATCGCCAAAACAATGCCAATAACCAACAAGTAAAGGGAATGGCGATTGTTGTTGTTTCCCCTGCCCCACAAGAATCCGCGGATGAAAAAGTCGGAAATCAATGTAATAACTCCCACTAACACTACCACCAAAGTCATGAATTGGATGTCGCGGTTTTTCACGTGCGACATTTCGTGCGCAATTACTCCCTCCAATTCCGAATCTTCCAACTTTTCCAACAATCCTCGAGTGACCGCAATGGCGCTATGTTCGGGATCCCTTCCTGTCGCGAAAGCGTTCAATGCAGGATCGTCGATGATGTACACTTTCGGTTTGGAAATTCCTGCCGCAATCGCCAAACCTTCCACGACATGGTGCAAGTGTTTGAACGTTCGCTCGTCGGCCGGTTTTGCGCCGGAAAGTTTCAACGAAATGTCCGCGCTCCAATAATATCCCACAAAAGTCATAATCATGGCAAAGACGAACGCGATGACCGTGACTCCAAAACCCCATCCTGTCAAGGTTCCAATCAAACTTCCCAAGGCAATGATGATGATTACAAACGCAATCATCAGAATCCAAGAATTGCGGCGGTTCATATCCGAACGGTCGTAGAGCAACATAGTAGGAAAGAGAGGAGGATTGCTTTTTTAAGAATAGCCTTTTTGCGGGGAAAAAGAAAAGGGAACCCACTAGAACTGCACTTTGGGCAGAGTGCGTTCGGTTTCTGCGACTTCAAAATAGTCCAATTGTTGGAATCCGAGCGGTCCGGCGATCAAGCTTCCGGGAACGGTTTGGATGGAATTGTTGTACGCCAACACTGAATCGTTGTAAAACTGGCGCGAAAAGGCGATCTTTCCTTCAATGTCGGAAAGTTCTTGCTGCAATTCCAAGAAATTTTCGTTTGCCTTCAATTGGGGAGTGGATTCGGCAATGGCAATCAACTTTCCCAAGGCTTGAGAGAGAATATTGGAGGCCATGCCTTTTTCTCTCACTGAAGTGGCGTTGGTCATGGCTTGGCGTGCTTGCGTGATTTGCGAAAAAATCGTTTTTTCGTGCTTGGCGTATCCTTGCACGGTGGCAACCAAATTGGGCACCAAATCGTTTCGCTTTTTCAACTGGACATCGATTTGGCTCCACGCGTTTTGTACGCGATTGCGCGAAACAATCAAACCATTGAACAATACGACGAGAACAATGACGA
>CAZHUN010000075.1:0-13099 GCA_964535725.1 uncultured archaeon
TCGTAGGCCTGCGACGCTTCTTCAGAGAGGGTATGCAAACCGCGGTGGATGTTCGCATTATGCAAAGAATAGTATTCTTTCAACGCATTGAGCACTTGTACGGGTTTTTGCGTCGTGGCCGCGTTGTCGAAGTAAACTAAATTTTTTCCATGAACCTTGCGCTTCAAAATGGGAAAGTCTTTGCGCGTTTTTTCGAAATTCATTTCGTTTCCTCGTACTTTTCTTCCAATGCGGGAAGCACTTTTTCCTGCAGTTTTTGCACGGGCAGCTCGTACGCCAGTGCTTGCAAAAATCCCACTATAATCATCTTCTTCGCTTGTTGTCTCGCAATTCCTCGGCTTTCCAAGTAGAATAATTGTTCTTCTTCGATGGGATGCACTGAGGCGGAGTGCGTGCACTTGACGTCGTTCGCTTCAATCTCGAGTCCGGGAATATTGTTGCATTTGGCAGTATTCGACAACAGAATGCCGTGCGCTTCCAATAGTGCGTTCGTGCGCTGCGCGTTTGGCAAAACCTTGATCATCCCGTCGAAAACCGTCTGCGCTTCGTGGTCCACCACGGCTTTGAATAGTGTATGACTCGAACAGTCCGTGGCCTCGTGTAGCGTTGTACTCTTGTAGTCGAATTCTTGTTGGTGGTTGGCGAAAACGATTTCGCGCTGTTCCACGCTCGCCCCTTGCCCTTTCAATCGAGAAACATTCAACAACCGCGCTTTTTCTCCTCCCAACCATGCATGTCCAAAAGCGATTTTCGCATCCCTTTCCACGATATTCCGCTGGCTGGCGAAAAAATAATCGGCGTTGCTCTGGTCCAAGTGTGCGAACTTGACAGTGCTGTTTTCTTGCGCGTTCAGCAAAATGCTTTGATGGAATGTTTTGGTTGCGGAAGAGTAGGCGGAAATTTCGACCTCGCTTTCCGGTTCTGCTAAAACAATGATTTTCGCGTTCGCGTTCTCGTGCAACGGCTTCCACTCGATGTCGATGCTGGCTTTTTCTCCAGATGGAACGCGCACGAAGAAGGAAGAAGAAAACATCGCGTTTTGAAAGGCTTCGAACTTGTCCTGCGCGGGCTCTTGTTCCAGCAAGCGTCGAACGTCCTTGGAATCTTTTTCATCCAATTCGCCGAGTGCACTTGCCGAAACATTTTTTCCCTCGACTTTACAAACTATTTTTTCGGATTGGGTCGCGGGAAAAAGTCGTTGTTCGAAGGCTTTCACGTCAAAATATCCAGAATACGGGGCGGAAAGTTTTTCGGATAATTCCAAGTTTTCTTTTCGAAAGGCTTTCAACCAATCTGGTTCGGAACTGTCGAGCACCCACTGCACTTGCTGCAAAGGCTTCACCCGATGCTTCCTTCCATTTCCAACTCGATCAAACGGTTCAATTCGACTGCGTATTCCATAGGAAGGCTTTTCGTAAACGGTTGAAAGAAGCCCAAAACAACCATGGTCATGGCTGCTTCTCTCGACAATCCGCGAGACATCAAGTAAAAGAGCTGGTCTTCTCCTACTTTTCCAACAGTCGCCTCGTGTGCAATCGTCGTACTCGGCTCGTCGATTTCAATCGAAGGATAGGTATCCGAACGCGATTGTTCGTCCAACAACAATGCATCGCACCGCACCGAACTCTTGACTCCCGTGCACCCTTTCTGCACTTTCACCAGACCGCGGTATGAAGTGCGCCCGCCGTCTTTGGAAATGCTTTTGGAAACAATTGTACTAGAGGTGTTGGGCGCCAAGTGAACGGCTTTCGCGCCCGCATCCTGGTGCTGTCCTTTTCCGGCAAACGCAATGCTCAAAATGTCGGCGCGCGCGTTTTCTCCCACCAAGTATACAGACGGATATTTCATGGTCAGTTTGCTGTTGTGCACGAAAACCCCGTTAGCAATGAAATTGTGTGTTCCTTCCACTTCGATGTCGTATGTAACTTCTTTTCCTTTCGGTTCTATTTGGTTCACCCGCGCGAAATAAATCGGGCTTTCCATGGCCATTTCACCAAAGTAGAGGAAATAGTTTGTATATTCTTTCACCTCTTTGGCGAGTTTGAGCTTGTCTCTTCTTGTCCATTGACTGATTTTCAACGGGTTCAAACCGCACGAAATAGCCAGGTTTTTTGTATCTTCCAAAAGCGCTTTGTTCGCGCTCGAAATTGATTTGTTTTTGTGGTTGTGCCGCATGTAACCGTCCGCGTCCAAATAGCCTTGAATGAAGGAGAGCTTCTGCGATGCGGGAAGCTTGTACACCCAATCGGGGATGCGTTTTTCTTTCGCTTTTCCATTCAAGCCCAACTCATGCAACCATTTCACCAAGTCGATAGAAGACGTTCGAAGAACGACCCCTCTCTTTCCCATATCGAGTTCGAACAATTCTTTCATCAATTTCTTTACCTTTTCGTGAGACTTGTCGGTTTCTGGAACTGCAAAGTACGTTCGCTGTCGATCCTTGTATCCATCTCCGATATAGAATCCCAACAACCAAAGCAAATTTTCCGAGGTCTTTTCCGGAAAGCGCACTTTCTTCAGTCCTTTTTGCAAAATTTTTGGTAAATCCATCGCCCTTCCATGGTCAGGAATGTTTCCCGAAATAGCGATCTTATCCCCGGCTTTGATTTGTTCCAACGGCATCCAGGAAATTTTATCCAACGTTCCGTTTTTTCTCGCCACTAGGAACGGATGATTGGAGGTCGCTTTTACGCTGCGGTGGTTTTCGGTTGAAATTTCATAGACGTCTCGGGGCGGGTTGATTTTTTTCCCGACAATTTTTTGCCTCGAAATTTCGAATTCTGGAGTCAGCGAATATACAAACTCTCCAACTTCTACTTCGCTGATATTTTTCACATTATTGTTCAAAAAAACTTTCGTGTCCGCCGTTAAGCAGCCCAAGTTTCCATCCACCCATTCCACAGTGGCATTTTTGTGCGCCATGGCGCGTTTCGTTACTAAATTGTAAATGTTGTTGGCCCAGTTTTGGATGGTTGTGTATCGAACGTGCGCTCCGGGAAGCGCGAGCACTTCGACGACTGCCGTGTGTAGGGATTTGCTCGAATATTGCGGGGCGGTACAACCCTCGACGTAGTGAATTTTGCTTCCCTCGTCTGCGATGATGAGCGTGCGTTCAAATTGTCCCATTTTTTCCGCGTTAATTCTGAAATAGGCTTGCAAGGGAATGTCCACACTCACGTTTTTGGGAACGTATACAAAAGAACCGCCGCTCCACACGGCGCTGTTCAGCGCGGCGAACTTGTTGTCTTCTTTCGGGATGACAGTTCCAAAATATTTTTTGACCAAGTCGGGATATTGTTTCAACCCTTCGTCCATTCCCAAAAATACAACGCCTTTTTCGCTCAAGTCTTTGCGAATGCTGTGATATACAGTTTCGGAATCGTATTGCGCGCCCACACCGGCCAAGAATTTCTTTTCCGCTTCGGGAATGCCCAATTTTTCGAACGTGTTTTTCACGTACTCGGGAACGTCTTCCCACTTGTCCTGCGTCTTCGAAGAAGGGCGCAAATAGTATGTAATATCGTCGAAATCGATTTCCGACATGTCCCCGCCCCATTTGGGAATGGGCTTTTTGTAAAACACTTGCAAGGATTTTAAGCGAAAGTCCAACATCCACTTCGGCTCGTTCTTCAATTCCGAAATCTGCCGAACCACTTCTTCGTTCAATCCCTTCTCTAATTGCAATTCCGGCTTTTCCGAATCGTGGAACGCGTACTTGGAATAATCCTTGACAAAAGCGGTTTCTTGACTCATGCTTGGACCTCTTTCAACAACCACGTGTATCCTTTCTCTTCCAACTCGTGCGCCAACTCTTGCGTGCCGCTTTTGATGATTTTTCCGTCCGCCAGCACGTGCACAAAGTCGGGCTCGACATGGTTCAAGATTCTCTTGTAATGCGTAATAATCAATGCCGTGAATTTCGGAGAGCGCAAGTGCCGCACGGCTTCCGCAACCAATTTCAACGAGTCAATGTCCAGTCCAGAGTCGGTTTCGTCCAAAATAGCAAGGCGTGGTTCCAACACGAGCATTTGCAATACTTCGGCGCGCTTTTTTTCTCCGCCAGAAAATCCCACGTTCAATTCTCGTTTGGCAAACCCTTCTTCCAACTTCAATACTTTCATCTTTTCCAACACGAACTTGCGAAAGTCACCCAGCTTTTTCGCATTCTCTCCCTTTTGGGTTTTGAACGCCGTCCACAAAAAATTGTTCAACGAAATTCCCTGGATTTCAAACGGGTACTGGAATCCCAAAAACAATCCCAGTTTCGCGCGTTCAAAAGGCTCTAATGCCAACACGTTTTTTCCGTCAAACGAAACTGTTCCCTGCGTTACTTTGTACTTGGGGTGGCCCATCAACACCGAAGCGAGCGTGCTTTTTCCGCTGCCATTGGGTCCCATGATGGCGTGAATCTCTCCCTCGTTCAACGAAAGGTTGATGCCTTTCAAAATAGGCTTTCCATCCACTTCCGCGTGCAAGTCTCTAATCTCGAGCAACGCCATTGGTTCCCCCCTCTTTTCGACATTCAAAATTGCAATAGTTTGCGATGTGCGCGTCCATGTACTTGAACACGTTTCCCTGTCCCACTTCGTCCAACACTCCCTTTGCCAGTTGATACACTCTCTCTTTTCCTTTTGGTTGCACTTCCACGTAATGGCAGTCGCGCAACATTTTGAGAGAGTGCGAAACCCGGCTTCGTTCCGCGTTCAAATTTTTCGCCAATTGTTCCACGTTTAATGGTTTTTTAGCCAGTTGTTCCAAAATGTGCAAGCGCAGCTCGTTGGACAAGGTGTCAAAACACGGGGCGTAGCGTTGCAAGGAAATGGTCATACTTTTCGCATGAAATAGGTTTCACACGTCTTTTAAAGGATTTTGGTTCGCTTTCCGTTATGGACGAACAATCCCCCAGCGAAGGCCAAAACGTGTCCTCCAATCCAGGCGCTTCCGACTCCTATGCCGACCCTTTTCCTTCCACGGAATTGGGCCAAAAAGTCAAAGAAGCCCTCACCATGGTCATCGATCCCGAACTTGGGTTGAACATTGTCGAAATGGGCCTCATTTATGGAGTTGAAATTTCGGAAGAAAAAGTCCACATCCGTTTGACCCTCACTTCTCCCGGCTGTCCGACTGCCGGTTTCATTCAAATGGAAGCCAAGTCGAAAATCGAAAGCGTTTCCGGAATCAAAGCTTGCGAAATCGAATTGGTTTGGGAACCGCCGTGGAGTCCCGAAAAAATTCCTCCCGAAACGCGCGAAAAACTGGACTTTTTGGGCATGCCCTCTGGCTAGCCCATTGGTAGGGCTGGTCCGCGTCCCATCTTTGCCAAGCTCGATGGGACTAGCTTGCTCGGCTTGCATTTATACGTGTTTTCTTTCCAATTCCTTTCATGCTTGGAAAAGCCCAACGAAAAGTGCTTGGCGGAAAGCTCGTCAAAGTAGCAGTAGATTTTGAGTCTCACATCAATTTCGTCCAAATTTCTGGAGACTTTTTCCTCCACCCTGAAACCGCGCTAGCCAGTGTCGAAAACTGTATGAAAGGTCTTCCTATTCCCATTTCTTCCCAATTGTTGGAAGAAAAAATCGTTCACGCATTGAACGAGCAAGGCGCGCAATTCGTGGGAATATCGCCGAAAGACTTAGCCGAAACCATTGCAGAGGCGTTGAAATGAACTGGAGAGTCATCGAATTGGAATCGAATAATGCCGCGATGAACATGGCATTGGACGAAGCCTGTTTGGACCACATTTCGCAAGGCCTTTCTCCACCCACGCTCCGCTTCTACCAGTGGAATCCTTCAGCAGTCTCGATTGGATACTTTCAAAACTTGAAAGAAGAAGTTCGCGTGGAAGAGTGCGCTCGAAAGGGTTTTGACATCGTCCGCCGTTCTACTGGCGGCGGCGCCGTCTACCACGATTTTGAAGGCGAAATCACGTATTCCATTCTCGCGCCCGAATCCATATTTCCAAAAGGGATTACCGAATCCTATCAAGAGATTTGCGGTTGCGTGGTTTCGGCGTTGAAAGAATTGGGATTGAACGCTTCTTTCGCGCCCATCAACGATGTTTTGGTGGAAGGAAAAAAAGTTTCGGGAAACGCGCAAACGCGGAGAAAGGGAATCCTCTTGAAGCACGGAACCATCTTGTACGGATTGGACGTGGAAACCATGTTTTCCGTGCTCAACATTTCCAAGGAAAAGATTTCCGACAAGATGATTGAAAGCGTGAAACAGAGAGTGGGTTCTGTGAAAGACTTTTGTTCCGCCTCGCGCGACGAAACCTACCAATCCCTGCTCCGCTCGTTTTGCGCGGGAAAGCAAGTCGAGCATGGGGATTGGAGCGATTCCGAATTGGAAACCGCAGAATTGTTGGCGCGGAAAAAGTACGGCGCGAAAGAATGGAACGAGTGGCGCTAGCCAGCGTATTTATAATCGTATTCACTTTCTTCCGTCATGTTTCGCGTTTTTCGTTCGGAATGGTTTGGCCAAAAATTGTCCAAGTTGGACAAGTCGGAAGCGTCTCGAATCGAAGCGTTCGAACAACAGCTCAAGACGAACCCTTTTGTGGGAAAGCCGTTGGGTTACAAATTTTTTCGCGAGAAAAAGTTCGACGGCAGGCGGTTGTTGTTCTTAGTCTACGAAGAGCATTCCATCGTCTTTCTCGTGACGATTTCGGACAAGAAGGCCCAGCAGAAAGACATCGACTTTATCGTTTCCCATCTCGCGTTGTACAAGGACGAAATCGACAAGCTCGCGAAAACGCTCTAAACTTCTTTGACTTTTCCGGCCAGAATGTCTTTGATGCCGTGAGCAATGTCTTCCAGCAATTCCTTGTCCACTTTTTCCGCCCGCTTGAGCCGCGCGTATTCTGCCTTGGAAATCGTAATCGTGTCCGCCTTCATACCCATTCTTTTCTTCCAAGAGGTTAAATATACTTTCGGAAGCGTCTGCCCAACCAGTTGGCGCTAGTCTCTCAAATACTTGTGCAAGTAATGCGAAACACATTCATCATCGATGTTGTCCAATGGAATGTCCACGTGTTGTTGGATTTGTTTTTCGAAATCGTACGCTTGGGCAATCATATTTGAAACGTCGATTCCCGCATATGGTCCTGGATTGTTAAAATATCTTTTTTGGAAATCGTCAAATCTCTCTTTCAACGACAGAATACCAAAAGGTCCAACGCGTTGGTCGGCATAAGTACAAATTTTGAGTTCCCATTTTGTGGAAGAAGCCACGATGTCGTTGTGGACAAATACTTTATTTTCCATCAAATACTGCAAACTGGTTTCCAAGCCCAATTCTTTTACAATGTTGTTGTTTGCATCATGGTCGCTCTTTCCGAATCGTTCGATTGCTTTCTTTTTTTGCCGCTTCCAATATTCAATTCTTTCCTTGTCTTCCTCTTCCAGCATGGAAATCCCTTGCTCGGTTTCAAAATTCATTTTGACAATATTGCCCAAGTCATGCACTAAGGAAATCGCGATGACGGCGTCTTTATCGATTTGTGGGCCTTTCCAATGGTCGCAAACGAATTCCGCTACTGCTGTTACGCGAAGCATGTGCTGTTTCAAGTTTTTTGGAATGGGATACTTGGCATAAATCGAGTCGATGTGTTGAATGACTTCTTTTGCATTCATTCATCCACCAAGAACAGCGCTGGGTCTTCCAAATGCGCTTTCAAGTCTTCCAAGAACCGCGCCACTTGCGCGCCGTCGAGCACGCGATGGTCGAACGTCAGCGAGAGGGGAAGAATTTTGCGCGCGACAATTTTTCCATCTCGAACGACGGGCGTTTCTTTCATTCTTCCCACGCCCAGAATGGCGACTTCGGGATAGTTGACGATGGGCACTCCGTACGAGCCGCCAATCGAACCCCAGTTCGTAATAGTGAACGTGCTCCCTTTCAAGTTTTCCAATGAAATGCTCCTATCCCGAACTTGTCCGCTCAACTTGTTCATGTCGCTCGCCAGTTCCAAGATGGTTTTCTTGTTCGCGTTGGGAATGACGATGACGGAAAGCCCTTCCGGAGAATCCACGGCGATTCCGAGATTGTAGTAATGCTTGACGCCAATCGCTTGCTTTTCCTCGTCGAGAATCGCGTTCAAGTACGGGTGCTTTTTCAAACACACCAACACTGCTTTCGAAACGAATGGGAGCAGGGAGAGCTTGAACCCTTTGTTCTCCGCCGCCCCTTTCTCTTTTTCGCGCACGCTCCATAACTCGGTTACATCTGCTTCGTCCATGGCGGTCGCGGGCGGAATAAGAGAGTGCGCGCGGCTCATGTTTTGGGCGATGGTCTTGCGAACTCGTGAAAGGGGAATGTTTAACACTTCTCCAAACGAATCAAATGTTACTCTAGGCGCTTGCAAGGGTTCGACTTTGGGTTTTTTTTCCAATCCCTGCAAGTCTTCTTCCATAATTCTTCCTCCACTGCCCGAACCCTTTACTTTGGTTATATCTACGTTCAACTGTTCGGCGAGCTTGCGCACGGCCGGCGTGGCGAGAACATTGGAAGCGCTCGTTGTAGGAGCAATCACTTTGGGTGCAGATTTTGGTGCAGGAGTTTCGGGAGCCTCTTCGAGTTCTCCAATCACTCCCGTCGACGGCTTTCTTCCAGAGGTTGAAGGGGGGGAAGGCGACGGAGACGGCGTTGCTTGGGATGGGGTCGAAATTCCCACTTTTTCTCCCGGCGCGCCAATCGTGCAAATGACGTCTCCCACGTGGATGTTCGCGCCTTGCGGAAAGTGGAGTTTCAATACTGTTCCCGTAGCGGGCGCGGGAAGTTCAACAACGGCTTTATCGGTTTCGACTTCGCAAATCGGCTGGTCTTGGCGCACCACTTCGCCTTCTTTGACCAACCACTTTACAATAGTCCCTTCGTGGATTCCTTCTCCCACGTCCGGAAAGCGGAATTCTGTCGTCATGTCAAAACTCCAAGGTCTTGCGAATGGCTTTTACAATGCGCTGTCGGTCGGGCAGATACGCGTGTTCGAGCTTGGCATCTGGAAAAATCGTGTCCCATCCGGTTACTCTGGCAATCGGCGCTTTCAAGTTCAAAATGTTTTCTTCGGCAATGCGTGCGGAAATTTCGGCCGCGACTCCGCACGTCTTCGGCGCTTCGTTCACAATCACTAATCTTCCCGTCTTTTCCACGCTTTGTTGAATGGTGTCGAAGTCCATGGGAGAAATGGTGCGCAAGTCGATGACTTCGATGGACTGGGAAAGTTCTGGCACTGCCGAAAGAACGTCGCGCATCATCGCCCCATAGGAAACGACCGTGCAATCGTTTCCTTCTTGCACCACATTCGCTTGTTCCAAGGGAATGATGTACCATTCTTCTTTCACTTCTTCTTTGATGGCGCGGTAAATGCGAATGGGTTCCAAAAAAATGACCGGATCCGGATCTTGGATGCTCGCGGCGAGCAATCCTTTCGCTTCCGAAGGAGTGGAAGAAGTAACTACTTTGATTCCGGGAATGTGCGCGAACAACGCTTCGGGGCTTTCAACATGATGTTCCAATCCCTTGAATCCGCCCGTGTAGGGGCAGCGAATGGTGACCGGACAAGTAAAACGTCCTCTTGAACGGTTGCGAAAGCGCGAAAGATGGTTGTAGATTTGGTCGAACGCGGGCATGATGAATCCAGAGAATTGGATTTCGGGAACTGGCTTCAATCCATTTAACGCCATGCCGATACTGGTTCCCACGATTCCACTTTCTGCAAGCGGAGTATCGATGACTCGTTCAGGGCCGTACTTCGCATACAATCCTTCTGTGCAGCGAAACACGCCCCCGTCCACGCCCACGTCTTCTCCCAGCATGATGACGTTCTGGTCGCGCTCCATCTCTTGTTTCAAGGCCATGTTGATGGCGCCTACAATATGCGTATTCATTTTGCATTCCACCATTCCAACATTTCCTTTTTTTGTTTTTCCAATTCTTTTGGGATTTTGCTGTACAAAAAATCGAATTCGTCTTCCGGATTTGGCACGGGCAAAGCAGCATAGCGTTCCGCGTCCTTATCCACTTGCGCGTGCGCTTTTTCCCACAACGCTTTTTCTTTTGCATCACTCCACAGTTTTTTCTTCAACAAGAACGTTTTGAAACGCGACAAGGGATCCTTCTTCTCCCACTCTTTCAACTCTTTCTGGCTGCGATAGCGGGACGCATCATCCGCGGTCGTGTGGTCGCTCATTCTGTACGTATAACATTCCAAAAAAGTGGGTCCTTTTCCAGACCGTGCCTTTTCGAGTGCGTACTGCACGGCCTTGTACACGGCCAAAATATCGTTACCATCTACTTGCAATCCTTCCACTCCGCCTGCGATGGCTTTTTGCGCCAGAGTCTGCGCCGCGCTCTGCTTTTTGCGCGAAACTGAGATTGCATACTGGTTGTTCGAGCAAAGAAATACTGTGGGCGTATTCCACACTCCCGCAAAGTTGAGGGCCTCGTTCAAATCCCCTTCCGAGGTTCCCCCGTCTCCGAAGTAAGTAACTGCCACTTTTTTTTCCTTGCGCAGTTTGAACGCATAGCTGAATCCCACCGCGTGCAACGGTTGCGACCCCACGGGAATGCTGACCGGAAGCGAGTTGACATTTTCGGGCACTTTCATTCCCGCCTCGTCCCCACCCCAAAACTGCAACAACTGCCACATCGGATATCCCAACGCGATGTGCACTCCGTTTTCGCGGTACGAAGGAAACACCCAATCTCCCTTTCCTAACGCCAACGCCGAACCGATTTGCGTGGCCTCCTGCCCTTTCAACGGAGCAAACGTTCCAATCTTTCCCTGCCGTTGCAACGAATAACACTTTTCGTCGAACACGCGCGAAACCACCATGAGTTCGTACATTTTCTGCAACAATTCGTTGGACACTTTCGGAGCGAATTTTGAATCATATTTCCCTTTCTCGTCCAGCACTTGCCAATACGGAATCTCGAATTTGGCGATGATTTTGCTAGGCATTCTCTTTCACCTTGTTTTGCAAAAAAAATTCTCCCGCCCTGTACGAACTGCGCACGAACGGCCCAGAAGCACAGTACAAGAAGCCGGCTTCAAGCGCTTTCTCCTTGAACCATTCAAACTTTTCTGGAGAAACGTATTCGAAAACCGGCAAATGGTTGGAAGACGGTTGCAAGTACTGTCCCAGCGTGACAATGTCCACTCCCGCATTGCGCAAGTCGTGGAAGGTTTGCAGCACTTCTTCCTCTCTTTCTCCAAGGCCAAGCATGATGGAACTTTTCGTATACAATAAAGGTTTGTATGCTTTGGCGAGGCGGAGCACGGAAAGGCTTTGCGCATAATTCGCGCGAGGATCGCGAATATGGGACTGCAAACGCGGCACGGTTTCAATATTGTGCGCGAAAACATTGATTCCAGAATCGATGACTTCTTTCACACATTCGAACGAACCGCGAAAATCTGGAGTCAACGTTTCGACCAAAATGCTTGGATTTTTGCGCTTGACTTCTTCAATGCACTTTCTCCAATGCCCTGCTCCCTGGTCGGCGAGGTCGTCGCGGTCCACGGAAGTGATGACGGCATAGTTGAGTTTCATGTCTTGGATGGCTTGGGCGAGCTTTTGCGGTTCTTCCAAGTCCAACGCTTGCGGGTTTCGAGCGGTCTTGACATGGCAGAATTTGCACCCTCGCGTGCACGAGTCTCCCAAAATCATGAACGTGGCCGTGCCTCCCGACCAGCACTCGCTCTGGTTTGGACAGTGCGCTTCTTCGCACACTGTGTGCAAGGATTTTTGCCGTACAAGAGTCTGCAGTTGCGCGTAGGCAGCGCTCGAAGGAGGGCGGATTTTGAGCCAGTCTGGCTTTGCGGGCATGTTTGATTGACGAATTCGAGCTATAAAAATCCATTGGTGCGCGAATTGAATGTGCGGTTCTATGGGTTGGCGGGAGGTTTTTCGAAGAGTTTTTCCGACGGCCAGTGGATGCTGTTGTCGTGTCCGATTTTCACGCCAGTGTGCACCCACACTTTGAAACCCTCCTTTTCCGCCAGTTGACAGAATAAAAAGTCCTCTCCCACATCGTTTCTTTTTTCGTCCACCACGTTGAACACTTTTTCGAGGCCGTACTTTTCGACCAATTTTTTGATCACTTCCACTTTGACGAGTGTAAATCCAAAACCGACAGAATTCACTTGCACGAGGCGGTTGGCGGGCAGTTGCGAAGGAGTGATCCATTTTCCGCCTTCTTTCACGTACGCGATTGGTTTGGCGTCGTCCATTCTGTAAACGTACAATCCCGCGACGATGTCCAAATCGTCTTGTTTTGCAGCAAGCAATAGTTGGGTGAGTTCTTTTTCGGAAAACACGCTGTCTCCGTCGATCCAAAAAACATAATCAATTGCATTCTTCTGCGCGCTCTCCAACACCATTTCGGCAATGTGCCTTCTTGCGAGATGCACGTAGGTTTTCACGTGCGTGGTGACGGAAAAAAACTCTGCAAGCCTTGGCAACAATGAAATGGCCGTCAAAAAGCTCGAAAAAGAGGCTGCAGGAACGAAACCGTATACGGGAATTCCCAGCCATATTCCTTTGAAGGGTTTTTCAGGCATGGGATTCCTCTTTGAACAATTTTTCTGAGGGAAAGTTCACGCTATTGTCGTGCCCGATTTTGACCCCAGTGTGCAGCCAAACTTTGAATCCTTGCTTTTGGGCGAGCTGGCAAAACAGCAAGTCTTGGCCCAAGTCTTTTCCTTCCAAATCCACGACATTGAAGGTTTTTTCCAATCCATATTCTTGCGCCAATTTTTGGAGCACGTTCATCTTGACGAGCGTGAACCCGAAACCCACGGCATCCACTGCAAGAAGCGAATTGTTTGGAAGCGTCGACGGAGTCAAATACTCTCCGTCTTTTCGAATGTAGGCAACGGGTTTGCGGTCGTCTTTTCGGTCCACATACAGCGCGGAAACAATGTCCAAGTCCTGTTCCTTGGCCGCGCGAAGCAAATTCAATACCTCGTCGACCGAAAACACGTGGTCTTGTTCCATCCAACACCCGTATTCATTAAGTTCATTTTTTGCAATGTCCAACGCTTGTTGGCAGAGCTCGCGTTCGGAAAGGTGCACGTAGCTGCGTGAGCGCGTGAGCACAG
>CAZHUN010000076.1:0-2609 GCA_964535725.1 uncultured archaeon
CGGCCTTCATTCCGAAAATGTTTCCCGCAATTCCCGAAAGCAATTGGGGCATGTTTCCCTCTTCCCACAAGTCGTACGGATAGGCCACGTACACGTACGCGCCTTCGCGTTTGAACGCTTTGGCCATCAAGTGCTTGTCCCTTTTGGGAATTCGCGCGAGCGTGGTCCACGTTCCGATCGAACTTTCGCTCGCAATTCTTCCCATGCTTTCTTTGAACGAAAATCCGGGCGCGCCTTCGAAGCGGAATTTAACCACCAAATCGTTCTTTTTTGGCTTGTACGAAAAATCGTCGAAATCCGTATACCATTCAATTTTGGGCATTGATAATGCCAACACGTTCGATGAATAAAAGGGTTTGCGTTGAATCCATTGAGTCAGTTGCGAAATAGCCGATGAATAATTGATTTTTTGGTAGCAAATTTTTTGTGTTTGGACAAGACGTATTGGCGAATTCGCTCGTGCGCCTCGTCGATGGGCAACCATTCTCCGGCCTTTCTGCCCTGCTTTTCGATTTGTTTTAACCTAACCTCTGTTGCTCGGAGCCCAGAAACAACTTTGGCATTCGGATAGGTCTTTTTCAAATCTTTCAAAATCCACTTTTCAGCCAAGGAGGCAAGGCCGATTCCTTCCAGCAATTTCCGTTGGGAAGAGTGAAGTTCTGAAAATGGGTCGACTTCTCCAGTATGTAATACATTCGTACTTGGATAATATCGGACGCCTATCTGTCCAATTTTTCCGCGTTGTTTTTTCAAAATTTCGGAAACATTGTAAGTGTCCTTTAGCAGTACCAAAATGCGTTTTCGGATAATGGGGGAAGTAAAAAAAATTTTTCCATCCTCCCAAAAATGAGGGTAATATCGGCCCAGTCTAACTGTGTACTCATAGTCAATGTCGCCTGTAACTTCGGCCAATTCCATTTCAGTTCTTTTTTTGAGAAACACCCCCCACAATAACCCCTTTTCCTTTTTTCTACTTTCTCGAGTGTGGAATCTTCCCCTAATATTCATGGAAGAGCAACAGATTCGAGCTATAAAAGCGTTTTGGTGTTATTTTCTCCCATGGTCGGTATTCCCGAATTGCTCGATTTTGTTTTCCACTTGGACGCGCATTTGCTCGGAATATTGCACGCGTTCGGAGTGTGGACGTACGCCATCCTCTTTGGAATCGTTTTTTTGGAAACGGGAATCGTGCTCTTTCCCTTTCTTCCCGGAGACTCGCTCTTGTTTGTTTCCGGCGCGCTGGCGACCAGCGGAGCGTTGAATGTTTGGGCGTTGTTTTTCGTCTTTTGGGCGGCTGCAGTAGCAGGCGACAGCGTCAACTATTTTTTGGGAAAATCGCTCGGAAAAAAAGCGTTCGAAAAATGGTTGAAGCCCGAACATTTGCAGCGGACGGAAACTTTTTTCCACAAATACGGCGCCAAGACCATTGTATTGGCCCGCTTCATTCCCGTCATTCGCACGTTCGCACCCTTTGTTGCCGGCATCGGCAGAATGGATTATGGAACGTTTTTAGCCTACAACGTTATCGGCGGACTGTTGTGGACTGCCTTGTTCGTCTTTGCCGGATACTTTTTCGGCAACATTCCAATCGTCAAAGAAAATTTCGCCCTCGCCATCATTGCTGTAATCTTCCTCTCGTTCATTCCCTTGGCGTTCGAAATGCTCCGCCATCGCAAAAGCCATAAAAGCCCGCTCGACCAAAAATAGAACATGCCAGGCACGAAAACCCGTTGGAAGAAAGTGAACGGCAAAATCCTCCGCCGAACGTTTTCTTTCAAAGACTTTGCACACGCCGTGCGCTTCGTCAACCGCGTCGCGAAATTGGCCGAACACTACGACCATCATCCCGACTTCCATATCTTCTACAACAAGGTAGTGCTCGAACTGTCCACCCACTCTGCAGGTGGATTGACGGAAAAAGACTTCGCGCTCGCGCGAAAGATCGACAAGGTCGTGGGAAAGTGAAAAAACTGGATTGGAACTCGTTCGACCGTGGAATTTTTCTCGTAAACGTCTTGGGAATCGTATACGATTCGAAGACGAAAAAGATTTTGATTGGAAGAAGGGAAAAAGACCCCTACGTACCAAAGCTGGGTTGGGGCTTTCCCGGCGGAAGGCCCAAGTACGGCGAAAGCGTGGAACAAGGCTTGAAACGGGAAATTCGGAAAAAGACCGGCCTGCGCGTGAAAGTGCTGGACGGAATCTGGGCGCGCACGCCGAAAGAGCACAAGCAGTTCCTGCTGCTGTACTATTATTGCACCCCTTCTGGAGGCAGGTTGAAAGCGGGTGAAAAATTCAAAGAAGTAAAATGGGTCAAACCGGCGGAAGTCCAAAAATACTTTGCCACTTCCATTGATGCGAGAATATTGAAGTTCCTGAAAAGGTTGAAAAAGTGAAAGACAAACTGCGCGTGTCGCTCATCGGAGCCGGAGACTATGAATACCATTTCAGGCAGCTGCTCGGAATCAGCGACAAACGCTTAGAAGAAGAAACGGGACAGATTGCAAAAGAGCTCAACAAGGTGGACTTGGAAATCGTGTGCTTTCCAGACCTCGGTATTTCCTTCGAAATCTGCAAAAAATTTCTCTCGCTCTCGGACAAGAAAATCC
>CAZHUN010000077.1:0-16836 GCA_964535725.1 uncultured archaeon
CCCAAACTCGTGCGCGTCCTTCACTCTCTTTACAATGCTCGACGAGGGCAGTTTTCCTCTCTTGGGCGCTTTCAACTGGTAGGTGTCGGTCCACGTGCGCGCGGGATGGTGTTGCGGTTGGAATAAAACGTCAAAGTTGTAAAACTCCGGAACAATCAACGGCGCGTTCATTTCCAGAAATCCCAATCCGACCAATTTGGAGCGGATGTGTTCCAAAAATTGCAAGTAGGGTTGTTTTTTTCCGGCAAAAATGGGCGGAACAGGGTCTTGCAGGTTGTATTTTCGGAAACCCTTCTGTTTCCACGTTCCGCTTTCGAGCATTTCGTGGTTCAACAAATTGATTTCTCCTTTCGAACCCGAACCTTCGGCCGCTTTTCCAGAAGCGCGGTAGGCGCGTTGCACGGTTTCTTTCTTCTCCGCCAAGCCTCTTTTGGTCAATTGCAACAACGTTTCGTCTTCCGCCTCGCCCAGCGGTTGTCCTTGCGAGATTTTTTGCAACACTTCTTCTTCCAAACTTGGAATCTTCAAAAAATCTTCTTCAAGTCCCGTGAGCGCAATTTCGAGTCCTTTTTCTGTTTTGGATACGGTGACGAAGGCTTTTTGTTTCAAAGTTCCAAACAAGTAGTGGAATTCTTTTCCCGCTTGCAAGGCTTTTTCGAGTTCGGCCATGGAAGCTTTTCCCTTGCGTGCTTTCAACTCTTGTAAGAACTTTTTTTCGGGAAGGCCTTCTTTCAAAACATTTTTTCCTGCGGAAGAAAGTTGGAGAACGGTGTGCGGAGTTTCTTGCAATTGGGCAAACCCTTTTTCGGTCAGCCACGC
The DNA here is from genome assembly GCA_964535725.1 of uncultured archaeon. Classification (GTDB taxonomy): domain Archaea; phylum Iainarchaeota; class Iainarchaeia; order Iainarchaeales; family UBA10191; genus CAZHUN01. The sequence goes on from CAZHUN010000077.1 coordinate 820, forward strand.
CGCTGCCCTTCGTATAGAGTCCAACGGCAGTTTGCTGTCGTTCGAAAGTTCTTCTTCCGACTTCCATTCTGTCGACAACGTAGCCAATGTTTTGCGCTCGATTTCTCCCAAACGATCCATGCTATCTCCTACCTTGTTTGCCCTTTTATTCCTTTACTTGAGGATTTTGTGGAACTCGTTTTCCAGCCGTTTCAAGTGTCGAAAGTTCAATTCGAGTTTGCGGTTCGCGGCTTCGACCTGTTTTTTCAAAAATTGTTTGTCCGCCAACACCGTTCCTTTTTCTTTCGCCAAAAAGCTCATGCCTTGGTGTCCGATGATTTCGACCATGTACTTTCCGTCTTTGAACGAGTTGATTCCAGCACGCTTCACACCGGCGAGCTTGCAGCCTTCGAGGATTTTTTGCGCGTGTTCCAAGTCGTGCGTGCCGATGTGCAGGATGAACGGCTCTTGCTTGAACCACAAGTTGTTTTCGTTCTTTTCGTGCAAGGCTTTCCACACTTCTTCGACTTTCACTTTGCGGTGCCATTTGGCGTGGAACGCGCCGTTTCTCTTTCGTTCTTGCGCGTCCAAGTCGAGCAAAACTATCCGTCCCGAACACGAAGAAGTGGTGAAATAGTTTTTCGTCTTTTGGATTCGCACGCAGAATTTTTTCATCAACGGATCCACTTTGCCTTCTTCCAGCGCGGTTTCGAACTTTTCAATGTGGTGTTGTTTCACCATTCCAAAACGGGCGTTCATTCGACTTTCACTTCCAACACGTAGTGGAATATTTTCGGCGCGAAGCTTTTTACTTCCACTACGTTGTCCAACGCAACCCGCCTTCCGCACGCTTCTGCAATCGTTTGCAGTTCTTGGAAGCGCTGCTCCGCCTCTCTTTCTTTGGCCGTGCAGTGGAAGTAGATTTTGGTTCCCGCATGCGAATGTTTCAACGCGTTTTCGAAGGCGAAATATGGAGCTGGCAACCACCCCATCAAAATCTTGTCGAACTTTTGTTCGAAAGAAACGTTTTCCGCGTTTCCCGACACGCACTGCATTTGTGCCTTGTTCAATTTCGCGTTGTGTTCCAACGCTTTAAAGGTTTCTTGTTCCGCTTCCACCGCCACCACTGTGCACCCTTTTTTGGAAAGGGGAATGCTCCAGTCTCCCATTCCCGCAAACAAGTCCAACACTTTTTCCCCTTTTTGTGCTTGCGCAGTTTCGCGCTGTCGCTCGTGCATATTGCCTTGCGACCACATGCTTTTTCGAACGTCAAATTCGAATACGCAACCGTTTTCGGCATGGCGTGCCTGGAAGGACTTTTTTCCGGCCAAAAATTTCAATTGGGGGATTTTCATGCTCCCTTTCAAACCGCTTTGCTTGGCGAGTACGGTTTTGGCTTGGGGGATTTCTTTCAACGCGGCTTTTGCGATTTTTTTCTCGCACTTTTTGAGTTCGACAGGCAGGTTCAAAATGCAGACGCTTCCCAGCAATTGGTATCCGGAAGGGAGTTTTTCCGCGAGTGCAGGAGAGAGTTTCAATGCTTTTTGCAGAGATTGCTTGAAAGCCATAAATAGGTTTTGTCGGTCGGTTTTTTATGCCCGTAATTTTCGTCCTCGATTCGAGTGCGCTCATCAACTCTCCTTCTTTCTCGTTCAAGGGGAAAAAGTGTGCCATGTCAAACAAGTGCTTGCAAGAGTTGAAAGAGTGGAGTGTTCGCGAAAAGGCAGAATTTGCGCTTCGAAAAGGAGAGCTGGAAATGGCAGACCCTTCTCCAGAATCCGTTTCGAAGTTGAATGCGTTTGCGGAAAAAATAGGGGATTCGAAACTTTCCAAAGCCGACATTTCGTGCCTCGCCCTCGCGGCAGAGTGGAAAGAAAAGGGAAAAAAAGTAAAACTGGTTTCCGACGATTATAGCGTGCAAAACGCGTGCCGGCATTTGCGCATTCTTTTTCAATCCGCGTCACGTCCCAAAATCGCCCGAAAGCGGGTTTTTAAGCGAAAAAACGTTTAAAAGAACCTGTTCACGCTACTCAGTTATGTTAGACTGGTGGATTCAACAGTTTTGGGCGAACATGGTCGTGTTTTGGACTGCCTTGTGGAGCCCGTTTCCCGTGCAAGTCTTTTCGTTGCCTTTTTTGGCGATTTTGACGGCAGCGTGGTGGTTTTTGGTGGATGGGAGCGACAAGTGGATTTTTTGGGGCGTTGTATTGATTACTGTTTTTGTCTCTCCATTGCTTTTGTTGCTGTTGTTGGCAGTGCATGTCTTTTTAGGACACTATAAAAACTGGTTTTCGTGGTTTGGCGTGACAGCGTTGATGGTGTGGGTGGCGGGAATCGCGTGACGGAAGAAAAAACAAACCAGTCGGTTTTGCTGTTTGCCATTGGCTTTGTCTTGTTGCTTGTGTTTGGCTTGTTCCCCTATTCTTCGGCCTTGCAGCCGTTGATTGCCATTGCAGTGTTGGCCGGATACTTGTATGGAACAGAACGTGGTTTTGCAGTTGGAGTGGGCGCGCTCATTTTGGGCGCCTTGTTCGGCGTTGTTTCCCAATCCTTGTTCTTGTTCCAACTGGTGGGAGTGGGGTTGGCGGGAGTCATTGGCGGCATTGCGTTGGGAGATCGTAAAAGCGTTTCTGGTTTTTTGGCATTGACGGCAGTCAGTGTCATTTTGTTCGAAGTGTTGTTGAATTTGGTAGCGTCTGTTCAAGGCATTTCCAATCCCTTGCAGCCGTTGGGGTTTGTGAATGTGCCCGCGTTCGGAAGCATGGCCAACATTTTGTTGAATCTCGTGATTGCGCTTTTGTTTTCCGGCTGGGTCAACGAAAAATAAGGCGAAGTCGTTTTTCCTCAAGCTCCAGTTTCGCGTGAACGCGAAAGGGCCCATTCGGCCATTGCGTAGGCCGAGTTCGCGAGGCATCTTTCGATGCCTCTTGCAAAAATCGGGTTTTTTCTAAAAAAGGCCGTTTATGTTTCAATATCGATGGGAATTTCTTCTTTGGGGAGAATTTCTGAATGTGCCACGACAAAGTCTTCGATTTTTTTTCCAACTTCTTTGCGCTTCCACAAGACAAATACTAAAAACAGGATGAGAATGGCGACAATGATCAAGTTGAAGCGGTTGTCGAAAAATTCTTTCAACAACGTGGCCGTGTCGGGCGCGGGAGCAATTGTTTTGGGAAGCGTGTATTGGATGTCCAAACTCGTTTGCGACACATTCGAGAACCGGATTCTGTTTTCAGAAACGACTGCCTTTTCCGGCACGTTGACCACGATAGCGTTCAAGGGAAGTACAATATCCACTGTGCTGGTGGAGGGAATGACGTAAATGGATCCTTTGTCGAATTCGCGGAAGAGTTTGGAATTGAACGTCCACGTTTCAGTGCGCGGGTCTTCCGCGGTTTTTTGCACAATCGCATAGTCGGCGTCGTACTGCAAAACGAGTGCATCGGATTCCGCGTCGAATTGGAATGTCGCATTGGCCACGTCGGACAATTCTCCAAAGTGGATGTGGATGTCGGAGTCGAACGCTTGCCATGCCAGCAAACTGCTGCCGTTTTTTTGGACGGTTTTTTGGAACTCTTCCTTGTCTGCGCTGTCCAAAAAGCTGAAATAATACAGTTCGACGATTTTTCCGGTTGCATTTTCTTGCACGGAAATGAAGTATTGTTGGCCGGTCAGTTCTGCCGCGTGAATCGTGGCTGCCAGCAGGAGAAATGCGAGGACAAAAAATACTGCGCGCATGGACAATTCAAAAGCGATTTGGGTCTTTTATTCTTATTCTTTGAAACTTTGGCGCTATTTCGGGTTTTTAACCCTATTATTGCCATAGTAGATAGGATAGGGGTTTGATGGCGTTTTTGCAGTTTTTGGGACACTCGTTTTTCCAACTCGGCCTGGACAGAAACATTCTCATTGACCCTTTCATAAACCCTTCGTGCGAATCCATGAAACGCTTGATTCCTTCCTTCGCTTCCGAAAAAGACCTGAAAAACGTTTCCATGATTTTAATATCGCACGAACACCCCGACCACTTCGACAAGCCCTTGATTGAACGGATTGCCGCCAAACAAGACACTTTAGTTGTGGCGCACGATGCGGTGTTGAACGAGTTGGACATTTCTTCGCGCCAAAAAGTTCCCGTGCACGTGGATTCAAAACTCCAACTGCGCGGCGTTTCCATCAAAGCCTATTGCGCCCACCACCCTCGCTCGTTCTATCCGCTCTCTTTCTTGCTCGAATTTAATGGGACAAAGCTTTTTCACGCCGGAGACACGGAATTGTTGGACGAGTTGGAACACGTGAAGACCGACATCGCTCTGCTCCCAATTGGAGGCGGTCCCGAACAAACCACAGAACTCACTACAATGGACATCATCGATGCGGTGAAAGCCACCAAGTCCATGAAACCGAAAATCGTCATTCCCATGCACTACAACACGTTTGAAAGCATTCGCGTAGACCCTTTCGAATTCAAGCAACGCATTGAAAAATCCAATTTGAAAACCAAAGTCCACGTCATGAACCCGGGCGAGAAGCTGGAATTATGACGGGAAAGTCCAAGACAGTCGCCCTCTCTGTTGTCAGTCGAAAATCCCTGATGGCCCAGTACGCTGCATTGAAGCGCTCTCTCAGACGCGACCCGTTGGAAGTCGAGTTCAAAAAAGACGCCAAAGCCTACAAAGCCATGTTGAAAGAATTCGATTCTTTTGAAAGATTCGCCGCCGAATGCGAACTCCTCGAATCGAACCAGCGCTGGATCTAGGCCATTGCATAGGCCTCGTCCGCGTACGACCTCCCGATTCGCCTGTTGGCGAATGGGCCCATTCGAGCATTGCTCGAATCGGGTCGTTGTTGCTCGGTCCTACATTGCCAGAACTTATTTTTTCCAGAAATCAAATCAGTTCATCTTTTCTGCAAGTTGGACAGTATTCGCTCCAAGTTCGACCGTCACGAAAAGTGTTAATAGGCCATTTTTTGCCGCACATTGGGCACTTTCTCTCCCCGCGATGAGATTTTGGTTTTCCAATTTCACGGGCGTTCCTAATGCATGCAGAAAACGATTTTGTTTTAGACTTCGCATAAAATATCAATTATTTTCTGAAACTATTTCACAATTCAACTTTTTCCAAGTCTTTCATGCATCGCGCGTTTTTGAAAACTTTGCGCGCTTCTTGTTCGATTTCTTCGCGCGAATGCCTTTGAGAATAGTGGAACAACAGCAATTGTTTCGCGTTGGCTTTCACGGCTTGTTCCGCAGCCTGTTTGGCGGTCGAATGGAAATGCTCCTTCGCCCGTTCTTTCAACTCTTCCAGCAATGAGGCTTCGTGCACGAGCACGTCGCTGTCGTGCACGGCTTTGACAATGCTTGCAGAAGGTGCAGTGTCGAAGACGAACGAAACCTTTCTCGCCTTTCGCGCAAGCGCATAGTCCAATACTTGTTCGGGCTTGAAAATTTTTCCCTTCGATTTGACGCTTTTTCCTTCTTGCAATTGCCGCCACAAAGGCCCTTCAGGAATTTCCAATGCTTCGGCCTTGGCCCGAACAAACTTTCCCTCGTGCACTTTTTCGTGGAACACATATCCCCAACATTCGATTTCGTGCTTCAAGGGAAACGCGCGCACGGAAAACTTTTCGGATTCGAAGACAGTTCCACTTTTGCATTCCACAAACTCAATGGGAAACGGGATTCCAATGTTGGCCAATTTCACGGCTTGTTCGACTTTGCGCGCCACTCCCTTCGGTCCGATGATGTACAAAGTGTCGAAGCGCTGGTGCATGGCATTCGTTGCCAGCAATCCCGGCAATCCCAAAATATGGTCGGCGTGAAAGTGAGACAAGAATATGGCATCCACTTTCAAGAAGGACAACGATGCTTTCATCATCTGGCGCTGGGTTCCTTCTGGACAGTCGAACAACAACTGTTTTCCTTCAAAAACCAAGCTCACGCTGGACAGGTTTTGTTCGGCCGTTGGAGTGCTCGCGGCGGTTCCCAAAAACGTCAATTGGATGCGCATATTCTCCAATTCGACTCGGAAGGGATTTAAAAACCTCGCAACCCTATTTCGAGCATGGGAAAGGCGAAAGCACGGTATGCTTCCATCCAGTCCACGGCCGAAATTCCAGTCTCTGATTCCATGGTCGACCAAGTGTTGGGCCAAGAAGAGGGTGTTGAGTTAATCAAAAAAGCGGCTTCGCAAAAGCGCAACGTATTGTTGATCGGCATTCCGGGAACCGGAAAAAGTATGTTGGCACAAGCGTTGGCGCAAATTTTGCCCGTCCAACAATTGCAAGACGTTCTAATATACCCCAACAAAATGGATTCGAACAATCCCAAAGTACGCTTGGTGAAAGCGGGAGAGGGGAAAAAAATTCTGCACCACAAGCGGTTGGATGCGCGCCAGGCCGAACAAAATTCGCGCTTGTTGTCTTTCGTGCTTTCGCTGGGATGGTTTTTGTTCGCGTACGTGATTTGGTCGTGGCATTGGATTTCCGACATCATTTACGCTGCTTTGCTCCTGCTCGGCGGGTTCGTGTTGGTAGGCCTTGCATTGGGCGCGCAAGTGCGCGTGCGCGGCGGAGCGCCCATTCCAAAACTATTGGTGGACAATTCGAGCAAGAAGAGTGCGCCGTTTTTCGACGCTACTGGAGCGCGCGCGGGAAGTTTACTCGGGGACGTTCGTCACGACCCGCTGCAATGTCATTACGGCTTTAACGAGCTTCTTTTGCAAAAAGAAGGAAGAAACGGAATTGAATTTGAGAAAAAAGCCTTCAATGCGCTTTGGGGCGAGATGTTTGAAAAATATTCCAAAGAAGTGATTCGCACGCCTGAAGGCCAGGAAGCAATTTTCCTTCCTGAAGAAGAAAAAATTTTCACGATTGGAATGAAAAACGGAAAGCCCGTTCTCTCTCGCGTGCTTTCAATGAACCGCCAGCCCTTCGAAGGCGAGCTCATCGAAATCGAGAGCGGAATGCAGAAAGTCATTCTCACTCCCGAACACAAGGTGTTCACTTCGAACGCGAGCAAGAAAGCCGGAACGATTTCCGCCGGAGACAAGCTCTTCCGCCTCGTCAAAACCGAATTGGTCAAAGTGCTGGGCTAATTTTATGATTGAATTGGGAAACGTTGAAATTGTGGATTTGGCAAAACGATTCAATGAAGCATGCGTTCCTTGGCATAATCACTTTCTCGCCGTCAAATGCATTTACAACAAAAGCCAAACTTTTCAAGTCATCATCGAAGATGAGCAATCTGGCAAAGTTTATTTTTCCAATTTTAAAAAGCAACCGACTGAAACGCTCAAATTGTTGGAAGAATTGTTTTTCTGGCAGAAAAAAGAAAATTAGTTCAATTTTTCGTCCAGTCCCTTTCCATCTCCTTTTGCGGAATTGTTTTTCTTCGACTTGCGCTGCGGTTCGGCTTGTTTCCTCAAAATTTCGAAAATGTTCGACCGGAAAATTGCTCTCGAAGCGCTTTAAAGCGCGGAGAGCGAAAGCGTGTAGAGGGTGAAATCGTGCTCGTGGACGCGCAATCCGTCATCGATACCTATTCTTCGAACGAACAATTTTCGTGCCAAAAATATAGCGAATATCAAAAACTCGTCGTAGAAAATCCTTCTTTGGGTTACAAGCGCTGCGCCAAACTGTTGGGCGTTCCGAAAGGACGAACTCGATGGTGGCACACAAAAGGAGTCAAGCGCGCAGTTCCGCTTCCGTTGAAGGCCGTGAAAAAACTGGAAGCGGCGGGATTGCTTCCCTTCGATTCCTCGCACCAGCACGCTCCGCTCGTTCTGAACATGCTGGGAACCTTGTTCGGCGATGGCGGAATCGACTGCCGCTTGAACAACATTGCGTTCATTTCTTCGGACAAGCGCGACATTGATTTGTGGCTTGCTGACTTGTTGGAGGTGTTTCCTTTTGCTCGCGGCAAAACCCAGATTGTGGAAGGGGGCGAGTATGGTCACTCGTACAATTTGCGCTGTTACGACCGCGCCGTAATCCGCTTTTTCGTCGCGCTGGGCGCTCCCGTTGGGGACAAGATTACAAAGGTTTACTCTCTTCCAAACTGGCTTGGCTCTTCGATGGAGAATTTGAAGCTTGCTTTTTTGGACGGTTATTTCGCCGCAGAAGCTTCTGTCGTAAGGTATCGGGCAGATTCTCGCGGAAAATTCCGTTTTACGGATTTTTCGCTCGGCGTTTCCAAAATACTCGAACTTGAAAGAGAGCATCTGGACTTTTTGAAAAGCGTCGAATCGCTTCTCGAATCGGTCGGAATTTCGACCACGGGCAACGTGAACAAAAACAGTTCTGCAGGTAGCCTGCGAAAAGACGGCTTTGTAACAGCCAATTATCGAATCTTCGTCCGCACAACATTTTGGAGAGTGCTTCACTTTAACGACTTGTTTCGATTGCGTTATGCGGGGAATAAAAAGGCGCGCATGGAAAAAGTCATCGCGGGCGCAATCGCCCATCGGCAAAGTCTTGGAAAGCCAGTTCCGAATGGTGGCAGTGTCGCGTTCGAACCAACAACCCTTTAAAATCGTTGAACGGTTATTCAGTATGCCCGCGTTTGATACGGAACTGGTTTCTCCCAAAGTGTCCAAACGCTCCCATAAGGGCCACGTGTACAACGTTACGACCGAAACCGGAAACGTTTTTGTGGAAGACATTCTCGTTTCGAACTCGGGTGGATTGGGAACTCCCGCGCATTTGAGGGTAGAGCCTGGAATGGTTCACCGCGCGAACGGCGGAGTGTTGTTTTTGGACGAAATTTCAACCATTTCTCCGCGTGCGCAGCAAGAATTGCTTACAGCGATGCAGGAAAAGAAATACGCGATTACGGGACAGAGTGAAATGTCTTCCGGAGCCACCACTCGCACCGAACCCGTTCCGTGCGATTTTGTTTTGGTTGCAGCGGGCAACTATCAAGACTTGGAAAAAGTGCATCCTGCGTTGCGCTCGCGCATTCGAGGTTACGGGTATGAAGTGTACATGAACGCGGACATGCCCGACACTCCGGAAAACCGAGACAAGATTTTCCAGTTCGTCGCTCAAGAAGTGCGCAAGGACGGAAAAATTTCCCACTTTTCCCGCGGCGCCGTGGAATCGATTTTGTTCGAAGCGCGCCGTCGTGCGAACAGAAAAAACCGGTTGACGCTCAAATTGCGCGATTTGGGCGGTTTGGTGCGCGCGGCCGGAGACATTGCGAAGGAAAAAAATCACTCTCTTGTTTTGGCCGAGGATGTTTTCGCCGCCAAGCGCAGTGCACGCACTCTGGAACAGCAAATGGTTTCGAAAATGTTGGAAAGCCGAAAAGACTATGAAGTGTTTTTGTCCAAAGGAAGTGCTGTAGGCCGTGTGAACGGTTTGGCGGTTTCCGCTGATGGCGATGCGGGAATGGTTCTCCCCATCGAAGCCGAAGTCGCGCCTGCCGCTTCCAAAGCCGAAGGAAAAATCATTGCGACTGGAAAATTGGGCGAGATTGCCAAAGAAGCCGTGCAGAACGTTTCCGCGCTGGTGAAAAAGATTTCCGGCAAAGACATTTCCCAGTACGACATTCACATTCAGTTCTTGCAAACCTACGAAGGCGTGGAAGGCGACAGTGCTTCGGTTTCGGTTGCTACTGCCGTCGTTTCCGCTCTTGAAAGAATTCCCATCCGCCAAGACGTGGCAATGACTGGCTCGCTTTCGGTGCGCGGAGAAGTGCTGCCCGTGGGCGGAGTCAGCGCGAAAGTTTCTGCCGCCGTGCAAGCTGGGTTCAAGGAAGTCATCGTTCCCCTTTCCAACCTTGAGGACATTGTTTTGCCCGAGTACGAGCAGGGAAAGATCAAAATTTCGAGCGCGAAAACGCTTTCGGACGTGTTGGACATTGCATTGGAAAAAGGCCACGAGCGGAATCCCCTCATTGTTTCGCTGAAAAAGCTGATGAAAGTGAACTTGAACCGCTTCTTGAAGCCCGCGCACGCTTAGAGCTTCAACCGTTCAAAGTGCTCTTTCACGGTTCTCTCGTTCACGTAGTGTTTGTGTCCGCGGAATCCTCCGCCGAAAGAATGCGGAATGTGCAGCAATTCGTGGATGAGGGTTTTGGTTTTTTCTTCTTCGCTTTCGCGGTCGAATTGTTCGGAAATCAATTCAATCACATAGTGCGGCGGAACGTTCATTCCGAGCTGGAGCACTTTTCCAATGGTGTGAATGCGCGCAATGGTTCTCCGCGTTTTGGTTCCCTGGGATTTCACGCAAGAAACTCGTTCCAAGTCGATGTGGTCCAGTTCCAGTTTTTGCGCGATTTCGCGGCAGCGGTTCGTCCACTCGTTGGAAAATTCGTACTTCATGCTTTCTCCTCAATTTGCAGGATTTTTTTTAATGCGATGCGCGTTTCGGCCGTAAACCGTTCTGGAACTGTCTTCATATTTTGCGAAAGTTCTTCCGGAGAATAAAACTTGAGTTCGGCAGTCTCTTGCGGGTCGGTGTGAAAGGGGCCGTTGTGGGAGAAGATGAAGCACGAGCAATAGTGGGGAAAAATTGGATCGTCTCCGCGGAGTTTGAATGCGAATGCGGGCTTTCCCGAAATCCCCAATTCTTCTTTCATTTCCCGTTCAGCGGCAACTTCGTACGATTCCCCCGCATCCACGTGCCCGCCGACAGAAGCGTCCCACAATCCGTCGCCGTGGTCTCCCTTTCCGGCGCGGGTTTGGAGCAGAATTTTTCCGTTGCTGTCAAAAATCCACACGTGCACCGCACGGTGGAGGATTCTTTTTTCGTGCGCGTCCTTTCTCGAAACTTGTCCAATCACACTGTCTCGCTCGTCCACTTGGTCCACTAAATAGTCGTTCATTTGAATAATAGAAAGAAGGGAATGCTATAAAATGCTCACGCCGCGAGTTTGAGTTTTCCGTCGAAGTAGGAAAACTCGCTGCGTTTCGCTTTCACGTTCTCTTTTCCTTTCATGGGCGTGTATTCGATGGACTGTTTTTCAGAGTCTACATTGGCCACTTTGCCAATCCATTCTCCGGCTTTGTTGTACACGGGAAGTCCGATTAACAGTTTGGTGATTTTGTTGCGCACGTCGAACACTTTCGAAGCCCGGTAGGCGACGAAAAACACTCCAAAGCATGCGAGGATTGTCAAAAAGAAATACAACAAGTCGCTTTCTCCGAGAAACACGCGCTTGGCCGAGTCGAGGATGAAATAGATCAAGATGGCGGAGACGAACATGAGCAAGTATTTTCTCAATAAAAACGCGCGTTTGAAATGCACCATGTCAATGGCTCTTCCCAGTACAAACACTTCCGTTGCAATCGCAAACACGAAGATGAAGCTCAATGCAATGTTCAAAATCCGCGCGACGAGTTCCACGTTCGTTGTTTGCCAGTAGAGCAAGTAAGAGTTTACAATCGCGAACGCGAAAGTGAATACCGCGGCCAAATAAAAGGGAAAGGAACTGCGTTGTTCGACAATGCTTTTGGAAATAATGCGGATAATGGCCGAAATTCTATCCCATATTCCGAATCCGTACAATAGCAAAAACGTTCCAAAAACCCCGATCAATAATTGGGTGCTAAAATAGCTCGGCAATGCAAAAACGAGCAGCAAAATGATTCCCGGAATTCCAAACACGATTTTGGAAATGACCGGGTCTTTCAACGCTTCTTTGACTGCATAATACGCGCCTTCGACTTCTTTGGCTTGTTTCACGTACACGGTTTCTTTTCCGACAATGGGAGCGCGGTTTTGCAATAGCGGTATTACTTGATCGTCTTCGGCTCCGTCAGTCACTAAAATAATTCCGTCTGCGGGAAACTTTTTCCACACTTCTTCCAACTGGTCGTAAATGCGCTTGTCGTTTTCAGTTCCCGTCTTTCCTTTTCCCGTCAAAATGCACACTTCGGCATTGTTGTAGGATTTTTTCGCCTCTTCGAGTTTTTTGATGGCGGCAAAAGCCGTGTTCGAGTCCGAATCTTCCGGATCTGCCAACGCGAGCTTGGCGGCCGCGTTCAACACGTCTTTTTTTCCGATAACCGGGCCTTCGACTCCCGCCTTTCGTCCAAAATCGTCGTCTCTATCGACGCAAACAACTAATACAGATTTGATGTCTACCATGGTCTCTCTCAGTTTAATATAGTCTGAAATTGTCTATTTAACTGTTTGCGAAAAGGAATGGATTATGGCCAAGCGTTTGGGAGAATTGGAGAGCTATCGAATCAAGCAGATGATTTTCCTGCTCGTGCTGGCCTTGGTCGTTATCGTAGTCTCCGCGTTCTTTCTCTACAAGGACTTGATCGGCAGTTATGCCTTTCTTGGCGTCATCACTGTCGTCTTGATTTTCCTGTTCGCGCTTGTGAGCCGTTACGATTTTTTGCTCACGCTGAAAGAGTACGAGCGCGCGGTGATTTTCACGTTCGGAAAGTTTCGGCGCGTGGGCGGACCAGGTTGGATGTTGATTTGGCCGGTTGTTGAAACTTTTAAAATAGTGGATTTGCGCACGCAAACCATTGACGTGAAGCCGCAAGAAGTCATCACCAAAGACAAAGTGATTGTGAAAATAGACGCCATCATCTACTTGTTCGTGAAGAAAGACGCGGAAAGCGTGAAAAAGTCCGTCATCGAAATTGACGATTATAGGAGGGGCACCGAACAGTTTGTCGTGGCGAGCATTCGCGACGCGGCCGGAGAATTGAGCTTGTCGGAACTCATTTCGAGCATCGAAAAATTGAATACAGAAGTCAAGCTGAAACTGGGACAGATTGCGGACGCGTGGGGAGTTTCCATTGAAGCGGTAGAAATCCAGCACTTGAAAGTTCCGGACCAAATCTCGCAAGCGTTTGCCGAACAAAAAGCGGCCGAGCAAAAAAAGCTCGCGCGCATGGAAGGCGCGAAAGCCCAGCAAAGCGAAATCGAGGCTGTGCGCGACGCGGCCGAACACTTGAGCGACAAAGCGCTGGCCTACTATTACATCAAAGGTTTAGAGAAGCTTGGCGAATCTCCTTCCACCAAACTCATATTTCCCATGGAACTCACGGATTTGGCCAAGGCGGTTACTGCAGGATATTCCGGAACCCAGATCGAGGATTTGATGCGCAAGTACGCGCCCGCGTTGAAAAAAATCGTCGGCAATATTTCTCCCATGCGCAAGCGCGCTCGCAAACCGAGAAAGAAAAAGAAAAAACGCTAGCCGAAGAAAAAAAGTGAACTGTTTGTTGCGAACCAAGTAGCATCGAGCCGAAGGCGAAGATGGTACGCCGGATTAGCCCTACGGAATGGGCTAGCCGCAGACGACTTTGGAAATGCACAACGCTTCCACGTACGCACCCAACAATACTAACACGAAAGCGACTGCAATCAACAAGATTACGTCTTTGACGATTTGGTCGAATTCTGGCGTTCCCACGTCTCCATGGGCGATGCTCACGGAAATGATTCCGCCGGCAATGACTCCGATGAAATATCCTCCGATTTCGAACAAGGCCCAACTGCTTCTTCCGACCGCGTCCACGATAATGGCGGAAACAACTGCCAAGCTTCCGGCTCCTTTGGCGGCCGTGCCGATTTGGCCGAAAAGGGTTCCTAGAACGCTGGCATTCCATGCGAGCAAGAATAGCGCTCCGGCTCCGAGGAGAAAACTCAAAATAATGGCCAAGCCCAAAACGATTGCGTTGTTGGTGAAAATGTATTCCGTGCATTGGAACGTGTTTCCGGCCTTGCACGCTTCTTGCACGTTGAAGGCCGCGAACATGCCGCGGATGGCGTTCAACGTGGAAGTTTGTTCGCCGAATACTTTTTCTTTGACGGGAATGTCCAAACAGAATGCTCCCACGCAAACGTTTTGTGGAGATTCTGGCAACACCAAAAACCACGCTGTATAGGATAGCGTTAATCCGACAAACAGCCAGCCGAACACTTGTAACAAATCCACGTGGCGTTGGAAGAATCCAGTGGTAGAGTTTTTGCGGCCGTGCACTTCTTCTTCTTCTTCTTTTTGCAACAAGGATTGGATGATGGGAACAAGTCCGAGTGTCGTTAGGGCAAGCGCGGCAATACTTGCTGAAGTGGGAAAGATGGCGAAGGCGAGCCAGATGGCGAGTGTTGACACAACAACGCTTTGGAGCAAAATTACGATCGGATGCCGGCGGACGGTGTTCAAAGCGAACAAAGTTTCCAAGACCATTGGTTTTTTCCCTTCCTTTTTAAAAGCCTTCTCGGGGTTTGAATGATATCTATTGTAGGGAAAGGATGCATTTAAAGGTTGTGAATTCGTGAAGCAAAAAGATTCGCTCGTTTTTCCCGGACAATTTCTTGCGGTCGAAGAAGAGTATGCGTCGGGAGCCAACACGTACTTGGACGAAGAGGGCAGGGTGTTTTCGCAGGCGTTGGGAGTTCCAACTTTTGACGAGCACAATCACGAAGTGAACGTGCAAAAAATCGCCAAGCCAGTTGTTCCACTTGACATTGGCTCGATTGTTTTGGGAAAAGTCGCGCTCGTGAAAGACAATATGCTCGTGTTGGAATTGTTGCGCGCGGAAAAGGGTGGAGTTCCGCGCAAAATTTTGCAAGGTTCCGCTTCTGTGATGATTTCGCGCGTGTCTCCCAATTTTGTCAAATCTTTGGACGATTTGTTTTGCATTGGAGACTTGGTTCGGGCGAAAGTGGTGGAAGTCAACCCGTATGGAGTCGAACTCGCTACTGCAGAACCCATGTTGGGAGTGGTGAAAGCGTATTGTTCGAACTGCCGTTTTGCGTTGGAAGAGTTCGAAGAAATATTGAAATGCGCGAATTGCAATGCAGTTGAAAAGAGAAAAATGGCCAAGTTGTCGGAAGGTGAAACTGAATGGAGCTAGAATTGTTGAAAGAAGAAAAAAACCTGTTAGAGTTTGTCATCAAAGGAGAACGGCACACGTTTCCCGGATTGTTGAAATCCAAATTGTTGGAAAACAACGACGTTTCGTTCGTCGCCTATTCCATGAAACACCCGAACGATTCTGACTGTCAATTCGTTCTCCGCACCAAATCCAAGGATCCAAAAAAGGTCTTGCAAGAAGCGGCCAGCGCTTTGGGCGAAAATTTGCAAGAGTTGGCAAAAGCGTTCAAGAAAGCGGGAAAGTAGATGCCGTTGCTCAAGAAGCTGAAATGGTTGGATCCTTTCACGTACTTGGACTTGGCGTTGGAAAAGCTCTGGCCCAAACGAAAAAATGATTTCGTCCAAGAACTCGCGTACAATGTCGTATACTTTGTTTTCGCGTTCGCCATCGCGTTTGCCGTGTATTCCTCTCTCGCCCTTGCGTGGCAAACCCCTTCTCCCATGGTCATCGTCGTTTCCGGTTCGATGGAACCCGTTCTTTTTCGCGGAGACGTGGTTTTTTTGCACGGAACGCAGGTGCAAGAAGTGAATGCGGCCCCAGTAAACTTGGATGAAAACCTGTCCAACGCCGTCATTTCTTCGTTCGTCACTCCCGCTTATGCAAACGGCTACGTGCAGTCTATTGCCTTCGACTCCAACCAAACCGTTTCTGTTTCAACGTCGGGCGACATTGTGGTATATTCTTCTCCCTTGTTGGGAGAGCAAGTCATTCATCGCGCGGTTGTCAAAATCCAAGCCAAGGATGGAACGTTTTTGCTGACGAAAGGCGACAGCGTGAACAACTACTCGTTCGACCAAGACTGCGGAAAAGTGCAATTGCTTCCGCTGGAAGGAGGAACGCGCGTGTTGACCGAAAAGCCTTGCATTTCTCCGTTTGCCATTTCGCAAAAAGACTTGCAAGGCCGCGTGCAATTCGGTGCTTTCAAAATTCCGTATGCGGGTTGTGTAAAGCTTTGGCTTGTAGACGATTTGGTTTCTTTGGTTCGCGAAAAGAAATTGCCTTCCCACTTTAAGGGAATCTGCTAAAAGCCGCTTCCGATCCAATTGTCGTCTGCCAATTGTCTGTTCGATAATTCGAACATCGGCTATATGCCGGCGTACCATCTCCCGATTCGCTTGATGCGAATGGGCGCATTCGGCCCTATGCGTGGGCCGGCAACGCGTGCTGCTTTCAGCAGCACTTGCGCAAA
>CAZHUN010000078.1:0-4593 GCA_964535725.1 uncultured archaeon
AAAATGTTGCTTCCAAAGAAGAGCCCGTGCACGCTCTGGTGGAAGATGTTTTGGAACAGAAAGAAAAGCAAGTGCTGGTGTTTGCCAACACGCGCAAGCGCGCCGAATCTTTGGCCGAACAATTGGCACGCATGACAGAGAAAAAATTGTCCGACAAGGAGCGCGAATTGTTGAAGAAGGAAGCAGAAAAAGCGCTGAACGTGTTAGAGGCTCCAACCGAACAATGCATGCGTTTGTCGAACCTCCTCCAGCGCGGAGTGTGCTTCCACCATGCGGGGTTATTGTCTCGCCAACGCGAAATTGTGGAAGAGTTATTCAAATCCAACCACTTGAAAGCGTTAGTTGCTACGCCGACACTCGCACAAGGTTGTAACCTTCCGGCCTACCGCGTGGTGATTTCTTCTTTATATCGATATGGCGAATTTGGTTCAGAGAGAATTCCTGTTTCAGAATATCGCCAAATGAGCGGGCGTGGAGGGCGTCCAAAATACGACACTGAAGGCGAATCCGTCATCCTCGCGCGCAACGAATTGGAACTAGAAGACTTGAAAGAAAGTTATATTTTGGGAGAAGTGGAGAAAGTGGAGAGCAAGCTCGCGCTGGAACCAGTTTTGCGAACGCACTTGCTTTCGGCCATCGCCTCGCACTACATCTTCGACTTGGATAGCATGGAAAAGTTTTTCGGAAAAACATTTTATGCACTGCAGTACGGCGAAATGCGCGAACTGTTTTCTAAATTGGAAAACGTGTTGGAACAGTTGCGCGAATGGGGTTTTGTCAAAACCAACGAAAAACGGTTTGAAGCCACGCTATTGGGAAAAAGGGTTTCGGAATTGTACTTGGATCCTCTTTCGGCGTTCGAGTTTTTGCAAAAAATGCGCTTCGCGTGCGATTTCGAAAATATTTCCTACTTGATGACGTTGTGCCAGAGTTCCGAGTTCCAACCCCTTCCTTCCATTCCAAAAAGCGCGAACGCGGAAGTGATGGAATTCTTGCAAGAAAAACGCGCAAGTTTTCCGTTCGACGTGGACCGAGAATTGTTCGAAGAGCCCGAGCTCTTTCGCCAGGTCGGCGCAGTCCTTTTGTTGCAAGACTGGACGAACGAGCGCACGGAGCAAGAGTTATTGTCCAAGTACAACATCCAACCCGGTGTGTTGCACGCCAAGCTCGAAAGACTGGACTGGCTTTCCTATTCCTTGTACGAGTTGTGCCGGCTCGTCGCATTGGAACCACATCTGGTGTCCTTGTCCAAACTACGCTCGCGGTTGAAGTACGGCGTGAAAGAAGAACTGCTCGCCTTGTGCCAGTTGAAAGGGATTGGAAGAGTGCGCGCGCGCCGTCTCTGGAAGGCGAACTTGCGCACGATTGTGGCGTTGAAAAGCACGGATATTCAGGATTTGGAAAAGGTGTTGGGAAGTTCTATCGCCAAACAAGTCAAGGGTCAGCTGGCGCCGCGCTAGTTCAATCCCATTTCTTTTTCCACAACGGCTTTGCATTTTTCCGCGTCCACGGAAAGGCGCAACAACCGCGTGTTTCCCACTTGTCCGGGCCCGGAAGGAGTGGTGGACAACAATCCGTACGTTTCCAATTCGTTCACGTAAGAACGGAACCAGCGCATGGAAACCGAAGTTTCTTTGAATTTTTTGGCCAGCCTTTCATACTCTTCAAAAACCTCTCCCGACATGAGCGCGCCCTTGTCCTCTTTTCCGGAAATTTTGGGCAACGGCTTGTGCTTCAAAGTTTGCAACGAAATGGCGTACAACACCAACTGCTGTTGTTCGGGCAGGGTGGCGATCAAATTGTACACCAAATCTTCTTCAACTTTTTCTTTCGCTTGTTTGACTTCGTCATCAGACACCTTGTCTTTTCCTTTTTCATCAGCGAGTTCTCCCGCGCGAAGAAGAAGAAGTACGGCAGTGCGCGCGTCTCCGGATTCTTGCGCGGCAATGGCCGCGGCGAGATTCAAGGCAGAGTCGGAAACGGTTTTGGGCTTGAACGCTTTTTCAACTCTCTGGCGCAAAATCGCCTTCAACTCTTCCGCATTGTAGGGACTGAATACCAGCTCTTTTTCGCACAACGCGGACTTGGTTCGCGCATCGAGCTTGTCTTTGAACATGACATAGTTCGAAATTCCGATTAACGAAACATGGCCTTCGAGCAGTTCGTCGTTCGAACGCGTGATGGCATACACCAAGTCATCCAAGTCTTTTACTTTGTCGATTTCGTCCAACACGAGAATGACCTGCCTTTTTTCGCGCGCAAAATCAACTACCTTCTCATAAACGAACGCATTGGAATACCCGATCCAGTTTTCTTTGGGAAAAAACTGTTTGACGGCTTTCATGAACACTTTGTGTTTGGAATTGTGCTGCCGGCAGTTAATGTAGCAGACATTGACGAGTTGGTGTTGTTCCAATGCAAACGATTCCAAGTGTTGTGTCACGTGTTTGGTGGTGGCGGTTTTTCCCGTTCCCACTTTTCCGTAAATGAATAAATTGGTGGCTTTCTGCCCTTTCAAGGCGGCCGCCAAGTCTTTCGTGATTTCCTGGATTTGGGTTTCGCGAAAGGGAAGCTCTTCGGGAATATAGTGGGGAGAAATAATGTCGCGGTTTTGGAAAACGGAAGCCTTTTCCAACTCTTTTTGAAACAAGTTTGCCATGCCTTCTCTCCCTCTTCTTTTCCTTTGCCAAAACGTTTTAAACCCGAATTCGGCCCGGAAAACTCAATCTTATATATAGGTTAGGGGTATAAAGTATGACGGAGTTTGAACCGAGGGTTTGGACTAAACCTTTGCATTTCAAGTTTGGGGTGATAGAATGGGTTTCATGGATAAAGTTTTTGCCAAAAGCACGAGTGATGAAAACATCGAAGAATTTTTGAACAATTTGGACGTCTCGGAAGAAAGCATGTACGACGACGCAGACGCGCTTGTCAAACCAATGTCGCTTTCTGCCGACACCGACATTAAAACCGTTACAGAAGAAATCAAGAAAGGAAACATTGTTCTCTTGAATATTGGCGACATGCAAAAGCGCAACGCCGGACAATTGAAAGAAATGATTGGACGCGTT
Source organism: uncultured archaeon (assembly GCA_964535725.1). Classification (GTDB taxonomy): domain Archaea; phylum Iainarchaeota; class Iainarchaeia; order Iainarchaeales; family UBA10191; genus CAZHUN01. Next base: position 3,072 of record CAZHUN010000078.1, read on the forward strand.
AAAGAAGCCGCGCACAGCATCAACGGCGATATTGCGCGCATTTCGTCGGACAGAGTCTTGGTCACTCCGCAAAACGTGAAAATCATCAAACGCCGCGGAGAATAATTTTTTGCAGGGTAAAAGCATGCCCTTGAACCAGCTTGCTTTTCCCATTTCTTTTTCTTTAGAAGATGTTTCTACCGCGCTCGAAGAACTGCTTTCTCAAAAAGGGTGGAAAGACTTCGAACAAGGCAACATTTCCCTCACCTATACTCCGTACTACTTTTTCTCCTTCGACTATTTCACCGAAGTCCAAAACGAGGAATCGAAGACCTCTTACGTGGAAACCGTCGAACACGGAACCTCGTGCATGAACGGAAACAACGGAGAACTTTCGGAAGAACTCTATTCCTTGCTCGAAGAATCCCCGCCAGAAACCGTTTCAACCCCCGAACAAGGCTATCCCTTCGAAGTGGACAAGCTCTCGCTCGGAGAAAAGGACGCCGTTCGCCTTCTCCCACTCAAACTCTCGCAACAGTTCCAAATTTCCCCCAAAAACTTTTCCATCACCGAAATTCAGCTGGTTTACGTTCCCGTTTGGACGGCCGCGTTCGAACTGAACGGCCAAGGCTTCGAAGTCCAATACAATGCCGCCAATGGCGAAATTTTACAAGAAGCCGACATTCCTTTCCGCAAGAAAGGATTCATTGATTTAAGTTGGGAAACGCTGAACGAATTGAAACAGCCCAACAAATGGTTGGAATACTCGCATGCCCTCGCTTCGGACGTTTTCCATTCCGACATTTTGCATTCGATTGGAAAACCGTTCGTGCACGACCGCCGCGTTCAAATCGCCGCGCTCGTCGTTTTTATTATAATTTTGCTTGCGTGGTATTTCAGGTTCATTTAAGGCTTGGTTATGCGCAAAGACAGTTATTGGTGGTCGGAAGCGTATGGTTTCTTTGGCCGGTTCTACTTCGAAGGCGATCACTCTCTCGAAGGTTATTTGACATCGCAAAAACAAACCCTCCAAGAACGCACGATTTCCGAAGTCGATGGCGTCGAACGGTTGCTCCAACTCAAAAAAGGCGATTCGGTTTTGGACATTCCGTGCGGATATGGAAGACACTCGATTGAACTGGCCAGACGCGGATACAATGTGATTGGATCGGATTTGAATGGATACCACTTGCGCTTGGCACGCGAAGAGGTGAAGAATCAGCATGCCCTTGTCTCGTTCGTCCACGAAGACATGCGCGAAATCAAATATCATGAGAAATTCGATTCCGTTTTGAACTTGTTCTATTCTTTCGGCTTTTTCGACTCTGACCGAGAGAACGAACAAGTCCTCAAAAACTTTTTTGAGGCGTTGAAACCGGGCGGAAAGTTTCTCTTCCACACTGATGTCAATGTTCCTCGAATTCTTTTCGGAAAATACAAAGCGAGCGAAGAACGGACGATCGAGAGCGGCAAGCGTTTGAGGATTCTGGACAAGTACAATTCCAAAACTAAACGCGTCGAAGGCGAATGGACGATTATCGAC
>CAZHUN010000079.1:0-3921 GCA_964535725.1 uncultured archaeon
AGGACAAACAATAGATTCGAATGCTCTTTCGCTTCCAACTCACTCCAAGCAGTTTCGAAATTTCTGACAATATGTTCTCCAATTCGGGTTTTCGCGCTTCGAGCTTGGCAAAAGTTTCGAGCGTCAAAGACCTTTCGAGTCTTGCAATCGGCTCTTTTTTAGCCAATCTTAATAATGTTCTCTCGTAAATCTTACTCCGCTTGAACTCCAACTCGGGTAACATACAATCCATAATCCAAAAAGCCTATTTTAAGCTATTTCAAAAGCGCCCTTGAATACACTAAAATGCGTGGAATCCGACCGAAATACTAAAAGGTTTAAAAGCACGGACGTGAAAAGTAAACATATGCATAGAAGGGATTGTCAAATACGCAGTCGCTGTTTTTCGCAATAACTTTATCCCCTCGAATAGATTTAAGTTTATGACAACCCTAAATGGGCCCGTAGCTCAGCCTGGCAGAGCATTGCTCTTATACAGCAAGTGTCGGCAGTTCAAATCTGCCCGGGCCCACTTGAAAAGGGATTTAAGATGAAAAAAGAAAAAACCAAAACCTTGGCGCCGTTTTCGAACAAAGCAGAAGAAGAAATCCACCGTTTCTGGAAAAAGGGAAAAATTGCGGAAAAAAGCCGCAAGCAGAACGCGAAGTCGAAAGAGAAATTCTATTTCATGGACGGTCCTCCTTACGCCACTGGACACATTCACATGGGCACAGGATTGAACAAAGTGTTGAAAGACGTGGCCATGCGCTCGCAGCGCATGCAAGGAAAAGATGTTTTTGACAGGCCCGGCTATGACAGTCATGGAACTCCCATCGAAGTGCAAGTCGAAAAAGAATTGGGATTCAAAACAAAAAAAGACATTGAAGTTTATGGCGTGGAAAAGTTCGTCGCTAAATGCAGGCACTATGCCACGCAACACATTGAATTCATGAACCAAGAGTTCGAAGACTTGGGAGTGTGGATGGACTGGAAAAATCCGTACATCACCCTGCAAAACGAGTTCATCGAAGCCGTATGGTTTGCCTTCAAAAAAGCCGACGAGAAGGGACTCCTGTACTTGGGAAAATATCCCGTGCATGTTTGTCCGCGCTGTGCAACAGCGGTATCGTACAACGAAATCGAGTACGCGAAACAGACGGACAATTCCGTGTACGTGAAATTGAAAGTGAAAGGAAGCGAAAACGCATTCCTCATCGTTTGGACCACCACTCCTTGGACTTTGCCGGGAAACACCGGCGTCATGGCGAATCCGAATGCGGAATATGTGGAGCTCGCACTGTCGAATGGAGAGCGGTGGATTGCCGCCAAAGAGTTGGCGCAAAAATTGATGGACGCGGTCGAAGCGGGATACACGGAAGCGCGCGTGTTTTTGGGAAAAGAAATGGACGGGTGGAAATACGAGCCGTGTTTGGAAACGAACATCGACTGGAGCCAAGTGCCGAACGCCGAAAATAGATACAAGGTCATCATGTCGGAACGGTATGTGGATCTTTCTGCAGGAACGGGATTAGTGCACTGCGCGCCTGGACACGGAAAAGAAGACTTCGACGCGGGAACGCGCGCAGGGCTTCCCGTCATTTCGCCCGTGCAGTTGAACGGAGAAATGAGCGCGGAGGCGGGAAAGTATGCGGGAAAGAAAGCGAGAGAAGTGGATGTTGAGATTGTGGAAGACTTGAAAGCGCGCGGAGCTTTTGTATTCCAACACCCATACTCGCACGATTATCCCTTGTGCTGGCGATGCAAAACCCCTCTCCTCATGATGTCGGTTCCGCAATGGTTCTTCAAAGTGTCTTCGCTGCGCGAACGCATGCAAGCGCTGAATGGAGAATGTTATTGGGTGCCGGAGTACATGAAAGCGCGCATGCGAGATTGGATTGAAAACTTGGCGGATTGGCCGGTTTCAAGACAACGGTATTGGGGAACGCCGTTGCCGATTTGGGTTTGTACGCATTGCGGGAACAAAAAAGTGGTCGGAAGTGTGAAAGAATTGGCGGAAAAAGTGAAACTGCCCAAAAACTTGGAATTGCACAAGCCACACATTGACGAAATTTCGTGGAAGTGCGCAAAGTGCGGAAAAGGAGAAATGAAGAGAGTGTCCGAAGTGTTGGACGTTTGGTTCGATGCCGGCGTGGCTTCTTGGGCCGCGCTGGGATTTCCCGAAAATCGGAAAAATTTCGAGCGCTATTGGCCGGGAGATTTGAACATTGAAATGACGGAGCAAGTGAGAGGATGGTGGAACGCGCAGTTGATTTTGAGCACGATTTGTTTTGACCAATCCCCGTACAAAGCGGTTGCCGTGCACGGAAAAGTGACGGACTTGGACAAGAAAAAAATGTCCAAAAGTTTGGGAAATGTGGTTGCGCCCAAAGAAGTCGTGGAAAAATACTCGCGCGATTTTTTGCGCTATTATTTGATCCAACAAAGCAATGGAGAAGATTTCGGATTCGACTGGAAAGGCGTAGAGGATGTTTCGCGGTTTTTCGGAATATTGCAGAATGCCTACAATTTCGGGGCATTGTACTGCAAAATGGACGCCAAACTTGCGGACAAGGGAATCGTGAAAGGAAAATTAAAGTCGGAAGACAAGTGGCTGCTGAGCCGTTTGGCGGAATTGGTGCAGGACGTGGAACAACACTACAACGCGTACACGTTTTCCAAAGCGCTTCCGTTGATTGAACAATTTGTATTGGAAGACTTGTCGAGAACCTACATCAAGCTCGTGCGCGAAAGGAGCGGAGAAAAAGCCGTGTCGCAAGTGTTGGGCGTTTCCCTGTTGCACGTGTTAAAATTACTCGCGCCGGTTGCGCCGCATTTTACGGAATTTGTGTTTCAACATTGGAAGGTGAAAGGATTGAAAGACAGCATTCATTTTTTGGAACTCCCGCAAGCGAATGCGAAATGGGTGGACGAAGGATTGGAAAAGCAAGTGGAAATTTTCAAAACACTGTCGCAAAACGCGCTCTCGTTGCGCGAAGCGCAGAAGTTGAGACTGCGCTGGCCGTTGAAAGAATTAATCGTTGTTTCGAAAAGCGGGAAAGAATTGAAAGAAGTTCTTCCTTTGCTCGCGCGGCAGGCGAATGTCAAAAAAGCGCGAGAAGACTTGCAGCCTCCACAAGGAAATTATGCAATGAAAGAAGCCGGAGAGTTCAATGTGTATTTGAACGTGCAAGTGGATGCGGAATTGAAAGAAGAGTGGGAGTTCGAAGAACTCAGGCGAAAAGTGCAAGAAATGCGCAAGCAGGCCAAACTTGTAACGGGACAAAAAGCTGAACTGAAAATTTCATGTTCGGACGAAAAATTTTTGAAAAAGTTTGGAAAAAAATTGGAAAAAGAAACCGGAACCAAGCTCGAAGCAGCGGAAGGAGAAAAGGAAATTTTGATCGAGCGCGGATTTTTTCTCTCCTTTTAGTTTTGCGCAGTGGATTCCAAAAGGGTTGGAGTTGCGGAAAGAGCCAACTCCAATTCATTGTTGGCGGCGGTTTGGACCGAAGAATCAAAAACCGTGGAATCGGATACCATCGGCGTTACGCGAATGCGGGACGAGGAAACCGGAATCCGAGCGGTTTCGTTCGAATCGCTCCACGCAATCCAACACTTTCTTCCGTCACTGCAATGGAAGGAAATTACAGTAGAGGAATCGTCGCGTTCCAGTATTGCATTCGCAGCACCGTATGTTGAAATTTTCGATGCCAAAAGTTTGAGAGAATAATAGGCCTTCTTTTTCGAACCGTCTGCAAAAATCAGCCCTGTTTTTCCGAAATAGCCAGAGCCGTCGTCTTGCTGCAACGTGACCCAAAACAATTTTTCCACTCCGTTCGCCATTCCAAACGCGTACAATTTCACCAATTCTTCCGCTTGGTGGGATTCGGAAAATTCTCCCGCTTCGCCTTGGAATTCGACGAGCTCGACGCTTCCGGAATA
>CAZHUN010000080.1:0-40978 GCA_964535725.1 uncultured archaeon
ATTTTCCGGGAAATTTTTCCTGCAAATGGTGCACGACTCTTTCCGTCGCCGAACGCGTGTTGGTAAAAATCAACGTGGTTTTGTGTTCGGAAATGAGCTTGTCGAGCAATTCATACATTTTTTCCTGAATTTCTTTCGGAGACGTGTCGATGAAGGAAGACAAGGGCGATAACACTTTCAAATCCAATTTCTTGGCCGGATTCACATCCACTACTTTGCAATCGCGCGTTTCTTTTTCATTCTTCATTCCCACCAAATACGAGGCCATTTCTTCGATGGGAGCGACTGTTGCCGACAATCCAACACGCGTCATTTGTGGAGCAATCTCCTGCAAGCGTTCGAGAGAAATGGACAAATGAACGCCGCGCTTGTTTTCCGCCAATGCATGCACTTCGTCAATGATGCACCATTGCACGGTGCGCAAGTTTTCCTTGAATTTGGGAGAGTTTAGAAGGATGGCGAGGGATTCGGGCGTAGTAATCAAAATGTGCGGCGGTTTTCTCAACATCTTTGCGCGTTCGGAAGTAGTCGTATCCCCGGTTCGAACGGAAACGCGCACGTCCAAATCCAGCTTGATTTTTTTTCCCGCTTTCGTGATTTCTTCCAACGGTTCCAATAAATTGATTTGAATATCCCGAGAAAGCGCTCTCAAAGGAGAGACATAAACGCAATATATTTTTTCTTCTAAAACATTATTCGCCGAAAGCGTAATCAATTCGTTCAAGACAGAGGCAAATGCGGAAAGAGTCTTACCGGTTCCAGTCGGAGCAGAGATGAGCGTGTTTTCTCTCCGGTGAATGTGTATTATCGCGTATTTTTGCGGTTCTGTGAACTCTTTAAACTTCCACTTGAACCAAGCACCTAACAACGGATGTAAAACTTTGTAGATTTCCGCGTCCGTGCGACGTTCGTCCGAAAATTTAATGGCCATCTTTCCAGCAACCGTACAAAGAGTCGAGCTTTTGCCGCTTTCTTTCAATAGTAAAGCCGACCAATTCTTTAAACCTGCGAATATTTTCCTTTTTTGTAATCGAAATGATGTTCGCTTTTCCATGTTTGTACAACTTAGCCCGAATGCCCAAACCGCGAAGCAAACTGACGACTCCACGAGCACCTTTTCGGCTGACGGAACAAGCGCTAACAATGTACTTTCCAACGCTTCCTTCGCTATCAAAAAAACCCTTCAAAAACAATGCAAAATATTTCGAATTCTTTGATTCCAAAACCGCGTTTGGAACCCCCCACTTAAACGTGCGAAAGTTTCCGTAGGAACGCAAATCCGCGCAAATGATTTGGGAATTAGCCGTCAATACAAACGTATTTCTTGGCGCATAATAATGGTACGAATAATCTGTACCATAAACGTTATTCAACCTCTTGGCGAATTCTTTCGAAAATTCTTCATCTTTTCGGATTTCGAAACGGATGAAATCTTTGTTGATGTGTCCATCGCCACAAAGCACGCCGAAAAGATACGCCTTGTCAACCGACATTCCGCCAAGCCCTTTTTTGGGACGAAAGAGCTTCTGCTCTCGAAGAACCGCCTGCAAAAGAGGTTGATTCATTGCCTCAAGATGGGTTCTTGCGCGAAAACCGTGACCACGAACCCATTTTCGGACAGTCGCATCCGAAACGCCAAATTGGGGAGCAAGCGATTGTGCACTTTGACCGTTTTGAACATAAAGCGTTTTCAACAATTCTTTGTTCGGAATTCGTTTTGGTTTGAACCAAGTCTTTTCCTGAGAAAATGGAACATTGTGTGCATAGAGCCAACCCGAAACTGTGTTTTCGTTGAAGTCAGCGCCAAATTTTTGTTTCAATAGCCGCGTAACCTTTCGTTGGCCTAGTTTTTCCGATTTGTGAAGTTGCAATGCGAACGAATGTGCTTGCAAAACTATATCGCGAGCAATCGCAGAATCCGACATCACTAAACAACGCAAAATTCAAATTAATCCATTTCGAGAGCAGATTTCCGGTCAACCGATACGGCGGAATTTCCAAAGACGTTTGAGTTGTTTGTTTTTCTTTTTAGTGCCTTGTGCTAGTCTTACTCTGTGGTCTGAACGATTGGCATATGCATAGAGTTTAGTCGCAGACGGCGGATTCCAAAGCTTTCCTTTGAATTGCTTCAGATATTCAGCGCCAAAAATTGGTATGCTCCCGTCTTTCAGCACGACATGATAAAAGCCGCTAATAAAATCTTTCCCTTTTTCAAAAGTAGATTGGGCCATAAAATCGCAAGAAACAGAATTCCTTTTTATTTTCTGCCCGACTCCTGCCAGCGCAAGACTCCTTGCCTGTTCAAATATTCTTTGAACTTCTTGAACTTTCGACCCGTCAGAAGCGATTATAACAATATCTACATCCGAATCTCGCCCCGCCATGCGTGCCGCAGTGCTTCCGAACAAAAGCGCGCCCTTAATTGTGTTCGGAAGAAGTTGATTCATCTTTTTTACAATTTCGCTTGCCGCACGAATCCGAATCGAATTCGGATCAGTTGATTTTGCCATGAAAAATAGATTGATTTGAACTATTTATTCCTTTTTGCGCTTGCCCATTTTTTTGGGCAAACTTTTGAAGGCCGTGGCTTTCTTGTGCTCTTCGCGCGTGACAGTATCCGAGTACACCGAATACCACACCAGAATTTTCGCAGTGAGCGCGATAAAGACAAAGAAAAACATGAGTGTGAGCGAGTGCTTGTATTCCGGAGCGTTGTAAATGAACTTCAACGCGGCGGTGGCGAACAACAAAAGCCCGGCGATTCCAAGACAAACGACATAGGCGCGATTCAATGCAGGGTATTCCATTCGATTCACTTCTTCTTGTGCAAGTACGGCAGCAATCTTTTTTTAGCTTGCGCTTCTTCAATGACTTTTTTCGCATACTGGATGCGCTGCGCGAGACCGATCCAAGTGATGAGGATGAGAATAACGAGCATGACGGAAATCACTTGCAAGGCTTGCAACGTGGGCAAAAAGCCCGCAACGAACAATCCCAACAATAGAACCGTCAAACGGTCGGCACGGTCGCCGATTCCCGGCCAGTCGCGATTGTCTAACATGGCGACCAATCCGGCGCGCGGTTTGGCATAACTGTTCACCAACGTTCCCCCTAACGCGAGAAAAGCGAGCAAGGGAAATTGGAAAACAAAACCGGCCAACAAAAAAACTTCCACGATTTTGTCCACCACGGCGTCAAAATAGTTTCCAAACGGAGTTTCTTTTTTCTGCGCGCGGGCAACGGCGCCGTCCAACGCGTCGATGGCGGAAGCGATCAGCGCTGCAAGCAAAGCCAAATGGAATTGGCGGAGAACGACGAAATAAGCGGCGAGAAGGGCAAATGGAATGGCCAGGGCAGTAAATGCGTTTGGAGAAATGCCAGTACGCGCGATTGTTTTTCCCGCGCGATCGAAATAAGGTTTCAAGCGTCCACGCAATTGTTCGAGCATGTTGGAAAAAGCCAAATTTGCTTTTTAAAGGGTTGCATTCACCCTCCAAACATGGAAAAGAGCGACGAGCTCGAAAAATTGAAGCAAAAAGTAGGAATTCAACTCTTGTGGTTGTACGTGTTGGCCATGCTGAAAAAACAACCGTCTCACGCGTATTCTCTCCGCAAGCAAATTCAGCTCGCCTTCGGCTTTCTTCCCGGAAATGTTTCGGTTTACGTTTCTCTGTACAAGCTCAAAAAGCAAGGCCTTGTGAAGAATGTCAAGCAGGGAAAGCGCAAAGTGTACGAAATAACCGAAAAAGGCGAAGTGGTGCTGGAAGAAGCGAAAAAAATCTTCGACGAAAAAAGCAAGCAATGGTTTGGATAGGTCGGCGTTCGACGAAAACGTCAAACTGTTTTAATATCGCTGCCAATTCTTCCACCGAATGTTTGAGGTTTTTGAGACTGCCCGCTTTGCGAAAACCATTCAGGACTTGGATGGGCGTGAAAAGGAATGGATTTCCAAAATGCGAGTGGCATTGGCCGAGAATCCGTTTTCAGGAAAGCCGTTAGGATTCGACTGGTTTCGGGAGAAACGCTTTGAAGGGAAAAGACTCTATTTTGTTGTCTCCAAGAAAAAGCGAAAAGTATTGCTTGTTGCATTTGGAAACAAGAAAGAACAGCGAAAAACCATTGAACGCATTCTCGTCGATCGGGACGCTTATTTCGAATTTTTAGAAGGCAAGGGATAAACTTTGTGAATTCTTCCACGCCGAATGTCCTCTGCACTTTGCTCGAGTTGGACAAGAACATCGTCTGCCATTTTTTCCTTCCGTTTCAAACGTTCGTATTCGGATTTTGAAATGGTAACTGTATCCATGAAGAACATACAATTGTTTGACCTTTTAAATCTTTTCCGAATTTCGACAGGTCAGCGCCTCAAGAAGAAGAATATGGCGATGATGAACGTCATAATGCCCAAGTACGTGTTCAAAAATTCCAATTGTCCGGGAAATTTGGGCAAGTAAAGGCCGATCGTCATTCCCAAAAAAAGGAATCCCAACGCATTTGCTTCGGCCATGCAGTGTAGAAAGAATTTGGGGTTAAAAAGCATTGCGCCATTTTGGCGGAAAAAATGTGAGGGGTGGGGGACAATGAGATACTCGATATGCCGAGTGAGCCTACCCCCAGCCCTCTTACTGGTTCAACCGGTGTTGTATTCCACTAGGTTCAAACCACCTCTCTACTTGGTTGAAAGAGAACACCCCTTTTGGAGTATAAAAACGTGCCATAAACATTCTCGCCAACAAACGCATCAAAATCGATAAAGTTTTCGCGAAAACGTTGAACAAATGCAGTATTTGAAAGGATAGAAGGCAAAAAAAGTATTATTCATTCACAGTGAATTGTGGGTACAGGCTCGAGATTTTTAAGGACAATGGACGAAATTCGCTTTATGGCCAAAGATTTGGATGCGAAAGAAGAAGAAGTGCTGATCGAGTTATTGCGCAATGCGAAAATTTCGGACAAAGAACTGGCCAAAAAGCTCGGAACTTCCCAACCCACCATCACGCGCATTCGGAATAAGCTCCAAGAAAAGCATTTTTTCAGCACGTACACGGTGTTGCCTTCATTGACCAACTTGGGGCTGAATTTAATGACCATGACTTTTTTGGGAATTTCGAACTTTAAAGAAAAAGAAAAAGTGGCAAAGTGGATTCGCGAAAACCCGCATGTCGCGTTTTCTGCAGAAGGAGAAGGATTGCGGCAGCAAAACATCAGCATCATTTCCTTGCACCCGAGTTTCGAACATTATGAAGAGTTTTTGAACCACCTGCGCCGCGATTTGGAAAATAGCGTGGGAAACATTTCCAGTTTTTTGATTGCGAACAAAAACACCATCAAAGATTTTTCTCTCGATACACCAATCGAACACTTTTTGCATGTCACATTGAAACGCATGAAGGCGGCACGGCACGGAAACCGCAAAACCGACCGACGGTGAATTTAAAGAGAAAGAGGAAAAGAATTGTCATGCTCTCGCACGAACAGTTGAAGAAGAAAGTGCTGGTTTTCGGATTGGAAGACGTTCTGGTTCCGGGTGCGGTGGAAAAAAAAGTCAAGAAGAAAGACGTTGATGAAATTTTGAAACAATTGAAAGCGCTGGCCAAAAAATACGAGGATTTTCACTACTATCTCATTACGGGATTGCCGGAAGCGGAAGCGAAAAAGCGCATTGCAAAGCACAAGCTCGAAAAATATTTCGACGACGCGCATTCTTTTTCCGTCAACAAACCCTACTTGGATTCGAAGACCGAAGTGGATCGCCAGTTGTACGACGACCACCTTGCCAAGAATCCCTTGTTCAAGGACGAGTATTTCAAGCAACAAACCATTGAATCCATTGTCCGATCTTTAGGCGTTTCGAAGGAAGAAGTGCAATTGATTGGCAATGACGTGTGGACGGAAGGGTTTTACACGCGCCGTTTTTCGGGAGTCGAGTTTGCCCTCATTCGGAGTGCGCTCGCGGCGAGAGGAGAACCGCTGAAAGAACCAGTTGTCAAGCTCGTGTATATGGATAGAAAGTGGAAGGACGTGGAAGCGCTGATTCGCGGTGCGCTTCCGAAAGCGGATTATACGGCATTGGACAAGTTTGTGAACGATACCATGCGCGAAAAGCTGTTCGAAGGCACGCAAATGCAAGGCATTTCTAGGCTCGCCAAATGAGCAACGCGAATTTTTTTCCCCGGGCTTTTTTGAAAAGGCCGAAAGAGGCGATTTTAAGAACATTTTGCCCTTACAATAGGACAACACACACGATAACAAATTAACTGGTTCCGATGAATAAGATAAAATCTGTTTGGGGGAGAATGGTGCTCGATTCCTTGGGTCACCCGACTGTCGAAGTTTCAGTCGACGTGGGAAAAGGTCGCGGAAGGGCGATTGCTCCCGAAGGAAAGAGTACAGGAACATTGGAAGCGCAAGAAGTGCGCGACGGCGGAAAATCTTTTTTCGGGAAAAACGTGTCCAAAGCCGTGCACAACGTAAATACGTTGATAGGGCCAAAAATCAAGAACGTCGATAGCAGCAAGCAGAAAAAAATCGATGACCTGTTGGTCGAATTAGATGCAACCTCCAATCGGAGCAAATTGGGCAGCAATGCAATGGTAGCAACCAGCATGGCAGTCTGTGCGGCCGAAGCAGACGCGGAGAAAAGGTCCTTGTACGAATATGTTTCCAAAATGGCGGGAAACAAGGCCTTTCACCTTCCCATGCCCATGTTCAATGTCCTCGAAGGCGGAAAGCATGCCGGAAACAACCTCGCCGTGCAAGAATTTTTGGTCATTCCTTCTGGCGCGAAAACCTTTTCCGAAGCCGTCCAAATCGGAGTCGAAGTCTATCATTCCTTACAAACCCACATTCGAGACCGTTTTGGAAGACAAGCCACTCACGTGGGAGACGAAGGCGGGTTTGCGCCGCCCTTGCACAAGACCGAAGATGCACTCAAACTAATCGAACTCGCAGCCAAAGACTTGGGATATGCCAAATCAGTTTCCATTGCACTGGACGTCGCTGCTTCAACCTTTCACCGCGAAAACCAGTACCACTTTGAAGGGAAAGCCTTTGACAATATTCCTTTTGTCGAGTTTTGGGAAAGTTTGTGCCAGCAACATCCCATTGCGAGTTTGGAAGACCCTTTTGCAGAAGAAGACTGGCAAGCGTGGTGCGCGCTCAAAAAAGGAACATCCCATTTTCAAATTGTCGGAGACGATTTGCTGGTTTCGCGCGCGGACAGAATCGAACGCGCGCACAAGCTCGGCGCATGCAATGCGGTTATCATCAAACCCAACCAAGTGGGAACGATTTCCGAAACCCTGACGGCCGTACTTGCGGCTCGCGCAGCAAAAATGAAAGTGATTGCCTCGCACCGCGCGGGAGACTCGGAAGACACGTTCATGGCGGATTTTGCAGTTGGAATCGGAGCCGAGTATTGCAAATTCGGAGCGCCTTGTCGGGGAGAAAGAACCGCCAAGTACAATCGTTTACTTGCCATCGAAGCCGAGTTGGGAAAGAAAGCCGGATTCGGATCCAAATGAGCCAAAGCGAATTGCGCAACGTGGCGCGCTGTTCAAAGAAGCGGTAGACTTGCTGTTGAACGAAGACATCAACATGTACCACGCGTTCGGCGAAGACTTTTCGTAACCATCAAACAGAAGGCAGTTTGGCGCTTATTTCAGAGGGCCGCGTTTTTTTCGGAATTTTTTTTTGGGAAATTTTTTTCGGAGCGGGCTTGTACGATTCCGAATGTTCACGAATTCGATTGAGTATCGCATCGTATTCAAGCCGCATCGCCTCCTCGCCAGGACCGTGCACTCCTGGAAGATTGTGCAAGCGTGTTCCAGCCCATTTGAGTGCATCGTAGGTTTTTTGCACACGGGCAATCGCTTCTTTGGCTTCGGCGAGAGAATAGGTTCCGCCCTTCAAACAAACTTCGATCGCCTTGAGGGAAGAGTACAACTGGAACGACCGAGCTTGCAAGGCCTTCAGTCGAACAGAATGTTTTGAGGGCGACGTGAATAGTCACACCATTGCGCAGAATATAAGGATTGTGCTTTGAACTTCACGCTATCGTATTTATTCGAACAAGGTTTTTTGCTTCTTTTCCACGCCCTTGATCTTGGCAGAAGGGTTCGAAATTTCGAAATCCAAGCGCGCGAATTCCAAACCATACTGTTCCAAGAGCTTGCGCGCGTTGTTCCCAATCGAAGGCGCGAGCAAAATGCCGCGCGTCTTTCTCCCTTTCAAATTTTCAATCTGGCGCATGTAGCGCTCCAATTGCTGCACCGCATGATAGTCTGCTTGTCTTCGCTTGACTTCGACCACGACCAAATTTCCCCGCGCGTCTTCGGCAACGATGTCCGCAAACCCTCTTCTCATCCACTCTTCGCGATTTTGCGCTTTCAAACCGGGTTCGATAAACGACAAATCATTCATCAACGTGTCTGACAATTCTTTTTCGGAACCGAACAAGCGCAAGTCTTCCTTTTCTTCGAGTGGAAACGATTGCACGAAATCAACGGAATCAAAAAACACTTTCATGCTCTCTTTCGGTTTGGGTTTGAGGGCTTGCACGAGCAAGTGCCTGTCCATCGCACAAGAGATGGTGCCGCCAATCATGTAATTCACCGCATTCAATTTCCTGTTTTGGTGAATTCCAAAAGAGCCATCCCCTTTGACGAGGAGCATTCTTTTTCCTTTCGCCAATTTCGAAGCCGCCCGACCCCAATATTCCACAGAACAGTCTCCAATGCACACGAGGAGCTCTTTGCGCGAGACCGCGGTTTCGATGGCTTGTTTGGCTTCCAAGAGGTCCATGCAAGTGCTAGGATGGAAAAAGAATAAAAGAACCGAAGTCATGGTTTGATACATGGAAGAAATTCGGAAAAAGCTCGAGACATCGCACTTTCGAATCGTGTCGACAAAAGTGAAAAAAGACGGACAATTGGTTTCCCGCGTTTCAGTCGTCGACCGGGAAAAGACTGTGCACCTTTTTTTCGAAGCCTTTGATGACCTTGCCCGTGAAATCAAGCTGCCGATTCCGTTCGAAAACAGGCTCTGGATTCGGGACCAGGTTCGAAATGGCGAAATACCGAGTCAAATCATTTACTACAAAAAAGAACCAATCGGTTTCATCGAAATCGAAGAACCGGCGGGAGAAAACCGAGCTGTTGTTTCCATGGTCGGCATCACCAAGCGATTTCGCGGAAACGGCCTATTGTGGAAGGAAATCCGCCCAGTTTTATTGAGACTGGCCGACAAGCGCGGAAAAGAACTCCACCTCGAAATGATGTCTCCCAAAACCAGGCGGATTTTCGAATTGATTCGTGACCAGTTCTCCCAAGCCAAGGGGAAGCCGGGCGCCAAAACAAATGTGTATGCGGGAAGAAAGATGGACATCAGTTTTTCCTTCAGTAATTACGACACTTTCGGAGTCCGCATCAACAGGACGGGAATTTTTCGAAAGCGCTTATAGGCAGACGATTTCGTCCGAACATCGCGTCAACAACTTCGGGCTTTTTCCCACCAAAATATCGTCTTCCAAGCGCAAGCCGTACTTTCCTTTCTCGTACAACGCGGGCTCCAACGCGAGGCACATGTTTTTTTCCAACTTCCACTTTGACTTTTCCCCGATTCCTTCGGGAAAATCATGCTCTTCCAAACCAATGCCGTGGCCGATCGCGTGTGGCAAAGGGAGAGACAGCAAGCGTTGGGCGGAAACAAACACTTCGGAAGCGGAATTTCCTACACGCGCGTTCGCAATCGAAGCGTGCAACGAATCGAACACTTCCGCATACAATTCCTTGTCTTTTGCTTTTGGCCTTCCGATGTAGAACATGCGCGTCACGTCCGAACAATATCCTTTCCACGAAACTCCCAAGTCCACCAACAGCCAACCGCTGGAGAGCCGGGTTTGGTTCGAAAGGTGGTGGGGAGAAGACGCGTTTTTTTGAGAAGCGACCATGACGGGAGTCGCAAGTTCGCAGTCGAACGAACGAATTTGGTCGGAAATCAAAAACTGCAACGCGCGCTCGGACATTCCCTTTTCGAACAAGAAGGGGATTTGCGAAACGACTTTTTCCGTCACCCGGCACGCTTTTTTCAGTTTTTCGACTTCTTCGGACTTTTTGATTGCACGGAATTCCGCTAGAACGGGAGAAACGTCTGAGATTTTTTTCGGGTGCGCCATTTGTTTCAACCCTTGCACTGCTGCGAAAGGATAGGAAGCAAGATTAAGTCCAACTTTTTTTCCCTTCAATTGTTTTTGCAAAATTCCCTGCAATTCGGATAGTTTTTCAAAAGTTTGCACGCGAACGCGTGGAAGGGCTTTGCGGACGACTTCATACTCCAAGTTGGATACAATAAAAGTAAGGCCTTTTTTGTCCAAAATCAAAAAGCCTTCGGCAAAGTTTCGCAAGTTTTTTTCCAACAGATAGTCCAAATTGGGATCGGGAGAGTCGGAAAAGTTGCGAATCAAAATGGCGTCGACTTTGGCTTCTTTCAGCAAGGAAAGCATAAGTGTCAGCGTAGGAACGCTTTGTAGGCCAAAAACGCGCAGTACAAGTCGGCCTTGGAAATCAATTCATAGGGCGAGTGCATGGCCAATACCGGAGGTCCAATGTCGATGACGTCCAATCCATAGCGCGCAACATACACGGCAATCGTTCCCCCGCCACCATCGTCGACTTTTGCTATTTCTCCAGTTTGCCAGGGAATTTTTTCCTTGTTCAACATTTGGCGGATTTCGGAAACAAATTCGGCAGAAGCGTCTGTCGTGGAATATTTTCCGCCCCCGCCGCCGTATTTTTCCACCGCCACTCCGAGTCCCAAATAGTTGGCATTGGTCATGTCGAAAAATTCTTTGAATTTGGGATCCACGGCATCCGTAACGTCCGCGCTCAGCATTTTACTCTTGGCAAGCGCTTGCAAGGCGGTTCCTTTTTCTTTCAACGCATCCAAAACGTCTTGGACTATTTTTTCAAGAAAGAAAGATCCGGCGCCCGTGTTTCCAAAACTGCCGATTTCTTCCTTGTCATAGAATACAGCGACTGCCGTGTGTTTGGGTTTTTCGGTTTCCAAAATGGTTTGCAACAACGCGTACGAGCACGAGCGGTCGTCTTGCGCGTAGGCAGCGACCATGCTATTGTCCAATCCCACATCGCGGGGATTGTGAGCCGGAACCAAAGTTAGGTCTGCAGAGACGAAATCTTCTTCTTTCAAGCCGAACTTGTCGTGCAACAGTTTTTGCAATTGCAATTTCACGCGCTCGCTTGCCTCTTTTTCGTGAAAGGGGGTATTGGAAGCGATCGCATCCAATGATTCGCCGGGAATCACATCTTCCATCTTTTTTTCAAGCAATGCTTTTCCGATGTGGGGCAGCAAGTCTGTGATCAAAAAAGTGGGTTCGCTTTCATTCTCTCCCCAACAAATGTCGTGCCTTTTTCCTTCTGAATCGAAAAAGTGCCCGTGCAAGGCCAAGGGAACATTCACCCAATGGTATTTTTTGATGCCGCCATAATAGTGCAGGTTTAACATTCCAAAACCAGAATCGGAAAAGACCGGAGACGGTTTCAAATCCAATCGTAACGCGTCGATGTGGCTTCCGATTAGTTTCATTCCATCCGAAACCGGTTTTTGGCCCAAAACAAACAAGAATAGGGAACGGCCTCGGTTGTCTATCCAAAATTTCGAACCGGGTTTGAAAGATGCTTCGTGGAACGGCTTGAAGCCTTTTTTTCTCGCCTCTCTCTTGATCCCTTCCACAAACTCGTATTCTGTCTTATGCTCTGCTAAAAACTTTTTGTACGGTTCTGCAAAGCGCATGGCATCTTTTTTGGTCTTTTCGTCGAAACGCAGCCAAGCGCTCTCGCGCTCCCATTCAAGCTTTTTTTTCAATGCTTCGGCTTCTTTCGCCTTTTTTTCCTCAGCCATAGCGTATACAAACGCTTGGCGCTTTTAAAGGGTTTTCGGTTTGGATGGGGGAAAAACCATAAAAGCGGGTCGCTGTTCACTCTATGAATGGAAGAACCTCCCGTATTGAAACGATTCGACGAATTTATTGCCGACATTTCTCCTAAAGACAAAATCGCCGTCTTTCACGATTCGGACACGGACGGCATTTCTTCCGGAGTCATTGTATGGCGAGCACTCCAACGCATTTCCCCCAAAACCAAACTCATGGAAATCGTGCAAGAACACGTGCAAGGAGAAACGACTCCCGAAACTTTGGAAAAAATCCGAAAGTCGGGAGCGAACAAAGTGGTCATGTCAGATCTGTCCCACGACCATCGTCCAAAAAACCTGCAAAAATTGGGAAAAAAGTGCGAAGTATTGTTCATCGACCACCACCCCATCTATCACAATCTGGAATCGAAAACATTCGTTTACATCAAACCGCCCTTGTTTTCCAAAAACGAAGGCGCCAAGTATCCCGCGGCGAAAATGTGCTACGACTTGTTTTCGCGCGCCGTGGATTTGAAAGATTCGAAATGGGTTGCGGCGGTCGGCATCATCGGAGACTTTTCTTCCGAAAAATGGAAAGATTTCATCGACGAAGCATCGGAAGAAAGCGGTTCCACTTGGAGAGACTTGGATTTTTTGGGGAGATTACTCAAATCGTGCGAGAGCGTTTCGTTCAAAGTCGTTCCCCAAGTGTTCAAGTGTATGGTCGGCGCGGAAAGCCCGAAAGCGGTCTTGGATTCGAAGTTCAAAAAGTACATGGAAATCTTGGACAAGGAATTGAAAAAAGCAGTTTCCGAGTTCGACCAAAAAGCCGAACATTTTTCCCAAAGCGAAGTACATTTCTATCTAGTCAAGGGAAAGGCCAATATCAAATCTGTCGTGGCCAGCATCGTCTCTTCTTCCCGCCCCGGGCAAACGATTTTCGTCTTTCAAAAAATCGGCGGATTGCTCGCGTTCAGTGTGCGAAGACAAGATGGTAAAGTGGAAGTGAACAAGCTCGTCGAAAAAATCCTTCCCAAATTTCCCAAAGGCAAAGGTGGTGGACACAAGTACGCTTCCGCGGGCGTCATTCGCGAACAGGATTTTGAAAAGTTCAAGAATGAAGTAGTCGAATTATTGCAAAATTGGAAGAGGGGAAAACGGAAATGATTGGGAGAGAACGACTCAAAATCAAATTGGGCAAAAAAGTGATTAATCCACAGAACTTGATCAACGATATCGAGAGTGAAAAAACTTTTGCAAAGCTGGTTTCGAAGGGAAAAAACGTTTACAAATTGACAGGAGACGACCAGATCCATGTTTCCACTATTTTCGAATCGAAAATCGAAGAACTCTTGCCCGAAACCATCCGAAAAGCGAAATCGTTAGTAGAATTAGAAGTCATTCAACGACAATACGCTCTCTATCAATCCAAATTGTCGAAATATTCCCAAGAGCAAGTGAAACTTGGGTTTGCCTTGCGCACTCTAGACATTCAAAAAATCATACCTCGAAAGTGGAAATAATCGAAAAAAATAGAAAAAAGAGGGCCTTTCGACCCTCCGGAATTTTGATGAAACTTTTCTAAAAAGTTTCATTTGATGTAGTCGATGCCGAAGTCTTTGTCTCTTGTCGCGTATCCGTACTTGGGAGCTGCTTTCGCGGAAGAGCTCTTGATGAACGGAGAGTGCACGCCTGTGAAGATGGCAATGACTTCAATCTTGTTTTCGAAAGTTGGATCGACGCGCGCACCCCAAATGACTTGAGAGCGAGGATCGATGTTTTCGGTGAGCATTTCACCGACCGCATTCGCTTCGCCCAATGTCAGTTCAGGACCGCCTGTAATGTGGATCAAGCAACCAGTGGCTCCGGAGACATCCACATCCAACAACGCGTTTTTGAGGGTATCCTCAACCACTTCGTCGACTTTGTTGACAGACTTGCTTTCTCCAACTGCAATCATCGACAGGCCGTGGTCGGCCATGATGCTGCGTACGTCAGCGAAATCCAAGTTGATCAACGAAGGTTGGGTGATGGTTTCCGTAATGCCTCTAACCGTTCTTGCAATGACTTCGTCCGCCACTTTAAACGCGTCGGAAATCGGTAAATTCGGCACTAATTCGACCAAGCGATTGTTGTCAATGACAATGACTGTGTCAGTGGTATTCAACAATCGTTCGAGTCCTTCTTCTGCCTTGATCAAACGCGCTTTTTCCAAAGCAAACGGATAGGTTACAATCGCAATGACGATTGCGCCCTGGTCTTTGGCGATTTGCGCGACGACTGGAGCAGCTCCGGTTCCAGTGCCTCCTCCCATTCCAGCGCTCACAAACAACATGTCCACTCCGGACAACGCTTCTTCGAGCGCTTGTTTGGACACTTCGGCAGCTTTGGCTCCGATTTCGGGGTATCCCCCCGCTCCCAAACCTCGTGTGACCGATTTTCCGATCAAAATCTTCGTGATTTCATCATTGATCAATGCCAAATGCTGTTTGTCGGTGTTGATGGCGATCAATTGCGCTCCGCTGATTCCCATATTGGCCAATCGATTGACAGTGTTACAACCTGCTCCACCGCATCCAATGACCATTATTTTTGGCGCACCGAATTCTTCAATACGCTCGTCAGCCTGGGCAGTCGACGTTTTTGACTTATTTACTGCACTTTCTAAAATAGATTTCAAATTCTCACCCCAAAAAAGAAAATTTTTATACTATCCTATACAGTTGACTAGCTATATATAGTTTTGCCTGAAAATTTTTGCAAAAATTCGGAAAGCAAAGTTTTTGAAAATAAAAAATGCAAAAAGCAAAGTTCGGTTGCCCCAAAAAGCCCTCTTATGTAGTATGAAAAAAAGTAGGTTGGGAAAAAAATTAGGTGCATTTTAAAATCTACAATGCCTTTATTAGAGCGATTCGCATGCCTGAAAATTCTTCCACTCTCGAACGGTTTCGCAAACAAGCGTTGGAAGGGGATAAGAGAGAAGAGCAGCGTCTCGTGCAAAAAAGTTTGAAATATTCGATTGCCGATGGCATGTTGTGGGCGGGAATGGACGGTTTTGGAAACAAGTTTGTCACTGCACTGGCGGTAGGGTTAAAAGCGAGCAATTGGGAAATTTCCTTGCTTTCATCCCTGCCTTCCCTGGCCAGCGCATGGGCCCAGCTCTTGTCGGGAAAGTTGTTGGATCGTTTCAAGTCGCGCAAGAAAATCATTGCGTGGTTTGTGCTCTTTCAAGCCTTCACTTGGTTGCCGCTTGGACTCATTCCTTTGGTATGGCCCAACACCGCAATGGTGGCCATTATTTTGTTTTACACGCTTTGCACTGTTTTTGGCGCAGTCATCGGACCGATTTGGCAAAGCTGGATGGGAGATTTGGTTCCTGAAAACGTCCGCGGAGACTATCACGGAAAGCGCAACCAGTTTGTGGTTGCTGCCGGCTTTGCCGCCACATTGGCGGCCGGGTTTCTCCTCAACTGGTTTCCGGCCGAACAAAAATTCTATGGTTTTGCGTTGCTCTTCTTCATTGCCTTCCTGGCGAGAATGGTGTCGCGAGAATTTGTCAATCGCCAGTTCGAGCCGCGTTTTGAACCCCAACCCAGCGCGTATTTTTCCTTGTTTGACTTCGTGCGAAGGGTTCCAAAAAGCAACTTTGGCCAATTCAGCTTGTTCATTGCCTTGCTCAACCTTTCCGTCAACTTGGCGGGACCGTTTTTCATCGTATACTGGCTCACCGAACTCCATTTTTCCTACGCACAATTGACGATTGCACTCTTGCTGGAAATTATCGGAAGCTTTGTCATGTTTCGATATTGGGGAAAATTGGCCGACAGATTTGGAAACACGCGCATTATGCTCGTTACAGGCGCTTTGGTGCCCTTGATTCCGTTCTTCTACTTGCTCACTCCCTTCCTCTCTTCCACTTCCCTTATCGTATACTGGGTGTGCTTTTTTAGCGGAGTCATGTGGGCAGGCTTCAACTTGAGCGCGGGAAACTTCATGTACGATGCCGTCTCTCCTTCCAAACGCCACCACGCGTATGCCTATCACAATATTTTTGTCGGAACCGGCTTGTTTGTCGGCGCAATTGTTGGCGGCATACTGATTTCCACCATCCCTCCCGCGTGGTATGTCTTTTCCAACGCCTTCCTCACCCTATTCGTCATTTCCGGAATCGCGCGCTACATCGTATACTTTTCCTTCATCAAACGCATCAGAGAAGTGCGAACCGTAGAACACGTGAACGACGTCCAATTATTCCAAATCGTGGCTTCAACCAATCCCGTGCACGGCTTCGTCTTCAGCGCGTTTGACTTTGCCAAGAAAGGAGTGGTGGAAGTGGACGATGCCGTTTCCGGATTCTTCGAACACGTGGACGAAATCGTGCTCGAACCCGTGAAAAAGAAAGTCCGTCGGCCGAAAAAGTGAACGGTTTTATAGCGGAACTGCTTTTCATTCTGACATGGTTTGGGGAATCTACATTGTTCCGACCCTCGAACAGTTTCCGTTATACCGTTTCGACATCGTCCTGTCGCCGTACAAGAAAAAAGGAATTTTCGTGTCCACTCCCTCCATTCAAAAGGCCGCTCAAACCCTCATGACCTTTCCCGCACTCCACGAATCATTCCATTCGAACCGCCATATCGTCGCGGGAAACATCACCGCCTTGTACGAGAAAGACATTTTTCAAGGAAACCACATCACACTCTCTGTATTCCATCCATTCAACCGGCTACAATTATTCCGTGCCGGACAGGTTTCGGCAAACACCCTATTGGAAAAAACCGGCGCTGCGCACCTGATTGAAAGAGTAATCGCGAAAAAGATGGACACGCTGTTTCCGGAAATCCAGTTCCGCATCAACGAGGATGCCAGCAAGTCGCGAAAAATGATGTGGCGAAAGCGATTCTTGGACCCGAAAAAAGCGTACGCCGCGAAAGAGATTTCGAAAAGCGCGCGGAACTATGTAGTGGAAAAAAACCGTAAATTTTTGGAACGAAATCCGAAATGGTTGACTGCGCGCTCGAGACACGTGCGAAAAAAATTCGGGAAGTATTGGAACACGTCCCGGAGGGCGTGAAAAGACTAAATCGCACTTAGTCGGATTCCGAATCTGGCCAGGAGTGAACCGGTTGTGAATCGCAACTCTGCACTTTTGCTTTCAAACCATACCTATTTATACATTTGAAGACTAATTTTCCAGTCGCAATTTTTCGGAGAAGGGTTCGGTGAAGGATACAAAGTATATCGTTGTAACTGGCGGCGTAATGTCGGGATTGGGAAAAGGAATTGTATCCGCCTCCATCGGCAAATTGTTAAACCCGTTAAAAGTGGTTCCCGTCAAATGCGATGGGTATTTGAATGTGGATCCGGGAACCATGAACCCAGTCGAACACGGAGAAGTGTTCGTGTTGGACGACGGTGGAGAAGTGGACATGGACTTCGGACACTATGAACGGTTCATGAACGTGGACTGCAAGTTCGAATGGAACTTGACTTCGGGAAAGATTTTTTTGGGCCTCATCGAGCAAGAGCGCAAGGGAGAGTTTCTGGGCAAAACCATCCAAGTCATTCCACACGTGACGGGAGACATTCGCAGAAGATGGCAAGAAATTGGCCGCAAAGAAGACGCGGATGTGTTGCTCATCGAAATCGGGGGAACTGTGGGAGATGTGGAGAATTTGTGGTATTTGGAGGCAGTGCGAGAATTGGAACGCGAAAAAGGACACGACCACGTGTGTGTGGTCCACTTGGCGTATGTTCCCAGCATTGACGAGAACGGACAGCAAAAAACCAAACCCACCCAACAATCGGTCGTGTTTTTGCGCGAGAGGGGATTGATGCCAGATATTATCATCGGAAGGAGCGAAAAATTGTTGGAAGAGTGGACGAAGAAAAAAATCGCCTGGCTGTGCAATGTCGAAACACCCAATGTAATCTCCGATCCAAACACGTCCAACGTGTACGAACTTCCCCTCATTTTCGAACGAGAAGGACTGCGCGAACAGATTTGCGAACGATTGCAGTTGCGCGCGGAGGGAAACTTGAACGAGTGGTCGCGTAGAGTGGAGCGGTTGCAAAAAGCCCACGCGCAAACCACTATCGCGATTTGCGGAAAGTATA
This sequence comes from uncultured archaeon, assembly GCA_964535725.1. Taxonomy (GTDB): domain Archaea; phylum Iainarchaeota; class Iainarchaeia; order Iainarchaeales; family UBA10191; genus CAZHUN01. The sequence goes on from CAZHUN010000080.1 coordinate 18,046, forward strand.
CGGAATTGGCAGACTCGTACGCTTCCGTGCGCGAAGCCTTGAAACATGCGAGCGCAGAATTGGGAATTCTTTCCACCATCAAATGGGTAGAGACAACGGAAATCGAAAACGGACTGCAAACTGTGGAAGAGGCTTTGAGTGGAGTGGCGGGCGTCATTGTTCCCGGCGGTTTCGGAAGCCGGGGAACGGAAGGAAAAATCCAAATCATCCAACACTGTCGCGAACACGACATTCCTTTCTTGGGACTTTGTTTGGGATTGCAATTGGCTGTCATTGAATTTGCGCGAAACAAGTGCAAACTCGAAAAGGCCAATAGCACGGAAATGGACGAACTCACTCCTTACCCTGTGATCGACATTTTGCCCGACCAGCGCAAAGTCAACCGTAAAGGCGCTACCATGCGATTGGGGGCGTATACGGCAAAAATAGAAAAAGGGTCGAAAGTCGAAGAATTATACAACGCCACCGAAGTTTTGGAACGCCACCGCCACCGTTTTGAAGTGAATCCTACCTTTCATGAAATTCTCGAACAGCATGGAATGAAATTTTCGGGAAAAAGTCCGGACGGAACCCTGGTCGAATTTGTGGAACTACCTTCACACCCTTTTTTCATCGCCACTCAATCCCATCCGGAGCTGAAATCGCGCTTGGAAAAGCCTGCCCCGTTGTTCGTGGGATTTTTGAAAGCGTGCGAGAAACCAATTTTGGCCGTGGAACCGCTTCCAAAAGCCGAATAAAAACCCAAAGATTTTAATTCTAGAAACCCTTTTGTACAGCATGGGACTTGGAGACTTGTTCAAAAAAAGAGATTTTCCCTCTCCGGGAAAAAAGGACGTGCTCGAATTTTCGCGGGAGACTGTGGACGAAAAAATCGTCAAACTTTCTGCCGAAGGCCGCGCCAATGTCGGATTGGACGTTCGGTTGGAAGCGAACAGAACCGCGTTTCCGCAAGGGCCGGGCGTGCAAGGAGTAAGACTGTACATCGACTCGCGCTTGCGCGGTTCGGACAAGGATTCTGCTAGAAGAAGGTCTGGATTGGATTTTGGAACCCAACAAGTGTTGGAAAAGATTTTGGAAAAGTGCGTCGACCGTTACGTGCTCTAATTATCGCGCGAAAAACGCCACGTAAAATAAGGCCAAGCCGAACAAGATAATGGCCAAGCCGATCCAAAAATTCAACCCGAATTTTTTCCGGACAATGACAAAACGGAAAAAGGCGGAAACTTGCAAGAGGATGGCTGCCAACGTGACGGCCAGCAACAACCAGCCAGAAATGTTTTGCAACGCAAGTGGATTAATTGTCAAAAAGTGTAGCATCGCGAAAATGTACGCAGGGTAGACGAGCCTGTGGATGCTCTTCCATTTGAAAAAACCGAGTTTTTGCACGGCCCAGTCCGTGGACGTCAAAAAGAGGGGAAGCAATAACCAAAAGCTGAACGCGCCGAACAGCGCGGGATTGGAAAAGGGATTCAAGTCGAAAAAGATGTTTTGCGGGTTCCCTCCGAAGAAAAATGAAACTGCCAACCACATGTGCCAGGCGATAAACAGAAACCCCCACACTCCGAACAAGCGTCGATGGACGACGAAATTGTGCGTGGGAGACCATTGCGCTAAAGGTCCAAGGATGAGGGCGATGCCGATGAGCGAGGCCCCAGAAAATGCGGAAGCGCGAAGTAGAGACAAGGCGAGCGGAGTGGAGAGCGCGAAAAAATGGTATAAGAATTGTAACAACCAAAAGGCGAGAAAGGCGAGAGAGACTTTCAATACGTACTTCCAATCCTTGCGAGCGCCTTCGAACCATTCCATGCAATATTCTTCCACCGCAAAGAATAAAAAAGAAAAAAAAGAGACTCCGGTCTATTGGCCGAAGTCTTGCAACAACTCGTTTTCCAAGGCTTGCGCGTCCGCATCCGAAAAGTCGGACGCGACAGTGGACGCTTCTTGCGCCAGGAGATCCTGCGCGCCCAAGCCACTGTCTCCTGGCGGTTGGGGTGGAGCGGGTTGAGTGCAGCCGAACAGGACGAGCAAGGCGAGTAGAGCGAAGGCGAAAACCACATACGATCGGTTCATGATTTCACCTACACTCCCACGCTGACGCCGGCATTGACGTCAAGGTTTACGTCCTCGCGTTGGTTCGAATCGTCGTCCGACTCGTCGGACTCGTTCTCGTCCGAACCGTTTCTGTCCTTTCGACGGTCTTCGATGCGGTCGCGAATGTCTTCGCGGTGTTTTTCGATACGTTCGCGAATTTCAATCCGAACTTCCGAGTCTCCGGCCAGGAAACGACAACGCACGTCCTTGTCTTCATTATGGTTTAAGACGCACAATCTGTGGGCTAGAAACTTGCATTGTGGAGCATTCGGATTGTTTTTGCAGTATTCGACGACGCGTTCGCGGCATCGGATTTCGTTCGCGTCCCCGCACGGAATGTCGGAAATTTTCTGACATGCCGAGTCGCTGGAGTTTCGGTCGCAGTAGCGCTTGGCATCCTCTCCTAGTTCCACGGACTTGAACTTGCGCGCGTGGCCGATGATGTAGATGTTGAAAGTTCCTTCTCCGTTGATGTCAAGTCGGCCTTTCCAGATGTCTTTTCCCGGCTTTTCAACGCGCGTTAAGGACAAAGAACCAATGGTCGAGACTGTATTGCCGTCCAATTTGACGATATTGGCGGTTGCGACGTTTCCGTCCAATTTTGCTTGCGCGAGTTGGAACTTTTCCCCGTCCAACTTGATCAGACCTCGGCCGAACACGTTGCCGTCGATTCGTTCAATCTCTCCCACGGCGATTTCGAGCTTTCGAATGTCGGAATCGTCGGCGGTATTGATGGCCAGTCCTGCCCCTACTACGAATAAAGTCTTGATGCGCGGTCCGTCGGACTCCGCAAACGCGGAAGGCGCAACGAGCAGCGCGGCCAAGGCCAGGGCGAAAACCGCCATTGCATGCTTGTACTTCACTTCCATCCACCTCCTTTCAATACAGAATGGAATCGTGTGAGCAAACAACGCGGTTTTTACTATAAAAGCATGCTTTGCGGGAAGGCATCGGAAGGAGAAAATACCGCGTTTTTGGAAAACAAGGCCCTATTCGTTCTCTTTTTCCGCCAATCGGAACGGCTAAAGCGTCCTAAACCCTTCGGCCGAATTTTTAAGCGTTTATGCTCTCTATTACTTCCATGAAAGCGCGGGTGTTGGGTGCAATACTGCTGCTGTTTTCCCTTTCCGCGAGCGCGGCCACCATCCACGGTTCGGTGTACGAGTACTATTCGCTGGAAAAACTGCCCAACGCCATTGTCTCCATCAACTCTTTTCCCAACCAACAAGTGGTGGCCGAAAACGGGAACTATTTGTTTCAAGTGCCTCGCGGAAACTATACCTTGCAAGCCAAGTATGTCAAAGACGGGCAAATCGTATACGCGGGCGACCAAAACGTCTCCATCCTTTCCGATGGCAACTTCGAATACGACATTTTAGTATACTCTGTCGACGGAAAAATCCAACCCTCTGCTTCCGACGCGTGGAAAAACTATTTTTTCGCCGCAGTCTTGCTCGCCATCATCGCCGGAATGGGATATCGTTTGTACCATCAAAAGCCTCCGCCCAAAGTGTTCGACGGCCAAAACTTGCAAACTCCCAAAAAATTCGAAATCGCGCGCTTGGACGAGAAAGCCAAAACCGTTTTGACCAAACTGCGCGATTGCGGGGGAAGATTGACGCAAAAAGAACTGCGCGAAAAGTTGCCGCAATACAGCGAGGCGATGGTTTCGTTAATCGTTGCAGAACTGGAATCGGAAGGGAAAGTGAAAAAAATCAAGCAAGGCCGCGGGAACATTATTGTGGTGAAAGACTAATTTCAATAAGCAATGTTTATGATGAAGAAAAATAATAAACCTTGTACAAATTTACTATTTTTTTACCTTGTACAACAACTGCACTTCTTCCTTGCCTAATTTTCGGACTTTCTTCAAGTCCAACTTCTTTTCGAAGCGCGCTTCTTGGAACAACGGAATGCCTTCGCCCAAAAGGACGGGTTGAACATCCACCAACATTTCGTCCACCAAATTTTGTTGTACGAATTCAGCGTAGATTGAACTGCCGCCGCCGATGACGGCAGTCTTGAACTTTTTTTGTTTCAAGAACGCAAGCGCCTGTTTCGGACTGCGGGCAATGAAAACGTTTTTCCCGTACTTTCCCCGCTCGGCCGAGGAAGAAACCACGACCATCTGCACGCCGCGCAAGGGAAAGACGTTCGTTTTCAATCCGATTTCGAACGCGGTGCGGCCTTGCACCACGTTGCCGGCTTTTTTACACTCTTTCACGAACCCGTTCCACGAGCGCGAAGAAACAAAGCCCTCGTCCAAATTCGAGCGCGCGATAAAACCGTTCAAGGAAGTCGCGACTACGATTCTCGTTTTCATGCCAAATGAGAGCGCGAAATCGTTTAAACGGCTTTCTTTCCAATTTCGTTGCATGCCCGCCTTGCACGCGAAAGTGTTTGGAAAAGTGATTGGCGTGGGCTTTCGGGGCTTTGTGTGGGAGTGCTGCGAGCAATTGCTTCTTTCGGGATGGACGAAGAATTGTCGCGATGGGAGCGTGGAAGTGTGGGCGGAAGGGGAACGGAAAAAACTCGAAAGGCTTCTCGAAGCATTGGAAAAAGGGCCCAATACGGCCAACGTCGAGCGCGTGGAAGTTTCGTGGGAGCCGGAGACAGGCGCAAAAGGGTTTCACGTGCATTGAGTTCGGCCGGAAAAGCGGAAAAAGCGGGAAAGGTTCGGATTGCAAAGCGGCGCGTTCGGATTGCAAAATCCGTCCGAGGGGGGCAGTTGCGCTAAATTTTTAAAGCCAAAGCACGTTTACTTTAGGCTCACCAATACTTTTTTGTTGCGAAGACTGTCAGGAGGAGAGGCGAATGGCGTTACACCATATCAAAAAGCGGAACGGAACCATTGCGGTTTTCGACTCGCGCAAGATTGACCACGCCATTGCCAAAGCGTTCGAAGCCGTGCGCGGAAAAGCGGATTTGGAAAAGACGAAAGTGTTGTCCGAAAATGTGGTCGAGAATATCGAAACGCGTTTTGGAAACGCCATTCCCGAAGTGGAAGGCGTGCAAGACTTGGTCGAACGCGTGCTGATGGAAAACGGTTTTTTCGACGTGGCCAAAGCGTACATTTTGTACAGAGAAAGGCACCGCGAACTGCGCCAAGAGCGCCAGAAAGAATTGTGGGACAGGATTGACCAGGGAAAATTGTCCGTGACCAAGCGCGACGGCAGCAAGCAGACGTTTTCGCACGCCAAGCTCGTGCACTCTTTCGCCCAAGCGTGCAAAGGGTTTGAAGGCGTGGTGGACGTGCAACAGATTGTGCGCCAGTGCGAGGCCGGATTGTATGACGGGATTTCTTCCAAAGAGATTTCGCAACTCACCGTGAATACAGCCAAATCGTACATCGAACGCGATCCGGCGTTCGAATCGATTACCGCCCGTTTGTTTTTGGCCAACCTGTACCAAGAAGCGTTTCGCGGCGGGCACTCGGAAGAAGAACTGGAAAAAGCCTATCGCAGTGCGTTCGTGCAAAACGTTCAGCGCGAGGTCGAAGTGGGATTGCTGGCGAAAGAAATGCTCGACTTCGACTTGGAAAAACTGTCGGAAAAAATCGTCATCGAACGCGACTTGTTGTTGGGGTACCGGGGATTGCAAACCTTGTACGACCGTTATTTTTTAGTGGATAGAGAACGGGCGCGAAGGCTCGAAGCGCCGCAGATGTTTTGGATGCGCGTGGCCATGGGACTCGCGTCGAAAGAAGAAGCGAAAGAAGAACGGGCGGTCGAATTCTACGAAGTCATGAGCGCGTTGCGCTATGTGCCTTCCACGCCCACCTTGTTGAATACCGCGACCCGATTTCCCCAATTGAGTTCGTGCTTTCTCACGACAGTCGAAGACGATCTCGAGCACGTGTTCAAGACGTTTGCCAACAACGCTATGCTGTCCAAATGGTCGGCGGGATTGGGAAACGATTGGACGAACGTGCGCGCGGCCGGAAGCATTGTCCAAAGTTCGGGAGTGGAAATGCAAGGCGTAGTTCCCTTTTTGCGCGTGGCCAACGATACAACGATTGCTATCAACCGTTCGGGAAAACGAAGAGGAGCCACTTGTGCCTACCTAGAAACGTGGCATTTTGAAATCGAAGACTTTTTGGATTTGAGAAAAAACACGGGAGACGAGCGTAGGAGAACGCACGACATGAACACGGCGAACTGGATTCCGGACTTGTTCATGAAGCGCGTGCAAGACGATGGCGAATGGACCTTGTTTTCTCCCAACGAAGTTCCCGAACTGCATCATTTGTACGGAAAAGCGTTCGAAGAAAAGTATTGCAAGTATGAAGAAATGGCCAGGCGCGGAGAAATTAAATTGCACAAAACTTTGCGTGCCAAAGACTTGTGGAAAAAAATGTTGACTTCGTTGTACGAAACCGGCCACCCGTGGATTGTGTTCAAAGACCCGTGCAACATCCGCTCGCCCCAAGATCATGTGGGAGTCGTGCACTCTTCAAACTTGTGCACGGAAATCACGCTCAACACGTCGCGCGAAGAAATTGCCGTCTGCAACTTGGGAAGCGTCAACCTTTCCAAACACGTGTTGAACGGAAAATGGAACGAAGCCCTGTTGCGCGATACAGTAAAAACTGCCGTACGCATGCTGGACAATGTCATCGACATCAACTTTTATCCCATTCCCGAAACAAAAACCTCAAACATGCGCCATCGACCCATTGGATTGGGAGTCATGGGATTTCAAGACGCATTGTATGCCATGAATGTAAACTTTGATTCTGACGAAATGGTCGAATTGGCGGACGAAAGCATGGAAATTATTGGCTATTATTCCATTCTCGCCTCGTCCGAACTCGCCAAAGAAAGAGGCAAGTATGAATCCTACAACGGAAGCAAATGGGACCGCAACATTTTTCCTCTTGATTCCCTAGACTTGCTCGAAAAAGAGCGCGGAGTGCCGATAGAAATTCCACGCACCGCGCGCTTGGACTGGAACAAAGTGCGCGAGTCAGTGAAACAATGCGGAATGCGCAATTCCAATTGTTTGGCGATTGCGCCAACCGCCACCATTGCTAACATCGCCGGATGTTTTCCCAGCATCGAGCCCATTTACAAGAACATTTACGTGAAAAGCAACATGTCGGGCGAATTCACGGTCGTCAACCATTACCTGGTGGAAGACTTGAAAGAGCTCGGACTCTGGAACCAGACCATGTTGGAGCTGGTGAAAGCGCACGACGGAAACTTGCAAAATATTTCGATGATTCCAAGCGCGTTGAAAAACAAGTACAAAGAAACCTTCGAAATCGACGCCGAATGGTTGGTCAAGGCGGCTGCCGCGCGCGGAAAATGGATCGACCAGTCGCAAAGTTTGAACATTTTTACTTCGACCACTTCGGGAAAGCGCTTGAGCGACATTTACTTGTACGCGTGGAAAAAAGGGTTGAAGACCACATACTACTTGCGCACGCTCGGAGCGAGCAGCATCGAAAAGAGCACGGTCGGACTGCAACAACAAAAAAATGTGGTTGTTGAATCTCCTTCCGCTCCAAAAATTGCACAAACCATTGTCGCGGGTTCGGGCGAAACCGTTTCCGAAGTGAAAGCGTGCCTGTTGGACGATCCGACGTGCGAAGCGTGCCAGTGAATGCGTATGGAAAAGAGAATCATCAACGCTTCGGGCACTGACCCCAATAAAATTCTCCCCATCCACTACGCGTGGGCGCGCCAATATTATCAAACCGGAGTGGCCAACAACTGGACGCCGCAAGAAGTGGCCATGCAAAGCGATGTCGAATTGTGGAAAAAGCCCAAAGAATTGGCCGAAGACGAACGAAGAATGGTGTTGTACAATTTGGGGTTTTTCAGCACGGCCGAAAGCTTGACGGCGAACAACATTGTACTCGCACTCTATCGCCACGTGACCAATCCAGAGTGCAGACAATATTTGCTCCGCCAAGCGTTTGAAGAAGCCATTCACACGGAAACGTTCATCTACTGTTGCGAGTCGCTCGGATTGGATTCGGAGTACGTGTACAACATGTACCACGATGTTCCTTCCATCCAAGAAAAAGACGATTTTGTCGTCGACATGACGAAAAACATTTTCGACCCGACTTTTTCAACGCAAGGAACGAAAAATATCCAAGCATTCGTGCACGATTTGGTGGGATACTATGTCATCATGGAAGGGATTTTTTTCTATGCAGGATTTGCCATGATGTTGAATTTTTTGCGCAACAACAAAATGATCGGAGTGGGAGAACAATTCCAGTACATTTTGCGCGACGAATCTGTCCACTTGGCATTCGGTTCTGACTTGATCAACGCCATTGTTTCCGAAAACCCCGAAATTTGGACGTCCGAATTCAAGAACGACATTGTCGAAAACGTGAAAAAGGGCGTGGAACTGGAATGCAATTACGCCAAAGACTGCCTTCCCCGCGGAATCATGGGAATGAACGCGGAAATCATTCGAGAATACTTGCAATACACGGCCGATAGAAGACTCGAACGCATCAACTTGCCCCAAGAGTACGGTTCGAAAAACCCCTTTCCATGGCTTTCCGAAGTGGTTGATTTGAGAAAGGAAAAAAACTTTTTCGAAACCAGAGTCACAGAATACAAGACCGGCGGAAACCTGCAGTGGGACTGAATTTCGAAAGTTTTCGCGCGAAAAAATTTCCAAACCCGCATTTTTCAGGAGATTTCCGCAATTTTTGCGCCCATTCCGCCAAACAATCGCCTATTTAAAGTTTTTTAGTTTCTTTGCAGGCTAGAGAGTGGTAGAGTGGAAATTTCCGCACTGATTAGCAAGAGCCACACGGCATGGCCTGGAAAGAACGCGACAGTCGTGTTCGTTCCCGGCTGCAATTTCGAATGCCATTTCTGCAACGCACACGCCCTGGTCAAAAATTCCGAAATTTTACCCCGCATGGACTTGGAAAAAGTATTCCAAGCCATTTTCGAAGAGCCGGGAGTGGAGGGAGTAGTCATCACGGGAGGAGAACCGTTGTTGCAAGGCGAAGCGTTAGCCGAATTTTGCGACGAACTCCAAGCCGAAGACATGCCAGTCAAACTCGACACGAACGGCAGCGATTCTGATTTGTTGTCGTACTTGCTCGAAGAAGAGCTAGTCGATTATATTGCGTTGGACGTGAAAAACAAGTTGAACGATTACGCGTATTTCAAAACAATTGGAGCACGAGCCGACTTGTACGAAATTTCTCAAAGCATTCAACTGCTCAAGCACTCGGAATTGGACTACGAGTTCCGCACCACTGTAGTTCCGCGCCTGCACTCTTTTAACGACATTCAAGCCATTGCACGCGCACTGCACGGTGGCAAGCGATATGTATTGCAGCAATTTTCTCCCGAAAATGGAACCTTGGACAAGAATTATTCTTCGCTTCCAGAAACTCCGTACGACAAGCTCGTGCGCTGGGCGTTGCAGTTGAAAGGCATTCAAGAAGTGAGGGTTCGAACTTTAAAAGGGGAAGAAGTCGTCCAAACGCGCAAGGAAAAAATCGCGCTGCAATAATCACGGCAAAATTTGCAAAACAAATTCTTTGGTGAAAGTCTGGCCATTCATTTCCAACGAAACGTCGATTGTATAATTTCCCGCTACTGGGCGAACATTTGGGTTTAAGGCTTTGAAGGAAAATTGTTCCAAGCGTGAATCTCCCACTGCAAGCGTATCGGTTCGCGTGTACGAAGAGGGCAAGACTTGCAATACATTGGACGCTTTGGGAGAAACCGCCAAAGTGTATCCGAGCGCTTCTTGTTGGGTTATGTTAGAAACCTTGACTTGGAAAGACGCTTGCTTTTCAATACTGGGATTCCAAGGGTTGGAATTGGGAGAGAGAATGATTTCCAAAGGTTTGGGCTGGAGCAAGGACTGGGAAGCGAAATAAAAAAGCGCTCCAACCACTAAAATGGCAATCACAATGGCCACTGGCTTGGCGAGCTTGTCCCACCCAATCGAAAGTTTGGGGGTTTCAGAATCGTCGTACAATCCCATGCTATGCTAGAAGAGGAACGGATATTTTAGGCTTTGTATTCCGCCAGTAGGACCGAAGCGAAGCGTAGGTCGTACACCGTGACCGACCGGCGGAACGGTCGTTTTAGGCTTTTGGTTTGCCGGCAAATTTGAACAGGTTCCGCGCCACATAGTACGAGCCGGCGAACACGATCACGCCGGGAATGCCCAAAAAAGGGATGGCCATGGCCGCTCCGGTAGCCATTGCGCCTTCGGGAGAATTGATGAAGCCAACGACTTTCGAAACGTGAGAATCCACGCCTTTTGTAAACGGGTTGATTTCTACAAGCTGATTGCCGTCTTTGAAGATTTTGATCATCTTGTCTTCTTCAGAGGCCAAAACTGAAACAATTCCTTTCTCTTCGGAAACGCCTTTTCCGGCAGCGTGCCGGGTGCCCGAACCCAAATGCGTGGATTGCCGCGTTACACGCGCACCGTACGCTTTGACGCGACCTTTGGAATCAACGACAATTGCGCCGTCGATTTCTGCCAATTTGACCAGCACTTTTTGCATGCCGTCGTCGAATATCGTGGTTTTGGATTTTTCGAAAAAATTGGGAAAGTGAGTGTTGTAAGAATCCGTGTCTCCGACGACAATCAAACAACCTTTTCCGTTGCGCGCGACTTCCATGGCAACGTCGATGCAGATTTCCTGGATTTGTTCCAGCTTGTTCGAAGCGGAAGACTTTTTTTGCAAAATATCCACAATGCGAGAACGGTCTTCTTGTCTCTCTCTGCTCGGCATCGACAAATTGAATCCAAACAACGGCATACACCTTTGGGAGGTTGAAATATTCGAAGTAAAACAGTTGAAGTAAAGGATTTCATCCTATAAATACGTTTAGGTTTGAATCAGTCAAGAGAAAAGAGTGAAGAGTTTGGAATCCAGCTTGACGTCAAACAGTCCCAAACGCGCGCCCGCGTCCAACCACGCGTGCGCGTACGAAAGCGCGGCCAATGCGAGAATCAGTTCGCCTTTCGCTTCGAAATGCTCGGCGTCTTTCACATAATTTTCGCACATGGTTCGAAAGTCCAACGCAATCAGGTACAATGCCGAGCCCTTTGGAACGGCAATCGACGCTTTTTTGAGAGCACGCTTCGTCAATGCACGGTATTTTGTCACTCTAGAATGCAATTCTTTTTCCAATTCTGTCATTTTTCCACCCCAAACGCTTTCAACGCTTCGCACTCTTTTTCAGAAAGTCGACCCAACACAACCAACGATTGAGGAAAGGCTTTCAGCTTCGCTTTTTTCAACCCGAAAAGGCGTCCAAAAACAGCCTCTTGGTTTTTCGTTCCCATTCCTCCGACTCCAACTGCATTCAATTCTTTGAACCACTCCAGTTTGCCCCGCTTTCGGGCAATCTCTTCCAACACGTTCACAGCCTCTTGAACCGACATCAACTGTTTTTGTTCCAAATCCAAGTCGAGCAAGCACAAAGAGTGCAATCCCACCCTTTCATTGGCTTCCAAAAGGTCGAAAAAACTTTCCGGAGCATAGTCCGACTTTGGAGAGACGATTGTCAAAACTCTTCCGAACTTGTACGCGTCCAATCCCAATTCGGGCAAGCACGACTGTACGGAAATTCCTTGCAAGACACGGTATTCGACACCTTTTTCCCGCGCGTCGAGCAAGAGTTGCACGTGCGTCGTGGCGAACAAAGGCGCTCCGAAAACGCACAAGGCAATGTCTTCCTTTTTGCAACGCTCCAAAGGGGCGGAGAATTGCTCTTCCACTTTTTTCCTTCCCAACAATTCGACTTTCGTGTCCAACAAGCCTTCCAAGAGCTTGATGCTTCCATCCGCATAAACGCTCGTAAACGCGTCCACGTACACGTGCGCGCACTTTTTCAACGCGTTCAACGCTTCCAACGTCAAATGCTCGGACTTCAAGCCCAAACCGACCAAGTAGAACATTCCATTTCCCTCTCGTCAAAACGTGGAACAAAATGAATAAATACCAAAAGAACCTATTCCAGAAATGGGTCCCAAAAGGCCAGTGGATTACAAAAAAGCGGTGAAGGGCATTCTGCGAAGCATGCAATCCCCTTCCAATCCCAAAATTTCCTATTCCGGAGTGCTCGCGCATTTGAAGAAGAGGGGAATTCCCGACATCAGGGACGAAAGAGTTCAAAAGGAATTGTACAACCACGGCCTGCATTATATCGTCTTGGAATGGAAATTGAAAGAGGCCATGGCCGAACCTGGAATCTCTGAACGGGCGAGAAAAACTCGAGAAGCCGTGGAAAGCGTGCTCAAGAGCGATTCCCAAAAAATCGTCCAAGAACGCGTTCGAGAAGTTCTCCAACGATTGAACGTGATGGACGAGCCTCGAAGATGAATCACGAGCACGTCCCAACAGCGAGCGTCAACAAGTCCCTCAATCCCGGAGCAAAGCCTAAAATGATCAACACGACTTTGATGTAGCCGCGCGCGTTTTCGTTCTTCACTTCTTCGTCCAGCAAGTACACAACGGCCGCAATCAACAACACTTTGAGGACGGGAAACAGCCAAGGCGCGTACTGGAGCACGATGTTCGAAACCACGTGCTGTTCGCCGCACGAATAGAATTGCGTGGCAACGAAAGTGGCACTGCCGTCCAACGCTTGGCCGCAAATGGCAAGCAAGTTCAATTTTTCCTTTCCAAACAAAGGCTTCCAATGTTTCATTGCCAGCCAAACAATGGCCGAAAGGACGACAGCGAGCACTATAACTTCGGCAAACCCTTGCAGGACTTGCAAGCGGGACAAATCGTAAGCGAAAAAAGGCGCGGCCGCAAGCAATCCAATAGCGGCAAACGGTTTCCAAAAAGGGACTTGGAATCTTTTTTCGAGCCAAAGAGAAACCAAGAGCGCAAGAATGGTGAAAATTCCGACTGCAATGTAGATTCCGGGAGTGATCGTGTAAAACCCAGCTTCCAATGGATTGGCCGAGCGCGGAAAAACGCGCAAGTCTTCCAACACGCGCGCCGCACTTCCAAACAAAACGAACGGCAGCACGGCGAGTGCGAACGTGAAGTCGAATTTCACTTTTTTTTCGAGCAAACGAAAAATCACGAACGCGGCCACTACCAAAATAGCCAAGTAGACAATCGTGTTGACCATGTTGTAGCCGCCATATTGTGTGATGGGATCGATGAAAAACGTTTGCACGAAACCGGCCATGAAAGGCTTTAAAGCGAGAAAGCATTTAATACGAGCATGAAACTCAAGCAGGCTTTGGAGAAAGTTCTTTCCAAAAAAGAGCTCGCCTTCGCGCCCAACGCGTACGACGTTCTCGGAAAGACAGCGATTTTGGACGTTCATCCGAAACTCAAACGAAAGGCGAAAAAAATCGCCCAAACCCTGCTAAAATTGCATCCCTATTTGGAATCCGTTTACTTGAAAGCGCGGAGAGAAGGAAAGTTTCGCACGCAAAAATTGAAATGGCTCGCGGGAAAAAAAATGGAACACGTTTCGCACACGGAATGGGATTGCACGTTCCACTTCTCGCTGGGAAAGTCCTACTTTTCGCCCCGCCTCTCCACGGAAAGACAGCGTGTCGTACAACAAATCCGAAAAGGGGAGAAAGTGGCCGTATTCTTCGCCGGCGTTGGACCCTACGCGATTTTGGCGGCGAAACACGCGTCGCCTTCCAAAGTGTTTGCGTTCGAGTGGAATCCGCACGCAGTCGAAGACTTGGAAGAGAACGTGCGATGGAACAAAGTCGGAGACAAAGTCGTTTCCTTGAAGGGGAATGTGCGAAAAACCGTTCCCTTGTTAGGAGAAACATTCGACCGTATTGTGATGCCTTCTCCCACCACGGCCAAAAAGTACTTGCTCCTCGCGTTCAAGTATTCCAAAAAAGGCGCCATCATCCACTACTATTCTTTTCAGAAAGAGCCCCATGCCTTTGAACAGGCGTTGAAGGAAGTCGTCCGCGCCGCCAAAAAGGGGAAAAAGAAGGTTAGTTTATTGAATTGCAGAATTGTGACACAATATGCGAAGGACACGGTCGAAATTGCGCTTGATGTGAAGGTGAAATAGACCATGAAAAAGCTTGCCATTCGAACCTTGAAAAAGCAAATGAACTATTTGACAAAAAAACTCAATACGGCGAACCTTCCTCCAAAAATTCGCCCACAACTCGTCAAAGAACATGTCAATACACAAACCCAGCTTTCAGCCGCCTTGTTGGAACGCCAAAAAATTTTCGAAGAAAGTAAAGCGTGCAAACAACAGCAAAACATTCCCGAAAAAAGCATCCGAAAGCAAACATTAGAATTTGTCCAAAAAATGAAACTGCTCAAATCCCAGAACGCGAAAGGGCATGATATCAGTACATCGGTGTACAATTACATCGTCGGAAACGGAAACATGGCCGCGCAAGGACGAAGAATGAGATTGCTGGCCAAGTATCGCGCCATCGAAATCGACAAGCACGGAAATATTCAATTGGGAAAGGAATTATCGTGAACCTCATCCTCCTCGGCAAGCAAGGTTCGGGCAAAGGAACCGTCGCCTCTTTCTTGGCCAAAAAAATGAACGTGCCGGCCATTTCAGTCGGACAATTACTCCGCCAAAAAGCGAAAAAAGATTCCAAACTCGCTCGGCGCATCAATTCGGGAAAACTGGTTTCCGCCCAACAAGCCATGGAAATCGTATTTTCACGCTTGAAACAAAAAGATTGCAAAAAAGGTTGGATTCTGGACGGGTTTCCCCGCGATTTGGAGCAGGTGAAACTCTTGCACGGCGCGCTGGACATTGACAAGGTTTTGGAATTGCATGCGCCCGACAAAATATTACGCGGGCGCATGACGGGGCGACGGATTTGCCGAAAAGCCGGACACGTGTACCACATCCACACCATGAAACCCAAGCGGAACGGAATCTGCGACATTGACGGCAGCGAATTGTACCAACGAGAGGACGATTTTCCGAAAGCGATTCGCGAGCGGTGGAACGAGTTTGAGCAGAATACGAGGCCGGTGTTGCACTACTACGAAGCCCTTGGATTGCTCGAAAAAGTCGACGCGCGCGGAAAAGCCGAAATCGTGCAAAAACGCTCGCTAGTTGCGGTGCGAAAGAAGAAATACTGAATTGTAATACGCGCACCGCTTTCGCAACGGACATCCCGCGCATTTCGGGTTTCGGGGCAGGCACGTCTGCTGGCCGAATTTGACGAACAACTCGTTCACTTCGATCCAGTTTTGTTTCGGAACCAATTTCATCAACGCGGCTTCGGTTTGTTCGGGCGTTTTGGTTTTTACAATTCCCAGGCGATTGGAAATGCGGTTAACATGAACGTCGACGGGAATGGCTGGCTTTCGAAACGCGTACACCAACACGCACGAGGCGGTCTTTCTTCCCACACCGTGCAAAGAAACCAAGTCTTCCATGTTATCCGGCGTCTTTCCTCCAAAACGCTGAAGAATTTCCTTCGCGATGCTTTTGATGCGGACGGCTTTCACATTGTAAAACCCGATGGAAAAAATGAGTTTCTTTACTTCCTTCAACGGCGCGTCCGACAGTTTTTGCGGAGTGCCATATTTGGCAAATAATTTTTTGGCGACTTTGGCCGTGTTCTCGTCCTTCGTTCTCGCCGAAAGAACGGTCGCAATCAACACTTGGAAGGGATCCCGCCACGAGGCGATGTCCGACAGCATGGTTCCGCCGCGCACGTGGCCGCGAATCAGACGCAGGATTTTGGAAATGTCGGGCATAAAAAAGAAGGAACCAGAAACGGTTTAAAACAACCGAGCGAAACGAGGAAGTAGGACCGAGCAACGGCGAGGAAGTGCCATCGCAGATGGCACGCGGACGAGGCCTACGCAATGGCCTTATTTGTTCAACGCTTCCCACAACACTTCGTCGTTGGCTTTCACTTCTACTCCTTTCGCTCCGATTTCCAACGGGTGCACTTTTTTGCTGTGGGAAGTTCCGCGCATTTTGCGCACGAACAGCGAGCGGTTGGGCGGAGTGAAGTACAACGCGATTATTCCGTCGGCGACGAATTCTTCCACGCCATACGCGCTGTACTGGTCGCGCTGTCCGCCGGTTTCGGCTGTGAGTATGGTCGTTGCCCCAGTGTCTTTCAACGCGCTCGACAATTCGAACAACAAGTAACGTAGTCTCCCTTTTTCTTGCACGAAGGCAGAAAAGGCTGTAGTCGAATCCAACACAAGTCGTTGGATGCCAAGTTCTTTCACAGTACGCGCCACTACTTCCAACTGGGTTTGGACTTCGCGTTCAAAATCATCCACGGATTCGGCGGAAAATTTCATGCGATAAATTTTCAACAATTCCAAGTCTTGCAATGCTTTGAAATCCCAGTTGAAGGATTCCATGTCCCACGCAAGATTGGTGGTAGAGGTTTCCAGGGTAACATACAGTCCGGGGGATTTTTCGGTTTTGGCTCCCGCGTACAAGAATTGCAAGCCGAACAGGGTTTTTCCCGTTCCCGTGCCGCCCGAAACGAGCACGCTTGCGCCTTTGGGAAAGCCTCCCGAAACCAAGCCGTCCAATCCCGGAATCCCGCTCGAAATTCGTTCCATGCTCTAAAAACGGTTTTTTGGACTTTTAAGCTTTTGGCGTGAAACAGCGAGAGAAGCGAAGAGCAAGGATTTAAATAGCCTCGACGCTTTTACCTTAGACCGTTATGATGCTAGAAAGCTCCCAATCCGAGGCCAGCGAGTTCTCGGAACCAGTCGATTTGGTCGAATTAATCCACGTTCCCGACTGGAAAGGAATCTTAATCGACTTGATTAAAAGCGAAAAAATGGATCCGTGGGCGATCGACATTTCGGAATTGGCCGAAAAGTACTTGCACAAAATCCGCCAACTCGAACAGGGAAACTTGCGGCTTCCTGCCAATGCCATTCTCGCTTCGGCGATTTTGTTGAAATTCAAGGCGAAGAAGCTCCATATTGCGAGCATCGAAGAATTGGACGAACTGGCCGAACAACAGTTGGAAAACGGGCAACAGAGATTGTACGACGCGTACATTCCAGAACTGCGCCAGCCGCGCATGCTCCGCGAAGGCAAAGTGAGCTTGGAAGAACTCGTTTCGAGCATTGAAAACATTTTGCAACAAAGCAAGCGAAAAGACTTGCTCGGAAAAAGCTTGAAAAGCGTGGACTTCATGATTCCCGCCACGACGCTCGACATCGAAGCCGCGCAAGAAGAAGTATTGCAATTGGTGGCCAACCATTCCGACGACACCGGACTGTGCCGCTTTTCCACTATCGCACTCGGAAAAGCAACCCCCAAAGTCGTGGACTATTTCATCGCGCTGTTGTTTCTCACCAATAAAGGAAAGGTCAACGCGTGGCAAGACGAATGGTTCGGCGAAATCCTAATCAGTCTAAACACTGAGTAAAGCCGTCCTAGCTGGCGTTTTAACGCGTTTTGGGGTTTTTGTGTGCGGGAGATTCGTCCTGCCAGAACAGGTAAGATTTCGCTAAAAAGTGAAAGTTTCACCAAATAGCGAAACTTGTCTTCTGTTCATTACAGTGAACATGTGTATTTTATATTGTAATTTCAACTTCAATCGTTATATTTAAATATGCGATTGTGTTTTGTATTGTTATGCTGGAAAAATATGCATTGATCAAGGCGATTCGTTTTGTACTCTCAAAACCGATGAAAAGCTTTTCCGTTCGCGACTTGGCAAAAGAAGCAGGATTGAGTCCCGGAGCAGCACGCGTTTCTTTGGATTACATGCGCAACAAAGGAATCGCTTCCCTCAAAACTATCGGAAAAACCTACCAATACAAGGCAAATTTGGAAAGTCCATTGTGCCGCCAGTGGAAAATATTGTTCAATCTGGATAAAATTACAGACTCCAAAATTTTGGAAGAAATAACCAAAAAAATTCCACACGTAAATTCGGTTCTATTGTATGGAAGTTTTTCCAAGGGAACCAATGACGAAAAAAGCGACATCGACTTGCTGGTCGTGGCACACCAAAAAACAAAAACCGATTTGGAATTTTCGAACAAGATGGCAAAAGAAGTCAACCTTTCAATACTTTCCCTAGACGATTGGAAAAATAAAGCCGTAAAAGACAAGGTTTTTTACGAAAACGTCATCTACGACTCTATTGTATTGTTCGGAGAAAGGCCAGTGGTTTTATGAACGTAGAAGAATGCCTAGAACAAGGGCTTTTGGCGAAAACCGTGCCCGATTCAAAAAAAGCGTTTTCTTCAATCGAAATGGCCAAACACAAATTGGACTTGGCTGAAACCGAATTCGACAACAAACTATTCGAAAGCTCCATCATCAGCGCTTATGCATCCATGTTTCACTCCGCACGCTCTTTATTGTTTAAAGACGGCTTCAAAGAAAGAAGCCACTTCGCCATCTACGTCTACGTCAACGAAAAATACTCCAACAAAATCGAACGAAAATACTTAAGCGAACTCAACTCCCTGCGCCTCCAACGCCACGACCTGATGTACGGACTAGAAAGAAACACAGAAGCGCAGGAATCGAATGCAGATACTGCCATCAAAATGGCAAACGGTTTCCTCCAAGCAATCGAAAAAATAGTAAAAGAAAACAGTAAAACAAACAAATAGCTAGGCTGATAAAAAACACTGCAATTCTAAGCCTAACTTACCCTCTACAAACGATTTTCGCCAAATAGAGGGTAAACGCTCCAAACCGTTCCTCTATATCTTGGAACAATACGAGAAGTGGCAACGGCTCAAAGAAAGAACAGAAAAACAAGAAAACGGGGAATTATAAATAGTCTAAATGTAAATATAGTTTTTGTTTTGGCGTTTTTGAAAACTGTAATCTTATAGCAAGGGCACGAATTCTTCCTGCAGCCCAGTGCCTGCCAGCTTTATCTAATTCAACAGCATAACTCAAAGCGCCAATTTTTGAAAACAAATTAGTTTTTTGTCGTTCTAACCTTTTAAAAGATTCATAAATTTGTTTAATTTGCCTTGCAGTAGGCTTCAATCGCCCTTCTCTAGAAATTGTGGCTCCATCCCGCAAAAATCTTCCAGATTCTAGAAGAACAGATTCTTGAACTCCTCCCAATCGTTGACCCAACTTCAACAAGCGAACATTGCTCTGCTTTTTCAAAACCTTTCGAACCATAAAAAATCAGAGATATATTGTTTTCATTCTTTTTAAAACCAACTGTTTCATATAAAAACAAAAACCCGCCATTTCCCTCTCTGGCAACAAACATATCAAATCGTGAAAAAAGTATGGTGAACTCTAGATTGTTCGGCGAAATTTTTGTGAGTTTGTACAGCGCCTGAAATTATCGGAAATATTTCAAGTATTCGGTCGGAAATTGCAGAATACTGAAATAGACTAGCATAACGATGAGTAGCGTGTAGAGTATTGAAATGGTCAAGCCTTCTTACCATTGATAATTTTCTCGTCAGCGAGTGTAAGAGTAGGGTTTTTGGAACGACATTGTGCTTGAACAGCTTCCGTTCTGGCGCTCGATTTTCAACTCGGTTGCTCCGACCATTTGGACGACAATGATTCCAGACTGGCCCGTGCCTTCAAAGCAGTAGGTTTTCCCGTCCGGAACGACTTGGGAAAAACTCCGATTGACAGTGCCGTTGTCGGATGGCGAAAACGTCCACGTGCCCGCGCTTGTGAATGTTCCACCAATGGAAACCACTTGAAGGCTTGGGTCGAGGTTGTCGTACACGAACGCCAAGTACTTGTCCCAATCGCTTCCAGAATCCGCGCGCGCGTCTTGGAAGAACCAATTTCCTTGCAACGTTCCCGGAACGTCTTGGGCAACGGTGCCGCACTGGTTCGCGTCATTGCGCTCGATTTTGGCGAAAAAGACTTGCTTCAACTCGTCGCCATAGTAGTCGAAAGGACATTGAATGTGCAAGGAGCGAATTCCGTAGCGTTCGGGCTTGGCGAACTGGTTTTGTATTCTCAAATCGACCAAGCCAAAGTCGAAGTTTCCTTGCAACCTTCCCACTTTTCCCATCTCCGCGCCCGCTTTCACCAAATCCAACTTGTTCTCGCAATACTCGTAAGAGGTTCCGGGATTTTTTTGGCAAGTTCCGGAAGACTTGACTTTTTCCAAAGCGGGAGAAAGTTCTTTGACGTGGTTGTAATAGCCGATTACGTCCTTGCAAAGAGCAAAGTAGATGGTATAATCGAAAGGGTCTTGCGTCAAACCGCTTCCGCCGCTGATGCTGGTAATGTACACGTCTGCCGGAGCGTGCAAGGAAAACAATTCTGTGCTCGCGTCACCCGAGTTGAAGTGGAAAAAAACGTGCTCGGTGGGAAATGTATGACCGGGAGGCCCAAGGTTTCCCAAAGGTGTAATGGAGTCCACTTCTTTCAAATCCACGGGAAGCACGGAAAATATTACTCCCTCACAATCGGGAAGGGTTTGCCTTTCGGCAAGCGTGGGAATCTCGGGAGACTTTCGAAATTCTTGGCGGGAAACAATCTGGGCGTTGTCTTGTTCGGTCGGAGTTGAGTCAAATGGGCCAACATTGGCCGATTCGACATTTTCGTCTGCGCCTGCTTCCAAAGGCTCCGAAGAGTTCGAAACGGCTTCGGGCGCATTCTGAACGCAGCCCAGCACGAGCAATGCCAACACGATTGAGGTTGCAAGGGTATGCCAACAATGCATGCATTCGAGCACGTGGTTCAACTATTTAAGGCTTTTTCGACACGTTCGCGTATGCGACCAAAAGTTGAGCCATACGAACTGCGCTATACGCTCGGCATCGGAGACCGAACACACTCGTTGGAAAAGTACAACTTTTTTTTGCACAACGTTTCTCCGTCCCTCACCCTCGAAAAACTCGTCCAAGAACGATTGAAAGAACACCCGCTCGTTTTCGTGATGGATATCGGCTGCGGAGAGGCGAACGCGTTGAAAGAGTTGAAGGCCAAATTCAAAGACCGCGTGCACACGTGCGGCGTAGACTTGGTCAAGCCGGGAAAAATGCAAGGCGTGGACGAGTTCGTTCACGAAGACGCTTTTTCCGCTTTCCTTCCCCACAAGCAGGACATTATTGTTTCCTTTCGCTCCTTGCACGAGATTGGCCACTGCGAAGAAATGCTGAAAAAGCTGGCCGAGTGTCTTGCAGAAGGCGGGGTGGCGGTGTTGAGCGTGCGATTGCAAGAAGATCGGCACGACAGTCTGATTTGTCTGGGAGAAACAACGCACGACGACGTCGAGTTTGTGGTCAATTTGGCCAACCTCGACCACTTCGAAAAGTGCAAAGTGACTGTCTATGGCACCATGGTTCCCTATGTTCACGGAAGGTTTTTGGCCGGCGCGACCATCGTGCTCGAAAAAGAGTGACTACTTTTTCGCGTGTTGATAGAGTTCGTCGACTTTTTTCCAATTGACAACATTGTAGAACGCTTCCACGTACTCGGCGCGGCGGTTCTGGTATTTCAAGTAATAACTATGTTCCCAGACATCGATGCCCAGCAACGGAACTTTTCCTTCGCTCAGGGGATTGTCCTGGTTCGCGGTGGAAACAACTTCGAGTTTTCCGTCGTTGAAAGCCAACCAGGCCCAGCCAGAACCAAAACGGTTCACGGCGGCAGCGGAAAACTGTTTTTTAAATTCTTCAAAAGAGCCGAAGTCCTTGTCGATGGTTTTTCCCAAGTCTCCGGAAGGCTTTCCGCCCGCCTTGGGCGCCATCATCTGCCAGAACAAAGAATGGTTGTAGTGTCCTCCGCCGTGGTTGCGCACGGCAGTTCGAATGTTTTCGGGAACAGAGTTCACGTTTTTCAAAATGTCTTCAATGCCCTTGTTACGCCATTCCGTGTTTCCGTCCAACGCGGCGTTCAATTTGTCCACGTACGCTTGGTGGTGCTTGTCGTGGTGGATTTTCATTGTTTGCTCGTCGATGTATGGCTCTAACGCATTGTAGGCATACGACAACGGGGGAACTTCAAATTTTGACATTCGACCAACTCCTCTATTCACAAAAGCGAAACTGCATTCTTTGAACGCCATTATTCCTTTAAAAGGCTTGCAATCCCATGCATGGCATGAAAGTGCTATTTTTCGTCTGCGGAGAAGGGTTGGGACACACGACGCGCTCGGGCGCGCTCGCCCAAGCGTTGAAAAACAAAAAGTGGAAAGTCAAAATCGGCGCGTACGGATATTCGAAAGCGGTTTTGGAAAAGAAAGGGTTTGAAACCGTTTCCATCCCCGCCGAACTCACGTTGGTCGGAAAAATGGGAGCAATCGATATCGGAGAAAGCATCAAAGCCACGCTCAACGGGAGCCACGTGTTGACTTTTCCCAAAATCGTGCAAGTGATTTCCAACGAAAAGCCGGACTTGGTCGTCAGCGACAGCTATTTTGCGGGAGTCATTGCCGCCAAGTTCAAAAAAGTTCCGTGCATTCTCGTCCTCAACCAAACCCAAGTGTCCAAACGGTTTTTGGACAATGCGGCGGTGGGCGTGAAAATCATCGGAAAGGCGGTCAAGAGTTTGACCCAGTATGTGCTGGACAGCGCAAACTTGTTGGTCGTTCCCGACTTTCCCGACCCGTACTCGATTTGCGGCGAAAACATGGGCATTCACTCTCCCCAACTCTCGGCCAAAACACGATACATTGGTCCGGTCGTTTCCAAACGTCCCGAAACCGTGAAGGCGAAAAAAGGAAACGGAAAATCCGTATTCTGCGCAGTTGGCGCTTTCGGATACCGGAAAAAGATTTTCGACAAAGTGTTGCAAGTGGCGAAAAAACAGAAAAACGTACAATTTTATTTTCAAAGCGGTCCGAACATTTCCCTTTCCAAAAAAGGCCTGCCCAAAAACGTGGAAATCGTTTCGCTCGAATACCCGGCCAAGTACTTTCAAAAATGCGATTTGGTCATTACGCACGGCGGACACAGCAC
>CAZHUN010000081.1:0-8376 GCA_964535725.1 uncultured archaeon
TCGAAGAACGCCGCGCTCAACATGGTTCCGGCCGCAAAACTGACGAAGAGCAACATGTGCTTTTCGATTTTGGCAAAAAACGAAAACGCGCCAATCAACGAAATCGCGCTCACGACGGCAACAGCGCCCAAAATCCATTCAAGAACCATATCTATTGGGAAATGCAAAACCTTTAAATGCCCCAAACCTGTCAATGCTTGCATGGCCTTGGAAATTCTTCCCCTCACCACCATCGGCGTCATCGTGGTTTTCGCGCTCGTGATGAGCACAATATTGAAAAGATTGGGATTGAATCCGATTTTGGGGTTTATTATTTCCGGCTTTCTGTTAGGCCCGTTTGTGCTTGGATTCTTGCACCCGGCCGATGAAATCGTTCGCGCGTTCGGCGAAATGGGATTGTTTGTATTGCTGTTCTACTTGGGCTTGGAACTTTCGTTCAAAGAATTCATCAAATCCGGGCCGACTGTTGTAGGATTGGCGCTCATCGACATGGTGTTTCTCGTCCTCGTGGGAGTCTTGGCTTCGCTGATTCTCGGCTTTT
Organism: uncultured archaeon; assembly: GCA_964535725.1. Classification (GTDB taxonomy): domain Archaea; phylum Iainarchaeota; class Iainarchaeia; order Iainarchaeales; family UBA10191; genus CAZHUN01. The sequence goes on from CAZHUN010000081.1 coordinate 542, forward strand.
CTCCCTTGTTTGCCATCGTCATCGGCATCATGCTGTTTTCCACTTCTTCCGCCATTGTGGGAAAATTCATCCTCGACAAGGCGTTGGTGAAAAATAACGGCGCCCGGCTTTCGTTGTCGATTCTCATCTTGCAGGATTTTCTCGGCATCATGTTGCTGGTTTTCATCACTTCCCTTTCCACTTCCGGAAGCGCGCTCGACCTTGCATTAACTTCGCTCGTGTTTGCCGTTGCCGCGTTTTACGTGGTTCGTTCCCTCTCGTACAAAGTAGAAGATTGGATGCACGCGAACGGCATGGGCGCTGTGGAAATTACCTTGTACGCGTTGGGCATCGGTTTGGTCGTTGCTACGCTCGCCGACGTTCTTTCCCTCTCCACCGCCATCGGCGCGTATTTTGCCGGATTCGCATTGTCGGAAACCAAAAGCGGGGCGCGCATCAAACACCAGGTGGGATTTTTGCGCGAATTCTTTTTTCTGTTCTTTTTCGTGGGTTTCGGAACCCAGCTATTCTACAATCCCGAACTCGGACAAGTCGTGTTGCCGTCTCTTTCCACGCTCGCCTTCGTCATCGGGTTTGCGCTCGCATTAACCTTGGCCATTGTATTGGTCAACTTGTTTGTGTTCCGCTTTTTCGGCCCCTTGTTCGGGTTGAAGAACGAAGAAAGCGCGATTTCCGGACTATTGCTCACGCCGTTGGGAGAATTCGTGGTCATCATCGCCACGACCGTTGTTTTTGTGCTTTCTCCGAAAGAAGGCGCGCTCCTTCCCGCCATCGCCTTCGCGCTCATTCTCATTTCCCTCGTCCTCTTCCAACCCTTGTACAATATTCGCAAGCGCTATATTGAATTGGCGGACAAAATTCCCACGTTCAAAGGAATCCACATGCCCCGCTCGAAGTTGTTGGAAAATTCTCCCCACATTCTCTTGCACGTGCGCGCCATGGCCTTGAATTCTTTCATCGTCCTCTGCCTGGCCGCGATTTCCTTTTATTTGGAAAACGCGCTTCCTGTTTTCGGAATTCCAGTTCCGCACGCGCGCGACATCTCTACCGTGATTGTATTTCTCATTTTTGCCGCGCTCCCGCTCTACAACGTGTACAAGCACGCGCGGTATTTTTACAAAGAAGTGTGGAGCCAAAACCGAAGATATTGGAAAGCCGCGCCCAAGCCCAAAAAATGGTCAACGAAAAAAGCGCGAGCATAATTGGATTGGGAAGATTCAGCATGGCGTTTCAATTTCCGAAATTTTCCGGCGCCGAAGAGGAAAAAGTCGAACAATGTATTCGGTGGACTTGGAATCAACTACAAAAAGTGGACTGGTCGAGTGACGAGGTAAAGAGAAGACTTTTTTTGGAATCTCCAATTGAGCTCGCCGAAAAAGGGCAAGTATTTTACATGCATCCGTGTGGTTCGCTGACTTTGACTTTTGTCGAAGCGTTAAAGGCAAACGGAATTCGCTCCGACGTCGTGATTGATTTCTTGAAAATCAAAGAACATGTTTTTCCCCACTTCGCAGTTGAAATTCCTCTTTCCAAAGAGCTGTCTTTTGTGGAATTCGAAACGCGCAAGGTGAGCTTCAAAAAAAGCCCTTATCGAAGGACGTGGATTCCCGGCGCGATTTCTTTGCGGCAATTCCGAGTTCCGGCTTCAAAATTTTCGCCGAATTTGCCTATTCCCCAAAATATGGGCGCTGAAATTCTACAGGAGGGAAAAAAATTAGGATATCGGGTTTCAGGTCATAAAAAACTGCTTTCCGGCGAGGTAGCAATCGGCAAATTTGAACAATTCCAAAAAACCGCGAAACCATTCGTTATTCGCCGCAAATAGATTAATAATTGAAATTTTCCGGTTTTGATGTACTTTAGGGTACGAAATTAGTGCTTACGAAAAACCGGAAAAAGTAAGTGAAAGGTGATTGGCAGCTTCTAGACCGCTCCAAGCAAAAGCTTAGTGCGAACCTCTTCCTTGGAAGTCTTTACTTCTGGGTTCGAAAAGAGTCCAGGTGTTGCTCTTCCAGTATGGCCGCTAATCCAACAACTAGAGCGATGAAATGTTTAAAAAAGGCGGTTTTAGGCTTTTTTGGCCAAAATCCAGCCGATGATTCCAAACGCGACCAGGTTTCCGAGCAAGGTAAAGGCCATGACGCTCGAAGGAATGTTGAGGAAAAAATATTCGGTGATGGAAGGAACCGAAACCAGAATTCCCATCAAAAACGCGAGCAGGACTTTTTTGTGTTTTTCCACGCGCGCCAGCAGTGAAATGGTAACATAGGCGACGATTCCCGTCAATGCAATCCAGGCGATTAATGCCGAAGTCATGGTCGAAGCCGGGCGCAACCATCCATTGTCTGCCAATTGCCTCCACGCGGGCGCCAATGCAATCATGTTGACAATAGTCCCGACGACGATTAAAACAATCCACGCGGCAACCATTTCGTACAGCCAACGATTGCTGTGCTTGGAACGAACAACTGGTTTTTTGTGTTTGGCTTTAATGGGCATTTTTTAGCGCTTCTTTTTCTTTTTCTTGGATGGAATAGCCTTTTTGGCTTTTTTAACCTTTGCCTTGGACGCTGCCTTTTTCGGCTTTGAAACGCTTTTTGAAACTGTTTTTGGCTTCGAAATAGGCATTTCGATCAACTCGTGCAACGAAACTTTCTTCGACACTTCCATTTCCGGAACGGCTTCTTTCGGCGATTTTTTCTTTTTCGGCTCGTCATCTTCGTCGTCAAAGCTTTTTCCTTCTGCTTTGATGGCGCGGATCATCTTTTGCGCCTTTTCCAATCCCAAGCGCAACAAGTCTTCGCGCTTGGCGCCCGCACAAATGACTTTTCCATTCTTGAACAACAATAAAGTGATTTTGGGGTCTGGAATTCTCAAAATCGCTCCCGGAAACTGTTCGGGCTCATACTCTACATTGTCCAAACTCATGGCGGTTTTGAACAAATCCAATGACTGGTGCAAGTTCGCAGTTGCCACCAAATTGACTACCGTATATTCGACTTTGTCCAGCACTTTCACAGAAGGTTGAACGTCGTGAATGAGCTTGGACGCTTTTCGGATTCCAACTTCAATTTGCTCTTCCGAACTCGCTCCCGAACAAATGACTTTGCCATTTTTAAAAAGCAACATGGAAACTTTGGGCTCTTTCAATTTGAGGATCGCTCCGGGAAATTGTTCCGGTTCATACTCAATATTGGGAATGGAGATGGCGAGATTATACAAGTCGAGAGTGGCGTTCAAATTCGCGCTAGCAACCAAATTCACAATTTGATAGTCCATTTGTCTCCCCGCCCCACCTTTATAAACGACCCTTTCCAGCAAAAGTCTTTAAATACCCTATTAAAACTTCGCACTTTTTTCACGGAACAAGGTTAAATTGCTTTTGGAGTTTTTAAACGCCGCAGAGGTGCCCTTTTGGCGGCCTTTTTTGAAAAGGTCGAGGGGGGGTTTTAAACCGTTTTGTAAAAAAGGTGTTATACGATTGGAATAGGTGGAGAAAAACATGCCGAACAAGAAAGCAAGGGGAAAGCGTGCCAAAACGCGTTCGAAATTTCACAGAAAAGGCCCCAAGTTGAGTGTCAACAAACTCTTGGCCCAATTCAAAGTCGGAGAGCGCGTGCAAATCGTGGTCAACAGCAGCCACCACCGCGGCCTTCCTCCGCGCCGCTTTCACGGATTGAGCGGAATCGTAGACGCCATCCAAGGGCGCGGCCTGAACATCGCCGTGTACGACGGAAACATGCTGAAGCACATTTCGACCACTCCCGCGCATGTGAAGAAAATTTTGGAAGCCAAGATTCAAACCCGGGTGAGCGCATGATTGGAAAAAAAATGATCGGACAAAAACCAGTCACGTTGGCCGAAGTTCGGGACATTTTGAAAGAACGCCAAGACGAAAAAGCTCTGGCGTACGAACAAGAAATCACGTACGATTACGCTAGAAAGCATTCCAAGTTGTCCAAAACCAAGGCCGACAAACTGTTGGAAGAACTTTCAAGCATTGAACTGGCGGACGAGTTGAAAATCAAAATCGTCGACTTGGCTCCGGTTTCGGTGGAAAAACTGCGATTGTTGTTGCCCAAATCTTCCAAACTTTCTGAAGACGATTTGAAAGGCATTGTCGAAAAAGTCAAAAGCGCGACTGCGTGAATCAAAATGAAGGGAAAAACAATATGGGAAACGAAGAGTTTGCATACGTTTTGGACTATCTCCCAAAAGGGAAAAGCCAGTCGTACAAATCCGAACCCATTTCTCAAGTTTTGGGCGTCCAACGTTTTACCCTTCTCGAAGTAGTTCCCAAAACTTCCCTCCAACTTTTGTCCAAAGTGTACGTGGGAGAGGGAGAGCGCAAAGAAATCGACCATATTGTGAAACGAATTGATTACAAAGAACTCTCTTCCACGGCGTTGGGAGAATTGGAACACGCTGTGGAAAAAATCGTTTCCGAGCGCGAGTCTGAATTCGTGCAATTCTTCAACACTTCGACTCCAATAACCATCAAACGCCACCAGTTGGAACTCATTCCCGGCATGGGCAAAAAGCACATGTTGGAAGTGTTGACCGAGCGCGAAAAGAAAACCTTTGACTCTTTGGCCGAACTCGAACAGCGCGTCAAAGGCCTTTCCGACATGAAAAAAGCCGTCGTGAAAAGAGTAGTGGAAGAACTGCGCGGCGACGATCCCAAACATTACTTGTTCGCACGCCCTCCCACTCCGCCCCGCCCGCAATGGAGACGGTTTTGAACGACTTTTGCATTCCCTGAATGTGCGGGCTTAATTTACTTGTTTGCGGTACTTTCATTGGTGATGCTTTGAAAAAAACCCGCCGAAAGAGAAAATCCATGTTTGGCGCATTTGCGGACATGCGAAAAGCTTCATTTGAAGAAGATATGAAAGGATTGCGCGACAAGACCGACAGATATTAAACGTTCTATTTTCGGAGAAAGTGAAACCATGTCCTTGCTCGGAAAATTCAATGAATTGCAGCACGCGTACCGCTTTGCGCCCACGCTCAAACTCTCGCAAAACTTTCTCATGGACGAAAGCGTTTTGCAAAAAATAGTGGAAGCAGCCCAACTCTCTCCCAAAGACACGGTTCTCGAAATCGGTGCCGGAACAGGATTCCTCACTTCTTTCATCGCTCCGCAATGCAAGAAAGTCATTGCCGTCGAATTCGACCAGCACTTGCACGACTTGTTGGAAGCCGAACTTCCCAAAAACGCCGAACTCTTGAAAGGCGACATTCTTTCCATCAAACTTCCCCCGTTCGACAAAATCGTTTCCACTCCCCCGTACGACATTTCTTCTATGTTGATGCACAAGCTCTTCCACTGGAAATTTTCTTCCGCCGTGCTGGTCTTCCAGCTCGAGTTTGTGGAAAAATTGGTCGCTTCTCCCGGCTTTCCCAACTACCACGCGATTTCGGTGCTCTGCCAATACTATTTCGAACCCACTCCCTTGTTTTCCGTCAAAAGTGGGAGCTTTTTTCCCAAACCCTCTTCCGACAGCGGGTGCATTCGATTGATTTCCAAAAAGCGTTTTGGAAACGGCCTTTTGGAAAACCCGATTCTTGGCGTTGCCAAGAATGGGCGCATTCGGGCAGAGCCCGAATCGCGAGGCCGGCGAAAAGAAGCCTTCGGCAGAGCGAAAAACGACGAACATTTCGAGTTGTTCGTGGAACACTTGTTCCGTTTCAAAAACAAGAACATCGAAAAAGCGCTTTATTATATCGAACCGTTTTTGAAAAAAGAAAACATCGAACTAAAACCCTTCGACCCCGCGCTCGACAAGCTCGGCTTGAAAGGAAAAAAAGTGTACTCGCTCGAAGTTTTCGAACTCGTGCAATTGTTCAACGAGCTAGTGTCGAAATAAATTTTCTTGTTTGGATTTTTTCCACATTTTGAACGCTTTTTTTTCCAACTTGAGCAGTTCCGGGTGCGCCGCTTCTTTTTTTCCCATTTCTCCTTCGCGAACCCATTTGAATGCCAAGTGTTCGTGGCTAAGTTTGGGCATTCCTTTCTTGGGCTTGGCCAAAAAGAATAACGCCAAATGTACGGGATTTTTTTCCGGAATCAGCGCCATTTCCAGCAACGAAACCACTTCCATCTTCAAACCAGTTTCTTCCCGCAACTCGCGCTTGAGCCCTTGCTCTAATGTTTCTCCCTCTTCGAGCGTCCCTCCCGGAAACAGCCAACGCTGGCGGTTTTTCGCCTGCTTTAACCATAGCAAACGCTTTTGCGAATCAATCATGAGGACATACTGGTGGATTTCGAAAACGGGGCGCGACATGCTCAGTACTCCATGCACTGATTCTCTAACGCCAGCTTTTTGGCCGCGGCCAGTTTTTCCTTGTTTTCGGCGAAAATTTCAAACAACAGTTTTCCTTTCTCAACGCGTGTTCCGTTTTCCACGTGCAACAGCACTCCCGCTCCCTTGTCCGCCGGCGCTCCGGATTCGCGTGCAACATCGTTCAACTTGCGAATGTGAATGCGTCGAATCATTCCCGAATTCTTGGCCAACACTTTTTCGACAAATTTTCCCACTTTCACGTCCACGCTCCGCAACGGATTTCCTCCTTGCGCGCGGATGATTTCTTGCATTTTTTTCAACGCTTGCCTATTTTCAATCTGTTTTTTGGCAATTTCGAACCCTTTTCCTTTTGGTGCTTCTCCGCACAATTCGAGCAATTTTCCCGCAAGCTTGCAACTTTTTTCGGCCAGATTGTTCCATGTTTTTCCTTCCAAAATCTCCAACGCGTGCCGTGCTTCTAATGCAGGCCCGAACGCGTTTCCCGAAGGGCTTTCACCGTCCAAGTACTCGACTTGGACTCGAATTCCCAAACTCTTTCCCACTTGGACAAACTTTTTGGCCATTCGCTGGGCCATTTCCGGATTGGCCACTTTCACGTCCGATCCAATCGGAAGATCGATGACCAGATACTGCGCGCCCACGCTCGCCTTTTTGGCCATCACGCTGGCGACGATTTGCCCTTCCGGGTCCAAGTTGAGCGGGTGTTCTATTTTGATGATTTTTTCGTCTACGGGAGCCAATTCCAATGCTCCGCCCCATACAATGGCGCCGTGGGTTTTTTCCACAATCTTCCTAAATTCGGAAATGGAGAAAGAAACTTTGCACAATGTTTCCATCGCGTCTGCCGTTCCGGCAGCCGAAGTGATGGCGCGCGAAGACGTTTTGGGAATGTAATATCCCAGCGAAGCAATGATGGGAACAATGATCATCGAAGCCCTTCCGTTCGTTCCTCCGATAGAATGCTTGTCCAAGATTGGAAACTTTTTGAGTTCGAGCTTCTTCCCGTTTTCGAGCAATGCGTTGGTCATGGAAATAGTTTCGTCCAAGTTGAATCCGTGAATGTATACTGCGGTCATCATGGCTGCGAGTTCGATTTCGCTCAAATTGTTTTTGTCAATATCGTCCACGAGTTCGTTGATTTCTTCGCGAGAGAGAGTTTTGCCTTTCATTTTCTTGTGCACGGCTTGAAAGCTTGCCGGAGAAGGTTTTGCCGAAACTTGGACAATGGTTCTTTTTTTCACATTCAGTGCTTTGCGCAGTTCTTGGAACAGTCCGATTTCTCCCGCACGCACTTCGTGCTTGGAAATGTCGACAATGGCAGTAACCTTCTTTCCCACTTTTGGATTGTAGATTTCGACTCTTTGCAATGGATGAATGCCGAGTTCCGCCGCGTCCACTTCGTGCAATACCGCAATGTAACGCTGGCTTTCAAAGTCGAAAATGCGCGTCTTCAGCTCTTTCGCGTAGTGCATGCTATTATGGAAAGAAGGGAGAACTATAAAAGCGTTCTCAGGTCATGTGGTTGGC
>CAZHUN010000082.1:0-7222 GCA_964535725.1 uncultured archaeon
TTTCGCGAAGCGTTTTTTTCGTCAACCTTTTCTCAAAAGGTTGTTCGCGAACCTCCCGTTTCGCGTGCTCGCGAAAGGGCGCATTTTCGTGATGCGAAAATCGCGTTTGCTAAAAGGTTCTAGGCCTCGTCCGCGTGCCATCAGCCGGTTGCGTCCGGCTGGAACGCGTGCCATCTTCGATGGCACTTGCTTCGCATTAGGCTTCGATGATTTTGGACAAGTTGATGTTGCGAATGGCGATTTCCAGGCTTCCTGCAGCGCGTGCTTTCAATAAGACTCCTTGCATGCTGTTCAGTCCGGGGCGGGCAAGGGAAACTTTCATGCTGGCTTCGTATTCTCCGCGCACTTTTTGCACTTTTCCCGAAATGGCGACGACTTCGTGCGGAGTGTTGGACGACTTGTTTTCGATGCTGCCTTGTCCGGCGAAGGAAGAAATTTCGAACTCTTTCATTTTTCCGACAGCGCTGACAAAGTCGCCCATGGAAATGTTTTCTTTGATGCAAAACTTTTCCAACGATTCCATGATGTCGTCGTCGTCTTTCATTTTCAATACGCGGACGTCCATAATTTCACTTTCTTCCTTTTTTGACAATTTTTTGTTCTTGCAAGCGTACTTCTTCTCCGATAGGCAATTCATTCAGTTCTTTTTCGATTTCCGGCAATTCTGCCTGGTCTTCGTCGTCCAATCCTAGCTTTTCCATGTATGCCTTGTGATCCTTGTCCGACAATTTGTCGAACCATTCGTGCCATGTGCGGTCTTCGGGTTTTTCGATGTGGTCTCTCGGTTTTTTGGGCATTCTTTCAACCCTCTTTGAACCCTTCCTGCAACGTTTGATTTAAAAAGGATGGTTTGTTCTCCAAAATTCCAATTTTCGGCAGAGGTTTTTAATACCCGAAACTGCTTTCCTCTTCCACATGCGTTATCTGTATTGTATTGCAGTTGTATTGTTGTTTTGCGCGTCCGCGTTCGCCATTTCTTCCCAAGAAGCGCTCTCGTTCGTCCAATCCGGCCAGTGGATGTACGCCAACGAACAGCCGGAAATCTTTTCTTCTGCCCCCATTTCGTATGGAAACGCCCAATACTGGGTCGTGGCCTTGTTGCAAGGCAATACCGTTTCCGGCTATTTGGCCGTGCTCAATCGAACTCCTCCCCAACTATTGTCCAAAAAAGCCGCCAACACGCAATTGTTCCGCGCGGGCGCTTTCTTGCGCGGTTATTTGAATTTGAGAGACGGTGCCGTCAGGCAAAGCCAGTGGATTTTTTCTTCTTCGCAGTCTGGCTACTTCAACAATCTCAAACAATTGCTGCAGAACGAAATTGACGGAGACCTTGCCATCATTGCCAACGATTCCAATTCTCTCGAAATTCGCTCGCAAGCGGTTTCCATGCAGCAAGACTTGAAAGACGTGCAAGACTTGTCCGCGCAGGCCGGACAATCCATCGACGACGCGTTGAAAGCCGAAAACGATTTTCTCTCTACTCCAAGCGCGGAAGAAGTGGATGACTTCCATGCCAAACTCGAATCCACCCAATCCATTCTCGATTCGTTGGAAGAGAAAGCCATTTCGTACGATGGAAAAAAGACGCAGTTGAAGAGTTTGCTGGCGAAAGCGAGCTTGGACGCTTCGCAAAAAAGTTATTTGATTTCTCTTGCCGAGCCTCCCCAGCCTTTCTATCAACTCTTTCAAGGCAGTTCGAGCAAAAAGTCTATCGGATTGACGAACACGCAAGCGTTGAACACGTTGCTCGATGCGGCGCAAGCTGCCGCTTCGAATGCCGCGGACGCCGTGGACTTGCGCGTGCAACGCGCTTCCGCCTATAACTCTTTATATGGGGACAATAATTCGTTGCGCTCGAAGACCGAAAGCGTTTATTCTTCGTTGAAACAGTTTTCCGACGACGCGTTGTCCGATGGCAAGAAAGACTTGTGGGTCAACCAGTCGGAATTGCAAAGTTTTCAAGACAATTATTCCAAGGCGGTTGCGGCCTACAACCAGAACAAGTTTTCGGAAGCGATTTCGTTCGCCGGAAAAGCAGTCATTAACGCGGGAAACGTCTACCGGGACGGTTTCGAAAGCGCGGAAGAGCTCGCGCCCGACGTGACTCTTTTCTTGTACGGTGCGGGAATTTTGGCGGTATTACTCGTCGGAGTGTATGTACTGCAGAACAAGGACAAACTGTTCAAGAAGGGCGAAGAAGGCGAAGGCGATGAAAAGGGCTATCGGTTGGATTGATTTTTTGCGGGTGCGTAAGAGTTCGATTTCTCCCCGAACAAGTCGACCATCCAGCAGTGACCTTGCGTTGATTGCCGACAGTATTTTATCGCATGAAGAAAGGGTTCGGTCGCGGGAAAAAATTAAAGGAAAAACAATCGCGGAAATCGCGAAACAAGGCGCTATGAAGGCGAGAAGGGGGCATGTTCGAACCCAATTTTCGGTGAGTTGGACGGCGGCGTCTTTCGCTATGAATGCGGCGGGATTGGGAGTCTTGGGCAAAGACCAAAAAATTCGAGAGAGAGTGCACGACATCTTGCGACGAAAGATAGATGCAATTGCTTTCGCTCGAAGCGGCAGCGATCCAATCGTCCGAAATGCCTTGAACGAAAGACACAAAGAACTTCAGCAGGTTTTAGGAGAACGTTTTCCAAGGTTTCGCAAGCGATATAATACGTTATTTTCCAAGATTTGGAAGGTCGTGGAAAAAGCGCATTCAATCAATTGATTTCGATAATGTCCTGGTCTTTCAATATGTAATTTTTCGAAACGCGTTGTCCGCCGAATTTCGAACTTCCCCACACGCGCACGAACTTCAGCGATTGTGCCAACTCTTTGTGCAAGTGGCGCGCGACTTGTTCGACAGTACTGCCTTTTCTAACCACTAATGGCTCTTTGTAATCGGCTTCTTGTCCGGGACGTTTGGTGTACACGCGCACCATGCCCAACAAGGAAAACATGGCGCTTTTGACTTCTTCCAACGCGTGTCCACTGTTCCAGTCTTTTACGGAAACCACGCGAAAATTGGGCACGGAAATTTTCTCCCCGCCCGTGCTTCGGTTGGCAATCACCAGCGCTTTCTTGTAGCAGATTTTTTCGTCCAACGCTTGCGCGACCTTCGATAGATCCGCGTCCTCTTCCAATACAAGGGACGCTTGGGGAAAGCCGGCCGAGCGCAAGAACTCGAGCAAGTCTTTTTCGGAAACTTTCAAGTGCTCTTTTCCAGTAATCGACATTCCCGGAAACGAGGATTTTTTGACGGAAATTTTGGGCTGGGAAACATTCAACCAAATGTCGGCCTTTTTGAGCTCGTTCGCCAACTCCAAGGCTTCGGCTTTCGCCTCTGTCGCATCTACAATCAAAACAATGGCGTCCGAGTTCCGCGCGGCAGCCAACACTTGCGCTCCTTGCGCTTTTCCTTGCGCGCTTCCTTCGATGATGGCCGGAAGCTCTACCACTTGCACACGCGCGCCTCCAAAGTCGAACATGCCCACTTCGGGTTTTGTGGTCGTAAAAGGATGGGGTGCGATTTCCGCGTGCACACCAGTCAATGCTTTCAACACCGTGCTTTTTCCCGAATTGGGAAAACCTACTAGTACGATTTGCCCGCAACCGTCTTTGCGGATGGCCATGGCACTGCCTCCGCTGCGGCGCTTGGTGGCCATGGCTTTTTGCTTTTCCATCTCGCTCTTGATACGGGAAATTTTTCCCACGATTTGCGAAAGCAGATTCTCTGTCCCCTTGTGCTTGGGAACCGTGGATTTCATTTCTTGGAGCGCAGCCAATTTTTCGATGGGCGAACGCGCGTCGATGAACTTTCGCTCGGCTTTGGCGTATTCGGGACCCGCGTTGACCGGCATTCAAAATCCCTTCTTCGTTTTTCCCAAATAGCGCTGGTGGCGTTGGACGACTTTTCCGCCCACGCGGTGCGAAGAAACCAAATAGTAGTACGTGTGCCCTTTCACAATCTTTTTTCGCGCGTACATGAAGCAAAGTTAGGCACTACATTCTTTTAACCTTTTGGAAATGCGAAGCCAGTTCCATCGAGCGGTGTGAAGATGGTGCGCGTCGCCGGCTCACGCAAGGGCCGAGTTAGGCACTACGCTTTTTGAAGCTATCTTCGGCTTCGCGCTTTTTTCATGATGTCGAAAATGCGTTTGGGCGTTCCCGCTTCCAGCACGTACTGTTTGACGAGCACGTCGTCGGGAATCTTTTGCGCGAAGACTGGAATGTTTTTCGCCACGGCCACTCCAATTTCGAAGCTTGCGGTCTTTCCAACATAGCCGTCCGGGTTTACGAGAAAAACAAAATCGCTTTTGGGAATCTTGTCCAACACCGTGTCTTCGATGTCGCGGATGCTCGCCTTTTTTGGATCGGAAGCGAGGACAACGTAGTCTTCTCTCGGGTCGAGAACGGCAGATTTTGGCGGAGACAGTACTTCCACTCCCGCTGCTTCGAATTCTTCGCGCGCTTGCACGACTTCTTTGTAGAATTTTCGAAAACTGCCGATCACGACTGCCTTCATTTTTCCACTTTCCACGCTTGCAATTCTTCAAAAGCCACTTTTTCTCTAGCAATAATTTCGCCGTTCAAACCCAACGCCTTCAGAATCGCTTTCGTTTCTTCTTCTCCGTTCAGCGAGCTTTGCACGAAGTAGCACACTCCGCGAGGATTTAAATGTGTGGGAACCTCGTGCAAAAAACTGTCCAAGATTGCACGGCCTCTCCTTCCACCGTTTGTAATGGGGTGTTCGATTGTTTCGCTTTCCACGTACGGCGCGTTGAACGCAATCACGTCAAACTTTTCAGAAACGTTCGCAAACAAGTCGCTCACTCTTCCTCCACACTTTCCGAAACGCTTCGCATTGTGCAGCGCGTTCTTGACTGCTTTTGGGTTGATGTCAATACACAGTGCGTTCTTCGCGCCTTGGTGGAGCGCGGAAACGGATTGTATGCCACTGCCGCAACCCATATCCAAAAACGTTTTGCCTTTTTCCACTTTCAATGTATTGGCCAAGAGAAAAGAGTCTTCGCACGGGTCATAGACTGTTTCAAAGATTTCCAATTCAATTTCTTTCCAGAATGCTTTTTGCACGAAACTCGAGAGAGGGGAAGCTGTTTTATTCCGAGACTATGAGGGTGATGGCGCGTCGGAGCTTGACGCCTTCTATGGATGTGTTCGTAAATTCTGTGCTAGGAATGGTCATCTTGGTGCCTTGCAGGGAAACCCTTCCGTCGCTGTCCGACGTATAGGTTTGGCCGCCGTCCGAGGACGAGAAAGTAAACCATTTGAGTCGGTTTAGGCTGTAGGTGGGAGAAACGCTGTCGGCAAAGTAGGGGTCGGTTCCTCCGTTGTAGTCCATTCCGACAATGACTTTCTTGATGGTTCCATCATATCCGGACAGGTTGACGTACTTGTTGCTTCCTTCCGTGAAAAAGTTTCCGGCCACCCAGTGGTTGATTTTGGTGTTGGGAATCGCTTGTTGTAGTGCAACATTGTTGGCATCGCACGCTGCCTTGTCACTCTGGCAGGTGGAGAGCGAGGCGTTGCAGGAATCTCTTTGCCCGATGCACGTGCTCAGCGTGGCGCTCGAAGTGCTTTGCCCGCTCGTGCACGTGCTCAAGGAATCGTTGCACGTCTTCTTGTCTTGCAGGCAGGTTTGCAATTGCACATTCAAGTCGGAAGAGTTCGTTGTTCCTCCTATTGCTTTGGAAGAAGTGCAGTCGGCCAGCTCTTGCAACGCATCCGTGTATTGTTCGTTGAGCGCATTGTAGTCGATTTGGACTTTGTAGAGTTGGACTTCAAGCAATGCGCTGTTTGCGTTGGAGTCGGAAGAAGGCGCTTGGATGCAGCCAAACAGCACAAGAGCGCCCGCCGCGAAGAGTACAATCAATAGTGCGCGTTTCTCTTTCATGCATTGTCCACGATTTCACCCTATTTAAGAGTTTCGTTCCCGGTGCTCGACTGAAACCGACAACTCGTTTCCATCCGACTCGAAAACAATGTCGCCTTCTCGGTCGGTTCGCAAAATTTGCGCATTCAATTCTTGCAACCGTTGCAAGGTTTCCAGTGTCGGATGGCCGTACGAGTTTTCGCCCACGCTGATGACAGCGTATTGTGGAGAAACGCTTTTTAGGAAAAACTCTTTTGAAGAGTACTTGCTGCCATGGTGGCCCACTTTGAGGGTTTGCGCGGAAATGGTAGAAAAGTGTTGTACGATTTGGTCTTCGCAAGCGAACGTGCAGTCGGCCGCGAGCAGAAAACGCTGTCGTTTGTATTCGATTAACACAACAATGCTCGCGTCGTTGTCTTCGCGCTCGCCCGGCCAAGGGTTCAATACCGTGATTGAAAAATTCCCCACGTTCAAGTCTGTTCCGCCGCGGACAACGGTTCTTGGCACGTTTTTTCGTGCAAGAGTCTCTTCAAGTCTTTCGCACGTTTTGGTATCGCAAGGAAGGCCATTTTCGTAGAATTGCCCGACTGAAAATTCTTCGACGACTTGTGTAATTCCTCCAATATGGTCGGAGTCGGCGTGCGATGCGATGACAGCGTCGAGTCGGAAAATGTTGTGGTCGCGCAGGAACCGCGCGACTTTGGTTCCTTCGTCCGCCTTTCCAGCGTCAATCAATAGTGTTTTTCTGTTGGGCAGTTGGATGAAGGTTGCATCGCCTTGGTTGACGTCCAAAAAATAAACGAGCAAGTTTTGGTCGAATCCAGAGTTAGGCACTACATTGGGGTGAGAACCCTGCTCCGCCGTATAAAAATGGACAGCGATTGCAATCGCGAATGCGGCAAGCAAGACAATGTATAGAATTTGGCGTCGCATGGGTGGTGGAAAGCGATAGGTTGTTTTATTCGTTTGCCCTTTTTCGTCGCATGTGGACCGACTGCCACTTGCACTTGGATTCCGTGCAAGATTTTGAAGGCGTTTTGGAACGCGCTGCGAAGGAAAACGTTCGCATGATGTTGTCCAATTCTGTAGACTTGCAAAGCATGCAAAAGAACCTCGAATTGCAAAAACGCTTTCCGCAAGTTGCCGCGTGTTTGGGAGTTCATCCTGACGAGGTGTTGAAGTCGTCAGATTCAAAACTTTCGAAAGCGTTGGACTTCGCGCGGGCGCAGGCTAAAAATTGCACCGCGTTCGGAGAGACAGGCTTGGATTTCAAGAGTGCGGTTTCCGTTGCCCAAAAAGAAAAACAGCAGCGTGTTTTCGAACAATTCGTCGACT
>CAZHUN010000083.1:0-7523 GCA_964535725.1 uncultured archaeon
AGCTTTTAAACGGCAAAATACATAAATAAATACAAATAGCAGGATTGAGTCAAATGGGAAAAAAAAGAATCCTTCCAAAATACAAGATTGAAGATAAAACAAAAAAAGTTGTCAAAAATTCAGCTACGGGTCTAAAATTGAATCCCAAGTATTGGGATGATCCCGTGTACCACTATTTGTCTGCATTGAAAAAGAGTGCAATCGAAACAAAAAGCGCATTAGAAATTGCTCGAGTGGACGACTTGATTAAAAAAGTGGTCAATACCTCCATTACAGAGATTGAATATAACTCTTTGCTCGAGCAATATCGCCAGTTCAAGAAAATGCGCAAGAAGCAAAAACAAGTGCAACAACAAAAGCCAGCGCAAATAGAGGAAACAGCTCGACTTAACATAAGCGAACTCAAACGACGCATTTTCAACCCGCAAACTTCTCCTGAAAACATGATTAAAGCGTTAGAGATGTTGCCAAAAGATGAGAGAGTCAAAACCGTTGGGAGACTCACTGCATTTCTTCGAAGCAAAATACTTCCATACCTTAAACAAAAAGGATACAGGTAGTGACCATTTATGCCAATGCCGCACACGATACAGCGGCAAAAGATTGCAGAACGCTTGAAGTGTTTGGAAGGCAAAACCAAAGTAAGGGAAATTCGTAAGATTTTGCAAGAAATTTCTCAATACAAAAGTGGGCCGTATGGAGAGATGCGCGCTTGGTTGATGAATGAAATTGGAAAAACGCAAGTCAAACGGAAAATAAAGGCTCGTGAAGGGTTTGCGGTCAAACGACAAGGCGACTTCCAAATCGGTTTTCTAGGGCAACCTAGCGCTGGAAAAACAACACTCATCAATGCGTTGAGCGGCGCAAACATGAAAACTGCGTCTTATGCATTTACGACTTTGAAACCGCAAGCGGCAACCATTCAAATCTTTGGAGTCGACTTTCAATTGGTGGACTTACCAGGCATTATCGAACGGGCGTCAGAAGGAAAAGGATTGGGAAAACGCATCCTTGCAACCACAAAAAGCATGGATGGTTTTGTATTCGTGGCTGACGCTTCTCGACCTGTCGAAGAATTAAAGAAAATCGTCGAAGAAGTGAGAGCCTTTGATGCGAAACTGTTGGAAAAACCAGCAATTATCGTGGCTAACAAGTGCGACTTAGCCGAGGCTCAACAAAGGGTCGAAACAATCGAGAAATTTTTTCCGGAGAAGACAATAATATCCATTTCTGCAATCCAAGGGAAAGGAATGGAGAAGGTAAGGGAAAAAATTTGGGTGATGAGCGGCCTCATCAAGGCGTATTCCTATGGAAAACCGAAAAAACCTCTAGCACTATACCCTCCAGCAACTGTGAAAGATTTTGCTGAAAAGATTCACAAGGAGTTAGTAGAACAATTCGCTTTCGCACATGTTTGGGGCGCAAGTGCAAAATTTCCGGGGCAAAAAGTTGGACTAGCACACGAACTTAAGGACAACGATATAGTGGAAATCATTGCAAAAACAGCTTAATTTTTTGGAACGCGAGGGTCAAAACTTGTAATCCAATTGTCGAAAACTTCTTTCGGCTTTTTCGTCTTTCGTTCAAATTTATTCCACCAATATTCTCCCTTTTCTGCAATTCTCTGTTGAACCGCTTCTGTTGGTCTCCAATCTTCTCCCAATTCATCCGCCAAAGGTTTTGTTTGCAAGCAAATCAATTCGACGCCCTTTCGAATCTTGTCCAATGTGGAAAGGCGATTCACGAAAGCGGTCTGTCGCGCGCTTTCTTCGACGCTTTTTTCCACTAACGACTCCAATTCTTCATGTTCGAGCAATCGTTCTTTACCTTCTTTGACTGAAACCGCACAATATCGTTCTAATACGGCATCAGTTTTAGACTCGAAATGCATATTCCAGTCAATGGAAAAGTCGGCGTTCGAATACTCCAAATAAAAGCGCAAGCGTTGGAATGGCGGATGGACAATCGGCCAAACCAAAGAAGCAGTGTCGAACTTAAACTCGCGTACCATGAATTGTTTTCCATTTGGTAAATCATAAGGGCCGTGAATTTCCGCGCCGTTGGAGGGAAAAATGTCATAATTATAGGCCCAAACAAGGGAATCGCAAGATACGATGGATTTGCGCATTAACGGCAAATCGTTGGATTGCCAGTTGTTCGAACGAAGAATGTTCGATATCTCTTGTTGAGAAAGTAGCAAATTTTTTCCCCTCAAGCAAAAAGGGTCGGAACTGGTCTTATGTCGTAAGAGTTCTAAAAAGAATTCGACCGATTCCGTTATTTGCTCGAGTGAAGGCTTGCCAGTATCGCGTTGTGCAATCTTCAAACCGATAATATATTCGCCCGTTAATAGATAGCGTATTTGGCTGGCTGACCAAAAAAGGTCGGCAATTTCTTGAACGGATTTTTGGGCGCGCAGGCGGTTTACTCGATTAAAGACCGACAATGCCGATAAGTCGATAATCGCTCCATCGATTTGGCCTCCTCCTCCAGGCCAGTGAGCGCCGCTAAGTTTAGAATACGCAATTTTGACGGATTCGAAAAAATCGTCCAAGTCAGCCATATACGACACCATTCGTTGCATCCACGGTAATAGATTGACCATTTTGAATGGATTGGGTTCCATTTGATGTTCCGACGATGCACGGAATGCCAAGTTCTCGCGCAATTATTGCGGCATGGCAAGCGATTCCACCGTAATCGGTCACGACGGCTCTTGCTTTGAATATTAATGGCGTATAAGCAGGATCGGTTTGAGGACAAACAAGAATCGCATTTTCGATTCCGCCAAGAGAAGCAGAGCTGTCAAAAGCAAGAACTGCAATGCCCTCTACTTTACCCTTACAAGCGCACATACCGCGGGCTAATATTTTATTATTCATAACTTATTATATGAAGGCAAACCATTTAAAATCTTGAAACGCCGAAATGGGTCTTCAATAGGGAAAACTTCCAACCTTTCGGTTTTGCATTTTCTGGCGAGTTCGAGCAAGCTTTCGAATGGGAGATGAACTTCGTTCTGCGAGGATTTGCTGACCTTGCGGCCATGAGAGTCCACTACCAGGGGCGTGACAAGTGTTTTCAGGCAAGTCTTTTTTCCGTACAACATTTCGTACAATGCCGAAGTAGTATGAGTATGACTCTGATTGAAGTGATCTCCACCTCTGATGCAGAGATCGATGTTCAATTGCTTTACACGCGGTGGAAAAAGCAATAAATGGTGCATCCACCAATCAAACACTTTCAACTCGCCGTTTGAAACACCATGACATCGATTGCATTGGAACGTGCACTCCTTTTCTTTCAAAATAGTCTTGCCTTGAGCGGACTTGCATATTGGACAGACTGCCCCAGCAAGTTGAAAACCATAACGGGAAACTGCGCGTTGAGTGTGCTTTTCCACGCAAAAGGCAATTTCATCATTACATTCGAAAGCACATTTTAGGGCCTGTTCAAAAGCGAGAGATTGAGATATCTCAGAGTTTCGAACAAATTTAACTTTCGTCTTCGGAAAGCTTTTGCTCAATCTGGACAATTCATTATGAAGAATATTTTGCCAATGATCTACGATGGTTCGACAGCAACCGAAAGGATCCAAGGTGTGTTGGAAGGTGGTATCTTCAGGAAAGACGTTATATTCGAACGGAGTTTCTTCCGTGTTAGAAAGAACACTACCTGACTTGAAAACTGCCTCGCCATTAGTGTTTAAAAAAAGATATTTGAGTTGGAAGGGCTCCATATCGTTGATTGAGATGTTAAAGCGCAGTTTAGGAGTTTTTCCGATACATTCGAGTCGTTCGCACAAGAGCCAGGGATAAATCAGTAGAGGCAATGCATTCCCAACGTGGAAGCCGTGCGGTCGAATACCAATAAGAACGTTTTCTCTTCCAGAAATGTTTTCGGCCATTTTTTCCAAACCGTCAAAATAGGGGAATACCTCATCCATTCTAGAACCTTTTAACATGATGGGCGAAATCTCGCGCGATTTTCTCAATTTCCACTAAAGGAATGTGAGGACTTGTGTCAAAATAAAAGAGATGTTTAAAGGATTTTTCGGCAATGGGCACGGGTCGTTTTCTCTGAATGTAACTCTTGTACAGTTTTTTGTCTCCTTGAAAGGCTTTTCGCAATAGAGAAGGAGAGGTGAAAATGTTGGATAAATTTTGTGGCAAGTAGACGCCCTTTGCGGGAACGTGATTTTGTTGTAAAATGTGGCAAAGTTTGTGCGAATCTTTCGCGCTTTCAAACAAAGCAACAGTTGGAAAGGGGTCGGTAGAGTCGTTGAATGGCTTTATCCATTTTGGAAGCGATTGGTTGAAAAAGATGTGAGCGCGCCGTCTTCTTGATTGGATGTTTTTTGAAAGTCGTTTGAGCGCCAACAATACTAGATAAGATTGAACTTCTGTCAAACTATAATTCGCTCCGCCAGGCCAATACTTGTGAAAAGCGACTCTTCCTCCTGCTCGAATAAAAGAAATCGTTCGTGCCAGACGTTTTTTTCGGGTTAAAATCATTCCCCCCGTTCCAGCCTCTAAGACTTTTTCTCTCCCGAAGCTGAAGATACTGCAATCTCCAAACGACCCCGCCAATTTATTTCCTATTTTCATTCCAGGTACATGAACGCAATCTTCAATCAAGGGAACACCATACGACCGACAAACTCGATGAATGTCTGCTATTTCAGCCGGTAGACCGTACAAATGGGCCACTATGACCGCACTTGTCTTTGGCGTAATTGAGGCCTCTATTCCTTCAGCAGTCATCGAAAGCGTGCGCGGATCAATGTCAGAAAATATAGGGATTGCACTCTGCTGAAAAATTGGAGTAATGTCTGAATAACAAATCAATGGAGACAAAATAACTTCGTCTCCACGTTGAACGTCTAGACCGGAAAGGCACGAGTGCAGTGCTGCGGTTCCATTGTTGACAGCCATTGCGGCAGACATATTCCACTTAATGCGAAATGTTTTCTCCAGACGAGTTCTCCAAAGATGGTTTGGATCGTTGGTTCTTTTTGCAGAAAGCGGATCAAATTCGATAATGCGCATTAATTCGCCTTTTTCTGCAGAAGAAAGTCCAAAT
Organism: uncultured archaeon; assembly: GCA_964535725.1. Classification (GTDB taxonomy): domain Archaea; phylum Iainarchaeota; class Iainarchaeia; order Iainarchaeales; family UBA10191; genus CAZHUN01. Next base: position 5,083 of record CAZHUN010000083.1, read on the forward strand.
CGCGGAAGTGGCGAAGGTTTACCAGCTTGAATGATTGACCACCTTTTCAACGGCATCACAAATGTGTTCTACTTGTTGGGTCGAAAGTTTCGGAGTTGTCCAAAAATTGATCAAACGATGATGTACTTCTTCGGATACGGGAAAAGTTTCTTCCCAAAACCGCTGCCGGAATCCTTTCCTTTCAGCGATTTCTTTCAAAAATGGCACACGCGGCAAGGGAAGGGTGTTAAAAGGAACTAGCGGAACATTTTCTGCTCTCAACGCATTGGCAAAAGCTGTTTTTTTTGCCGCGATCTCTTCTGGCAACAGCAAAGGATATTTGAAATAGACGGGAGTGGTTCCTTCTTGGATAGGGATTGTCTCGAAGCCAAGCCGTTTAAATCGTTTCGTGTAAAATTTTGCATTGGTACGCCGCGCCTTATTGTTTTTTTCCAATTTGGCCAATTGGGGTATGCCAACCGCGGCCTGCAAGTCCGTCATGCGATAATTCCATCCCAATCTTTCAAAGTTCAACGAATCAGGCTTGGATTTTCCACACTGTCGCATGGTTCGAAGAGTAGAATACACACTTTCTTTCGAAGTAATTGCCATTCCACCTTCTCCTGTCGTCATATTTTTTCGAGGATAAAAACTAAATGTTCCTGCATCTCCAAAAGTTCCTACCCGCTTTTTTCCAACCCTTGCGCCGTGCGCTTGGCAAGCGTCTTCAATCAAAAACAAGCCCTGCTTTTGAGCCAAATTGGAAAGCCTAAGAATATCACACGGAAAACCGTACAAATGGGCCGGAAGCAATCCAACCGTTGAAGAATTCAACTGTTCTTTCGCCTTTTTCGAATCCATTCCCAGATTCTTTCGATCAATGTCGACAAAAACAAATTTTAAATTTTCCAATAAAAGGGGCGTTACGCCTGTAATAAAAGTGTAAGCGGGCACCAAAACTTCTCCTCCTTCCAACGCGGCCATGGCGGCAATCGAAGAATGAATGGCAGCAGTTCCAGAATTGAATGCCACCGCGTTCGGGATTGAATGAAAGCGAGCGAATTTTTTTTCGAATTCCCGTACAGTAAAACGACCTTCGAAATCTGACAAATTTCCTTCTTTCATGGTTTTCAAAACGCTTTGGATTTCTTCTTTTCCGGGCTTGAAATTCAAGTCTAACGGCTTCAACAACGGCCTTCCTCCGTCAATGGCTAACTTCAACCAAATCACTCCTTTCTACTTTTTTTCGCTTAAATGCGAGCAAATTAATGTATTGGTTGACGGGATCGCAGCGGCCACAAAATTGTGGGGTTCCGGTCAATTTTCGAACTTGCTCTGCTCTGTTCGAATTCCAAATTGACTCTAGCGATTGAACATGAATATTTCCTAGTTTGAAGGTTTCTCCGCAGTATGGCGTATTATTGCACGGAAAAACATCCCCTTTGTCATCGATGTACATCATCGAGTGCGATATGCGGCAAGGGGTGTGTTTGTAAAAGTTGCGAGAACATTCGCCCGCTAAACTATTCTCTAATTCTGTTCGAGTTTTTCCGAAAATAAAAGGAAATCCATTTCGAAGCGTTACATGATAGTCATTTAATGCTCGCATAAAACGCGGGACGATTTCTTGATTGAATTCATTAATTTCTTCAAATGAAAGCATCCAAGAAGGCATTCCCCGAATCGGAATGAGATTAATTTCGTCAAAAATTCTTCCTTCGCTTTTCTTCACCATTTCTGGAAGATCTCTAAAATTGCGCTTTGAAACGACAAAGTTTACTATAATCTTCGGTCTCGACGACAGTTCGTTCAAGTAATGCATGCCAAGAAATGCGCGCTTCCACAAGCCATTAAATCCTCTTTCTTCATCATGAATGCTAGCTGTCGGTGAGTCAACGGAAAGATAAATTTTTTCGGGCGGAGAAGACATCAATTTTTCGATAAAAGAACTCGTCAACATTGACCCGTTTGAAATGAACGAATAATGTATTCCTAAAGAACGAACGTAACTTGTTGCTTCGAAAAAGTGTGCATATGCGGTTGGTTCACCTCCCGAAAAACACACGTTTTGGCAGCCTAGTGCTTTTGATTCATCCAATAACCGCTTCAATATAGTCCATTCATATCCTGAGTCTTTGGTCTTCCAAAAATCGCACATTTGGCATTGCGCATTACAACGCTTCAACAAACGAATTACGACCAATTTTGGATTAGAAAGTCCAACCTGTCCATTTTTCCCATCATTAAGTATCAACTCCTGGTCCAAACCACCGCCTCCTCTGGCAATAGTGTTTCCTTCAAATTAGCCCAAAACACAGCAAGCTCTTCTCTTGTTTGAATCCCTTTTTTTGACAATTCGATAGGCCAATTTTTTTTATTAAATTGGAAAACGTCTTCTCGCATGTGAAAAACCATGTCTCGAAGTGTATCGAAATCGTCCTCCAAGAAAGGTTTCCATTTTG
>CAZHUN010000084.1:0-3152 GCA_964535725.1 uncultured archaeon
GGAACGGAATGGAAAGGAGAAGAGAGAGTGTTCGATACTTGGTTCGACTCGAGCATTTCTCCATTGTACATTTTAAAGTACGGCAAAGACAAAAAGTTTTTCCAAAAACACTGGCCGTGCTCTCTCCGCCCCCAGGGAAAAGAAATTGTTCGCACTTGGTTGTATTATACGCTGTTGAAGGATTTTTTGCTCACCGGAAAACCCGCGTTTGAGAGTGTTTGGGTGAATTACTTTATTGTGGACGAGCAAGGGCACAAAATGGCCAAGAGCGTGGGAAATATCATCGACCCGCAAGAAGTGTTGCAAAAGTTCGGCGCGGAGCCCTTTCGCTTGTGGGCGGCTTCGGAAGGAAATTTGCAAAACACCGACTTTCGATGTTCGTTCGAGCGCATTGAAGGCGCGGGAAAAACACTCACAAAGCTGTGGAACGTAGCAAGGTTCATTTCTTCCTTTCCCCAAGCGAAAAGGCCGAAAAAGTTGGAATCCTTGGACGAGTGGATTTTGAAAGAGCTGGCAGAATTGGTGAAAGCGTGCGACGAGCGCATGAGCGAATACGACGTTTACGGAACCGCAACTGCCTTGCGCACTTTTTTGTGGGAAACGTTCGCCTCGCACTATCTGGAACTCGCCAAATCGCGCGCGTACAATCGAGAAGGAGAATTTTCGAAAGAAGAACAACAAAGCGCGTTGTACACTCTGCACTATTGTTTGCAAACCATGCTGAAATTGTGGGCGCCCATTCTTCCCCTCATTTCGGCCAAAATATTCCAGGACGTTTACGGAAAAAACGTCCACGAAGAACCGTTTCCTAAAGCGGAAAAGAGCAAGAGCGCGTTTTCCAAGGAAGAAATCGCCGCACTCAACAGCGCGATTTGGAAATGCAAGAAAGACGCAGGAAAAGCGTTGAACGCGCCAATCGAAAAAGCCGTGCTGCCGAAAAAAATGAAAGAACTGAAAAAGGATTTGAAAGCGTGCCACAAAATCAAACAAGTGGAATGGGGCAACAAGCTCGATTTGGAGTCGGATTAAAATACATTCGACACCTCCTGCAATAGATTGACTGTGGTTCGAATCTGTTTTACGCTGGCCAAAGAAGGCAAAAGCACGAAAGAGCGTTTGAAGAAAACAGAAGCTTTTGTCCAAAAAGCCAAAAAGTCGAAAGCCGAAATTGTCTGTTTTGGCGAAGCGTTTCCGATTTCGACCAACGACTTAAATGCTCAAAAGAGGGCCGTTCGCGTGCTGGCTATTCTCTCGAAAAAGCACAAAATCGCCATTATTGCTGGCACTGGTGACAAAAAGTCCAACAAAGCGCTCTACTTTGAAGACGGGCGTTTGAAAGGAGAACAATTAAAGGGCCATTTTTTTGCCAATGAAACCCGCAAAGAAAAAGCCGAAGACTTCCGAGTTTTTCGCTTCAAAAAATGGAAGATAGGAATCCTCGTCTGCTATGACTTGTTTTTTCCCGAAACCGCGCGGTACTTGCAACAAAAAGGTGCGGACGTCATCTTTTGTCTTTCCCATGGGTTTAAAGGCCAAAAATTTTGGGAACCTCTTGTGCTCATTCGAAGCATGGAAAACCAAGTTCCCATTGTATTGAGTGGAACCATTCAACCCGAATACCGAATTACCGTTCCTGCCGTCCTTGCCTTGCCGGATAACACAACTTACAAAATCGAAAAAGAGGGGTCGAAAGTTGTTGACGTGGACTTGAAAAAGTGGCGCAAGTTTCGAAAAACAAATTCCAACCCAAAAACCAAAATCGGGAAATACATCAAAAAAGGAATTCATGGCCCCTTCTTGGGCGACGAGAACAAAAGTTTTTGGAAAAAATTCTCGCAACAAGTCCAAAAACATGCCAAAAAAGTCAAATGAGAAAAGCCAGTTTTTACTTGTGTTCTAGAATTTGCTTGATTTGCATTAGGTTGTAAATATGATAGTCAGGATAGACTCTCAAGTGTTTTCGTCTGAATGGATCGTACAGGGCGGCTTTCATTCCGATGGATTGTGCATTGGCGCAAGCGCCTTGACTATCATCGACAACTAGGCATTCTTCTGGTTCGAGTTTGATTTTGTGCTTTTTTTGCATCTTTTTGAGAAACAGTTCAAAAGGTTTTGACGTGCTTTTTTCATATCCGATTTCGCACGAGATGGAAATGTGGTGAAAGTGCTTGTCGAGTTTGACCTTTCCAAGCCATTTTTTGCCACCTTTCGTGTTGGCATCGCTTACTACGCCCAAATAATAGCGACGTTTAGCCAGCCATGATATGATATTTCGCGCATTAGGTGCGAGCATTTGTTCGGGCGAAAAGTTCGGGTGCAATTTGATGAACGCAGCGTGCATTTTTCTAGCCAACTTCCAACTAGGCTTGCGAATCCCCAAATAGCGTTGCACGTAATAGGAAATGAAAGAGGTTCGATTTTTGTATTTCAATTTCCCCCAATCTTTCCGAATTTTACCCCAAGTCGCCAAATATTTTTTTTCAGAAAATTTGAACCCCGCCTGCCGCAACACCTCGAGTTCTGGCTGCTGTTTCTTGTTCAACCTCCGAATCAACTCGGAATTGTACAGCGTATCTCCGATGTCGAAAATGACGCACCTTATCTGTTTTGAAGTTGAAAAATCAAACTCATCAAACTTTTCATTCAATTCTTTGAACAAAATCTTCACTAGTTTTGGAAATCCACGATATTTCAAGTAATCCAGCAAATCTTCCTTTTTGACCCATTTCGAATATTTCAACTCTTTATTCAACCGAATTTTTTCAACAGGGTTGAATCGGCACAGGAACAATCGTTGTCGTTGTCCTCGAAAACCATTCCGAATTTGAATGTCAAATGGCCAATCGTACTTTTCAACATGTTTGAACTTGTACAAAATATCGAATTTCTTCAACCCCACTTCTTCCCAAACTTCCCGACGCAATGCCTCTATCAAACTTTCGCCCTTCTCAACACCGCCTTGCGGAAACTGCCAAGACTTTTTTTTCCAAGCTTTTTTACAATCAAAAAACTTCCATCACGAATAAAAACGGCAGCAACGTTCTGACGATACTTTTGGGGACGCTTCAAACTCATATCAAAACACTTTCGTTGTTTCTATTAAGAATCCAATTTTTAATTTCGGCCATGTTATTTGCGACAAAATCGGGTTT
>CAZHUN010000085.1:0-5083 GCA_964535725.1 uncultured archaeon
GCATTGGCGGGACTGCTTTCCGCCGGATGGTTGGTGCCGTTCTTTGCTTACAATTCGTGGTCGGGCGTAAGCGACCAAGTCGGATTCGAACTCGCGACGCAAGGCATTTTGTACAGCAGCGCGTTCCTCTTCCTCGCGCTGGCAGCGGCGGCCGTTTTGCTGTGGCGGATTCGGAACAGGCAATCGCGGCTCTTCCAATGGACGTTGCTAAATTTTCTGCTGGCCGCCATTGTCTTGTTCGCGCCGTGGGTGCCCGTGCTCAACAAGCCGTTCGTGCACTCGTATCACGTTCTGTTTCTCATTAACTTGCTAATTGCAGTCGGAGTATTTTGGAAAGAAGTGACTCTTTCTCCGAAAAAAAAGATGCTGGCGGGAGTGTTGGCGGTGATTGGCTTTCTTGCGTTGGTCGGGTTTGTGGCCGGAACCGATATTGGCTATCGACAGTATTTCGGCCAAGAGTTCAATTTTTCCGAAACGCCGTACAATCCGGGAACGTTTGGCAACCATATTGAAAATTTTTCGCAAGTGGACGCGCTGTTGAAACAGATTCCGAAAAGCGAACGGTATGATACGATTCCTTCGGACTCGGCCATTGTCGGATTCGGGGCGGTGCATTACGGGCTGGATAGTTTGAACGGTTGGGGATACAATGCATACGCGCGACCGGAAATCCTTGAATTGGAGCGGAAAATGGTTTCCATGCAATTGCCGTGTGGAGAGTTCGTGCAAGACACGAACGAGACTTTTACGCGGTATTGGCTCGCGCTGTCTCCTGAAGCGTTCGCGTACTTGAAACAGTGCGGACTTTCCACTCCGAGCGCGCAGTTTCCGGCCGTCTTCCAAGCCGACTCTTCGATCTCGTTCGTCGAAAACGGAAAATCGCTGGAAAGGGGCAACGAGTACATGAAAATCGAAGCGAATCCGCCCTTTGTGGTGGTGAAAGAAAACTGGTTTCCACGGTGGAAAGCCTTTGCGGACGGGAAAGAAATCCCGGTTGAAGACGCGCATCCGGGAATGAAAATTCAAGTGTCGGAAAAGTCGATTGTTGAACTGAAATACGGTTGGACTTGGGTCGAATATGCCGGACTGTTGTTACAGCTTTTTGGACTCGCTTTGCTGGCCTGCTTTTTATTTTTCAAAAAGCGCATTCCTTTAGTGGAGTAAAATCTCTTTCCACATGTCCAAACCATTCTTGAAGCCTTTCCAATAATTGTTGCCGACGCCTTTGCTTTCTCCCACGCGCGCTTTTAGGGATACTGGAACTTCGATGAGCTTCCAATGCAATTCAAGCGCTTTCAAAATCATGCGCACGGAAAAATACAATTGCAAGCCGCCTCCCACTTTCAACCGAGGCAAAAGTTGTGGAACTTTCTCCGAACGCATGACTCGAAAGGTGCACCCTACGTCGGTCAATCGCAGTCTGTCCCAATAGCGCAATTGAATCAACTTGGCCATGAAAATGTTTCCATACCTCAAAAACCAGTTGTTGACTTGCGAATCTTGAGTAACAAGCTCGGCCGTATTGCGCGTTCCGAGAACCATGTCTGCGTTGTCCAAATAGGCCAACAATTTGTCCAGATCGCGCGCGGAAAACGTTCCATCGCCTTCCACCAAACACGTGATGGGCGCGTATTTGGACGCTTCGGCAATCGCGCGCTTGCACGCCGCACCATACCCTTGAATGGATTCGCGCACCACCAAAGCACCGGATTTTTTGGCCACTTCGGCAGTTCGGTCCGTACTATTGTTGTCGATGACGACCACTTTCACGACCGAAGGATGAGATTTGAAATCGCGCACGCAGTCGCCGATCGCATCCTCGTCATTGTAGGCCGTCATTCCAACCGCGACCTTTTTGGGCAAGGGATCCACGCGCAGCACGCGCTTGGGAGGCCAAAAAATAGTGGGAAGGACGAACTCGAAAACAAACGACAAAAAGGCGAGAATGCCCAAAAGGAAAGAAACGAAGAGCAAAAAATTGAAATGAAAGGGCTGGTTGTACAAAATCCAATCCGCCAACCACCATAATATTCCCAACGCAAAGACGGGAATGGCTAAAAGAAAAACCATGAAACCGTACAACAATAGTTTTCCCACGCCCTACCACCACGCTGTGCTTTGCATTTTTTGCTCTTCCAAACAATGTTTTCGGATTTCGTTGCGCTCGCGCCGTTTGCGCTCGACCATTTTCCACTCGACCAAATTGTCCCAATAGGATTGTAAAAGCGGAATGGTTTGGCCGTCTTTGAGGCTCTGCAAAAAAATCAATCCGAGACCGGGAATGCGTTTGAGGAACCGAACGAAAGAATCGTTGTACAACATGGCGCGCAGTCTTCCGCGATTCATCAGATAATAGGCGCGAGGGTTTTGCAAGGCCGTGTCCGCGCCGCCGATGTGGCCGACGATGGAACGGCGGGTTTCAATCACTTTGTAACCCACACCGCGACAGCGGTAGTTCCAATCCGTTTCGTCCCCGCCATACGGAGAGAAGCTTTCCGCGTCATACAATCCAATATGGTCGCACGCTTTTCGCTTCATCAGCATGGCCGCGCTGCACACGGTGTCCATTTCCAAATCTATCGGAGTAGGTTGGACTGTCAACGCCTCTTTCGGATGCACGAGCGTGGAACCAACGCTCGCGATTTTGGGGTCGGATTGCATCACCCTCAAAGTGCTTTCAATCCAGTCGGGAGAAACTATTGTATCGTTTCCCATCAAGAAAATGAACTCGCCCTTCGATTTTTCGATTCCCAGATTGCTTCCTTTGGGGATTCCAACATTTTCGGGCAAAAAAATGGATTTCACTTTCGGATATTCTTTTTTCAGCATTTCCACGCTGCCGTCTTTCGAACCTTGGTCTACCACGACGACCTCAAAATTAGAATATTTTGTATGGCGAAAAATGCTGTCCAAACAATTCTTCAAATTCTTTTTCCCGTTCCAGTTGAGGATGAGGATGGATGCGAGCGGGGCGGAAGATTTTTTGGGGGAACGCGAGGCCATAAGAGTGTACGAAATGGGAAGCGTTTAAAAGTGGCAAGCCAAGACGGACGTACCGGCTTTGCAATTTAAGTCTTTCCTGCACCCAAAGTCGGAATTTTGCACCAAAAGTCAAAGTTTAATGTTGAAGAGAGTTATAATGGCTAAAATGACGGTTGCGATAGCCATCGCTCCTGTTGCTATTGTCATCCACTTTTGCCATTCAATGCTTTCAGATATTTGTCTTCTTTGAAGTTCGTACTCAACTTTTCTACAATATCGTTGAATTGTGTCATCTGAAGTAATTGAACGATTTATCCATTCTCGTAAATCATTAGAACTTGAACTCAAATCTCCATCTTTAATGAGTGTACGAATTCCCCAATATTTCTTTTCATCCATTTTATTGCAACTCTTATTCAGTTGTAATGAACTTGTCTTCTATTTCTTTTCCGAATCTGATTAATGTTTGTTTTATTTCATCAAGTCTTTCAAGTTTAGCTGCTTCAAGCTTTTGTTGCTCTTCATCGAATTCTCCTTTTTCTTTTACAGGAACTTTTATTGTTAATTCTTTCAGTCTTTTGGCATACAATTTCGCGTTATATTTGTTGAAATTTTTGGCGATTGCTTCCTTTATTGCGTACATTACAAAGATTTGGTCTAAATGCGGGTCTAACACATCTACACTATTTACTACATCAATCATGGTGTATTCGGGTTCTTGTCTGATAAAAACATCCCCTACGCTTCCATCTGCATTTACTGTAATTAGGGGGCGAGTGTAAATGGGGTGTGCATTTTGTTCTAACCATTTCTTAGAAATAAACCCTAAATATTTGTTCTTTTGACCACTGCTTGAGATAACAGGAATGTTGCCTGAGCGGGCCAGGCGTTTTTGCAATTACGAAAGAACCAGAAAAGTGCAAGTCTGTGTTTGCAAGATTGGGGTTGAATGTTTATGAGACAAAAATAGAAAATGGAACGTATAAAATATTAAACAAAAAGTTAAAGGTAAGGGATCTTTGCAAGGCTGAAGTGGAATTTTGGAATAATGAAGATCGTGTGAAGGAATTTTCTGAAAGGCCGGTTTCGAATTTTATTTGTAGCACTCTTGAAAAGAATGTGGGAAAAAATCCTGTCTTGGATTTTGGATGCGGGTCTGGTAGAATATCAGTATTAATGGCGAGGTTGGGGTTTGATGTATTTGGAATAGATTCGAGTGATGAAATGCTGAAAATGGCAAGATCAAAGTTGAAGGAATTCTATGGTGGTGAGGTGTCTAGAAGATTTTTAAAAGCAAGCATGTTCAACTTGCCATATCCGAATGGAACTTTTAAAATGGTGATTTCTGCGGGGGTTTATCATCAGGTTCATTCGCTATCAGAGCTTAAAGTTGCTTTTGATGAGACTGCAAGGGTTCTTTTAAAGGGCGGGGTGTTGGTGGTGGAAGTGTTCACATGTTGTGCTGTGGATTTTCTTAGTTCTAATAATAGTTTAGTGGTTACAAAGGAAGGGCTTCATATGACTCTAGTTACTGCTGATGAGTTTAAGGAATTGGCCAGAGAGAGCGGGCTTAAAATTATTGGGGGTATTGAAGAGATTAAGACGATTGAAACTGGAGAACGTCAGATATTGAGAGCAGTGTTTGAGAGGATGTAAATGGTTAAAGTTGGAGTGTTGGGTGGAATTGGACCCGAGGCAATGGCGGAGTTTTATGGTAGATTAATCTTTCGTCTGCAGAAAGGTGGATTGAAAAGCAACACTGAATACCCTCAGATAATACTTAATAGCATTCCGGCGCCAGAACTTATTGATGGCAAAATCGATGAAAGAAAGATTGAATTTTATGTCACTGGGTTGAAGGAGCTAGAAAAAATGGATGTTGATTTTATTGTAATGGTGTGCAATACTATACATCTATTTTATGAAAAATTGCAAAGTAGCGTAAAAACTCCAATATTGAATATGAAAATATGTGTTAAGAATTCTATTTTGAAAGGGGGGATAAAGTCTGTTCTTATTTTGGGAACTCCAATTACTATGGGAAGTAAATTGTATAAATTTGAAGGAATAAGTTGTATAGAACCTACGTGTGAAGAAATAG
>CAZHUN010000086.1:0-1785 GCA_964535725.1 uncultured archaeon
CAATTTCGGACACGGACCAAAAAAATACTTGTTATGCGCTAACGAAACAGGACAGTAGATTTTGCCAAGAGGTTTCACAAAATTCTGGAGAATACAGCCGCGATCATTGTTATTTTCGCATCGCACCAATAACAAAAAACATTCAAGATTGTGACGCGATTTCAACTCCTGGAAATCAGAATTGTTATACAGAAGTAGCCCGCGTTCTGAAAGACCCCTCAATTTGTGACGAAATCAAAAACGAATTCGGGCAAAAGGATGCGAATTATACTGCTTGGTGCAAAGACCAAGTTACCCAAGCGACGTAATTCGATGATATTTGGGGCAAATCCATTTATTTGCAATGAAGACTAGATTCTGATATGCAACTCCATTCTTATCCCGTGCAGAAAGTCAACGAGTACGTGTGGGAAATTCCCCAAAGTGCGAAGAAAGGCATGAACGTTCCCGCGCGGATTTACGCGTCCGAAAAACTATTGAAGGAAATGGATGCGGGAGTGTTCGAACAAGTGACGAATGTGGCGTGCTTGCCAGGAATACAGGAATATTCCTATTGCATGCCCGACGGTCACTGGGGCTACGGTTTTCCCATTGGAGGCGTTGCGGCCTTCGATTTGGAAGAAGGTGTCATTTCTCCGGGCGGCATCGGTTTCGACATCAACTGCGGAATGAGATTGGTAACCACAAACTTGTCCTATAAGCAAGTGCAGCCGAAGCTGAAAGAGTTAGTGGATGAATTGTTCAAAACCGTTCCCGCCGGAGTGGGTGCGAAAGGTTTCGTGAAAGTTTCTCCGCGGCAGTTCGATGATGTGATGACGCAAGGCAGCAAATGGTGCGTGGAAAATGGTTACGGTTGGAAAGAAGACTTGGAAAGAATTGAAGAATATGGTTTCATTAAAGGCGCGGATTCGGAAAAAGTTTCCCAAAAAGCGCGCCAGCGTGGCATGAATCAGATGGGAACGCTTGGCTCTGGCAATCATTATTTGGAAATCCAGGTCGCGCACGCGGGAAAGATATTCGATTCGGAAAAGGCGAAAATTTTTGGCATCCATTCGCCGGAGCAAGTCGTCGTCATGGTCCATTGCGGTTCGCGCGGTTTTGGACACCAGATTGCCACCGACTATCTTTCGATTTTCGACGACGTGATGAAGCGCGAAAAATTGCTTGTCAAAGATCGCGAACTCGCTGCCGCACCTTTCCGAACCGAAGAAGCGCAAGACTACTACAAGGCCATGGCGTGCGCGGCCAACATGGCGTTTGCCAACCGACAAGTGATTTTGCACCGCATCCGCGAAGGCTTTTCCAAAGTGTTCAAACAAACCCCCGAAGCGCTGGAATTGAGTTTGGTGTACGACGTGGCGCACAACATCGCGAAAATCGAAAAGCACAAAGTGGATGGAAAAACAAAGAAAGTGCTCGTTCATCGAAAAGGCAGCACGCGGTCGTTCGGAGTCGGACACGAAGAGCTGAATAGAAAGTATGCGAAAGCGGGCCAGCCCGTTATCATCGGCGGAAGCATGGAAACCGGCTCGTACTTGTTGGTGGGAACGAAAGAAGCCGAGGCGCAAACATTTGGAACCACCGCGCACGGGAGCGGGAGAACCATGTCGCGCTCGAAGGCCAAAAAAGAAGTGAGCGGCGAAGCGCTGCAAAAACAAATGCTGGCGAACGGAATCTACGTGAAAGCCGTCTCGTACGCTGGATTGGCCGAAGAAGCGGGCTTTGCCTACAAGGACATTTCCGAAGTCGTCCGTACCGTAGATGCTGCCGGGTTGAGCAAAAAAG
>CAZHUN010000087.1:0-8095 GCA_964535725.1 uncultured archaeon
CTTCAGCTTCGAGAGCGAACGCATTGGCTCTATAGCTTCTTACTTTTCACCCGACACGTCGTACTGGTATGATGACCTTGGAAACGCGCGCGGTGCAGGCGACAATAACTATTTTGCAGGGCTGTTCTATTTGTACACGCAAAACCAAATTGACGCCCTGGCCATTACTGATAACAGCACGGCCTATATGGTGGATGTGCCCAATCCCTACATGCCTGGAGTGCGAGCCCCAGTATACTATAACAAGAGCTTGGGAGAAGCCGGCTACGTGTTCAACAACCAATCCGCAATATCGCGTTATGGAATTGACTTGAGAGTTTCCAACTGGCAATTTTATGCCAGCATTCCCCAAACCACTGGTGGAGGGGGCGGGGGAGGAGGCGGTGGCGGAAGTTCGCCCAGCGTCAGCACCCTGCCTTTCCTTGAATAATTGAAAACGGGCGTTATTTTCTCTTTTTCGGCTTCAACTCGAGCGCGTCCAACATGTACTTGATTTTGTCGAACTCTTTTCGGGAAATGGGCGATTGAGTCGACAGGAATTTAAATGTTTACATTGTATAGTATTGTATGACAAGGTTGCGGGCGGTCTGGGACAGCAGTTCGTTGATTATCGCGGCCAAGTCGGGATTGCTCGAGCCAGTTTGCGGAGAATTCGAAACCGTGATTCCGGAAAGAGTGTTCGAAGAAGTGGTGGTAGAGGGAAAGCGACTCCAAAAGATGGATGCGTTGAAGGTGGAAAAAGCAATCGAAAGCGGAAGCCTTTCGGTCAAGCAAATAGTGCCTGAAAGGGGGAAAGAGCAAAAATGGCTCGAAAAGGCAGGGTTGGGAGCGGGAGAAAAAGAGGCGATTGTGCTGTACTTTCAAACTAGGGCGGACTTGATCTTGTTGGACGACAAGCGCGCCATCGAAACTGCCAAGCTTTTGAAAGCAAACTGGTCGACAGTTCCGAACGTTCTTGTCGCGCTGGTGGAAGGGAAAAAGCTTTCCGCAGAAAGGGCGCTCGAAGCATTGAAAGTCGTCCAGAAAGAGGGAAGATACAAGCCGGAATTCATCTTTCAAGCGTTCGAAGCCATTCAAAAAGAGAAAGGAGGAAAAACATGAAGACCAAACTCGTTTCGGCAAGGTTGCCAGAAGAAGACACGGCCACGATTGAAGAAATGGCCAAAATGGAAAAAACTGGAAAGACGACCGCGCTGAGAAAAATCATCGCGCTGGGCGCCAAACAGTACAGGCTGGAAAACGCAGTCAAAAGCTATGCCGAAGGAAAGGCAAGCCTTGGCAAGGCCTCTGAAATGGCCAAGGAGAGCGTTTGGGAGTTTGCCGACGAGCTCAAGCGAAGAAACATTCTCAACCATCTGGTGGCCGAAGAAGACTTTGCCGAAGGCCTCCAAAACGTGCAAAAAGCGCGGAAAAAGTAAACCCGCGCTCACTTTTTCTTTTTCGGCTTCAACTCGAGCGCGTCCAACATGTACTTGATTTTTTCGAACTCTTCCAATGTAGGGACGTTTTCTTTCAAGTCTTGCAAGGCTTTTTCGAGCGTGCGGACTTTTTCCGACAATTCGGACACTTGTTGATTGAGCGAAGAAACGCTTTCGGAAGGCGAACCGTGCGGGGATTCGATTCCACCGGATTGCAAGACTTCGATTTTTTTGTTCAACACAATCAAATTTCGCGCCAAAATCTTTTCGTTGCGCGCCATGTACTGGATTTTTTGGCCCAAAACGAGAATGCTGCTGTTTAGGCTTTTAATGTCTTGAAAGACGTCGCGCTGGACGGGTTTGCCTTGCTGGAGGGAAGGGCGCTCGTGGGGCATATCAACGATTAAAAGGAAACTGGAGTTTAAAAGTGTATATGGAAATGCGGGCAATGCTGTTGGACTGCGACTACAAGACGAAAAACGGAAAGAGCATCATACAGTTGTACGTGCGCACAGAGAAAGGAATCGAAAAGTTCGAAGACCAGGCCTTCCAACCCTATTTCTATGTCATTCTCGACTCGGAAAAGAGCGCGAAAAATCTCCAAAATTTTACGTTCGAAGGCGGGTTCAAGGCCTTGAAAGTGGAAAAGGCAGAGCGAAAGAATGCGGAACACGCGTTCAAGCTCTTATTCGAAAGCACGGAGCAAGTCGTACAAGCGCGCGACCAAGTGCGCGACGTGGAAGGGGTTTTGGAAAAGCGCGAGTTCGACATTCCCTTCGCCAAACGCTATCTCATCGACAAGCAGTTGGAACCGTGCAATGGCGTGCGGATGGACGTGAACGGTAGCCAGATCCAACAGATTGACAAGGCGGAAATTTCCACAAAGTTGAAAATGGCCGCATTCGATTTGGAAACCCGCTCTCGCCACGGAATTTTCAGCAACCCCGAACAGGACGAAATTTTGTTGATTGCCTATTCAAACGAAAAAGAAGACATTGTGTGGAGTTGCAATCCTTCCATGAAAGGCATTGCACACGTGAAAATCGTCCAAAACGAGAAAGAAATGCTGGAAAAATTCGTCGAAAAACTGAAAAAAGACGATTTGGATGTTGTCATCACGTACAACGGCGACCGTTTCGACTTTCCGTACGTGAAAACCCGCTGCAAAAAATACAAAATTTCCTTCGACATCAATGCGGACGGAAGCGAGCCGGGATTGCAGAGAAAAGGATTGGAAAACGCGTTCAAGACTTCAGGAATCCAACACGTGGACGCGTTCCAGTTGGTGCGATTGCTGGCGCGCTTCCAAGCCATCAATTTGGTGAAATACGATTTGGAGTCTGTGACGGAAGCGTTGTTGGGAATTCCAAAAGAAAAAGTGAGATTCGAAGACATCAATCGGTTTTACGATTCGAAAGAGAAGAAAAAATTGGAAAAATTGGTAGAATACAATCGATTGGACGCGCACTACACGTTGAAATTGACGGAACAGTATTTGGAGTTGTTGGTCGAACTGTCGAAACTAGTGAAACAGACGTTGTACGAAACAAACCGTTCGAGTGCCTCGCAATTGGTCGAATATTTGTTGCTGAACAAGTGTTTCGAGTTGAAAGTACTCGCGCCGAACAAGCCGCGAGAGACGGAAATGGCCGAACGAAGAGAAGAAGGCGCCATCGAAGGCGCTTTCGTGAAAGAACCCTTGCCGGGATTGCACGAAAATTTGGCCGTACTCGACTTTCGTTCCTTGTATCCCAGCATTCTCATTTCGCACAACATTTCTCCCGAAACCTTGGACTGCGCGCACGCTGAGTGCAAAAAAGGGGCCAACTCTGCGCCCACCGGACACTGGTTTTGCGCGAAAGAAAAAGGATTCTTGCCGCAAGTGATCCAAGAAATCCTCGAAAAGAGGTCTGTACTGAAAAAGGCGGCGAAAGCGGCGAAAAAGGGCAGTGTGGAAGAAAAGCAATTGCACGCGCGACAGTGGAGTTTGAAGATTTTGTTGAACAGCTTTTACGGAACTTTGTTGTTTTCGCGCTTTCGATGGTATTCGCGCGAGTGTGGAAGGGCGATCACTGCGTGGGGAAGGGAGTACGTGCAGAATATCGGAAAAAAAATCGAAGAAAACGATTTTACACTCATCTACCAAGACACGGATTCTGCGTTTCTCGGAATTCCGAAAAACAAGAGCCAAGAAGACGTTGAAGCTTTAGTCGAAAAGGTGAACGAAAAGCTTCCGGGAGTCATGGAGTTGGAATTGGAAGGGTTTTACAAGCGCGGAATTTTTGTGACTAAAAAAGAAGGCGGAGCGGCCAAAAAACGGTACGCGCTCATTGACTACAAGGGAAACTTGAAAATAGTGGGATTTGAGTACGTGCGAAGGGATTGGAGCGAGATTGCGAAGCAGACGCAGAAGAACGTCATCCAAGCTGTGTTGGAAGAAGGAAAGCCGGAGAAAGCCATCCAAATTGTGCGCGACGCGATTGCAGGACTTCGGTCGGGAAAAATGCCGAACAAAGAATTGGTTGTTTTTACACAAATCCAAAAAAAGCTGGACAAGTACGAAATCGTGAATCCTTCTGTGGCGGCCGCCAAGAAAGCGATTGCGCGCGGGCAAATGATTGGAGAAGGAAGCATTGTCGGTTTTATTATTACGAAAAACGGAAAGAGCATTTCCGACAAGGCAGAGTTGGAAGAATTTGTCAAAGAAGGAAATTACGACTCCGACTATTACATTCAAAACCAAGTCATTCCCGCAGTCATCAAAATCATGCGCGAGCTGGGGTACAGCGAAACCGACTTGCTTGAAGGGGGAAAACAGACTGGACTGGGCAGCTTTTGACTGGAAATGCTTAAATTTAGAAAGAAACACTAACAGTTAATGGCCCATCGATTGATTCCGCGACGATTGAAAAAGTACGGTTTTTCGACAAAACACGGACACATGCGTGCAGAACTTGAAAGCATTCTCGAACGGTTGGAAACAAACCACCAAACCAGCATTACGTTTTATGATGCCGAAACTGGGAAAAAATCAAACTTGTCGCTCAAGCGATTGCGTGAAGCTTTATTGGTGCGCGACGCGTATCGCAGCATGCCTGCAACCGTGTTGGAAAACCTGCTCAAGCAAGCGCGTGGTTTCGAACGATGGCAACAAATGAACGCGATGCGCCAAAAAGGCGAGACAATCGACAAAATCGCCGAAACGTTCTCGACAACTCCAAAAACTGTCCAAGCCAACTTGGAAGGAAAACGCTTCCCTCGGACAATTTCCATGAAAGAATATGCGTGGAGAATGCAGAACCGAAAGCCGTTTCGCCTCAAGCCAGAAACGAGAAACGATTATTTCTATTTGCTGGGCGCGACATTCGGCAATTTGGGATTGTTCACACAAAAAGGCCGAACAATCGGTTTTGAGATGAATGTCAAGAGCCGGCCATTCGCAGAAGCCGTTCAACGCGCGGCCAAGCGATTGCTGGAAAGAGGAGCGTTCAAGATAACTCCTTCGAAAACAAAAGACGAGTACATGTTGGCCATTACGAGCGCGAATTTTCTCCAACACGTTTTCAAAACAACCGCATACGGCGAAAAAGTACCCAGTTTTAAACTGCACAACCGAGAAGAAAAAACCGCTTTCTTGAAAGGATTGTTCGACAGCAACGGCACTCCCCCGCTCAAAAGCAACAAGACCGGACACGTCAAGCTGGTAGTGAAGCGGGAAAAAGTGCGCAACGCGGCCCTCTCGATTTTGCACGAATTGGGATTCGAAGCCCATGCATATAATATAAACAAGCAGTACGGATTGCAGCTTTCGTCGCCGTATGTGCAAGCGTTCGCCAAGCGCATCGGATTTCGAGATCCGAAAAAGCAACAACGTTTCCGTACAAGTTCCGCGCGTCTTTAAAGCATTCGCCTGCACGTAGTTTTCATGGAAAAGAGCGAATTTCAATCCTACCAAAAAGCGGGCGAAATCCTTTCCACTGTGAGAAAAGAAGCCGCCAAGCGCATCAAGCCCGGACAGAAGTTGTTCAAAATCTGCGAAGACATCGAAAGTGAAATTGTCAATCTCGAAGGCAAGCCTGCTTTTCCCGTCAATCTTTCTGCGAACGAAAATGCGGCCCACGATACGGCCAAAGTCGGAGATGTTCGAGAAGTGGGAGAAAAGGATTTGTTGAAAGTGGACATTGGCGTGCACGTGGAAGGATGCATTGCCGATTCGGCCGTCACGTTGGACTTTTCGGGAGAATGGGGAAAATTGTGCGAAGCGGCCGAACTCGCTTTAGAGAATGCGTTGAGCGTTGTAAGGCCGGGCGTTGAAACTGGAAAGATCGGCGCCCAAATCGAACAAACTTTGAATGCAAAAGGGTTTCAACCCGTGCGCAATTTGTCTGGACATGGTTTGCAGGAAATGCAAGCCCATGCCGAACCTTCCGTTCCCAACTATAACGACCATTCCCAGTCCAAACTTGAAGAAGGAAGTGCTTTTGCGATCGAACCTTTTGCGTGCAATGGAGAGGGAATCGTGCACGAAGGGGGAAGTGTGGAAATCTTTTCCTTGGAATCCCCCAAACCCGTTCGCCATCCCAAAGCGCGAGAAGTGCTGGAGTTTGTGGCCGAACATTACGAATTTTTGCCGTTTGCCGAACGATGGCTGGACAGAGAATTGAAACTTTCGGAATTCGAACGCAAAATCGCCTTGCGAGAACTGTTGCAAAAAGGGTGCTTGCATTCCTATCCCGTATTGCACGAACGAAAAGGCATTTCCGTCGCCCAAGCCGAAACGACGGTGGTATTGTTCGAAGACAACGTGCACGTTCTCGTCAAATAAAGCGATTTAAAAGCCTTTAATCGGACGATTGTTGCAAAGCCAGTAGCATCGAGCCAACAGGCGAAGATGGTACGCTGGCGTCGACCGACAGTGGCGGTCGGCCTCCATGGTGTAACCAGGATAGCACGAAAGCTTGCGGTCCCAATCCCTTTTCTTTTCAAAAAGAAAAGGTCTAGGGTTTATCCCAAAAGAAAAATTGGGGGCAACGAGCTTTTAGTCAGGGTTCGAATCCCTGTGGGGGCGTATTAAGAAATCCCTAATTCTACTGCGCCGTTTAAATTAGCCAAAAATAGGAGGCTAACATGAAAACCAATTACGCGGTGCGGCTTGAAAACTATCTCGCCAACCTTCCGAACAAAGTGGGAAAGCGAAACGCGCTACTCATTTCCGAATTTGCAAAAACTTATTCTGCATTGCCGTCAGAGCCGAGCGAAATTCGAATCTATAACCAAGTTCAACGTTTGGCAAGCATTTGCAAGTTCTTGAACGGCAAAGAATTGGACGCGCTCGAAATGCAAGACTTGGAAAACCTGAACTTGGCAATGCGAGAGCGAAAAATGAAGTCTTCACGCGATTACAGGAAGGTGTTGAAAACTTTTTACAGATTGCGCGACAAAAAGCGTTTTTTTGAACTAATAGATTCGCCCTTGTTGAAAAACGTGCGAAAGAAGGCAAAAGAAACCGAACGCTATGTTGATGCTTCAACGTTTTGGTCGCAAAGCGAACTTGAACGATTTTTGAAAGAATCCGCCAAATACTCTGCACGTCAAGGTTGTTTTGCCGCCGTAATGATTTCGGGAGGCCTTCGGCCGCACGAAGCCCTTGCTCTGCGAAAAAACGACATTCATTTCGAGGAAAAGTCCGAACAGCTTTCGATTCACGTTCCCGAAGACACGAAAACAGGAAAGCGCGACATTTTCTTGAACGGGGAGGAAGCACTGGGCGCGTGGTTCTATATTTCACCGTGGACTATTTCGGTCAAAGACAATAATGCCTTGTTCGATTACAGCTACGAGTTCGCGCTCCGCATTCACTATAAAATCTGCGAACGAGCCGAAATTCCCGAAACAAAGAACCGAAACTTTTACGTCTTTCGAAAAATGGCCTTGTCCAAGTTTTACGATACGCTGGGGATGGTTCGCGGGAGCATGTTCGCGGGACACGTCATTAACAGTTTCGAAGCAAGGCAATACGTTGGAATGACCAAAGAGCAGCTTCAAGGCAAAGTATTGGCGACTATTCAATCCAAAGTGTGCCCGTCATGCGGAAAAACGGCAATGCCACACGAAAGTCATTGCGAAGCGTGCCAAAGCCCTCTCGACCGCGAAAAGTTCCAAACAATCCTTAAAAAGAACTTGGACGAACTCATTGACGCGAAATTGGAAGCGTTGGCCGCCCAATTGGAAAACAAGTACGGACAACGAAGGCGTTAATAGCCTTCATTTACTTATCAAGCATGAAAAAAATTCGTTCCATTTCGAGCGTGGATTTCTTTCTTTCTTGAAGTATTTCTCGCTTGGCTTTCCAAAGTGTCAAAAATTCGGGCGAAACGCAATAAAGCGTTTTTCCATTTTCTTCTTTTTCGAGAATTCCTTTTTCGACCAATTTTTCGCACAATTTTTGTACTGTATTATATGCGGGAAAATCTGCCAATCCTTTGTCCCGAACTTGTTTTATTGCTCTTTCGAACAATGCGTCCGCCCCCAAGAGGCGAATGTTTTGCCATGAATTGGTAAAAGGGTTAAAGTCGCGTCGTTGCTCCAAAACCGGTATCAATTGGTCAATCGCGGAAACTGCCAGTAGACGATAAATTAATCGCGCAGTAATTTTTCCTTTATGAATGAGTGTCCGA
>CAZHUN010000088.1:0-10703 GCA_964535725.1 uncultured archaeon
TCGACAGTGCCGCCGCCTACCAATTGCAATCCAATTGCACGTTCCGAAATACAAGTCCTTCCACTGTCGACGTTGTTGGAATTCTAGAAACCTATCGACAAGAAACTGGAGTGGAATGCACGCTCTTGAGTGATTTGGAAATTTCGGACAATAAACAAGGGAGTGCCCCGCTCGAATGCACCAAGAAAGGGGGCGGATATTCGGCGACCGTGACGAGAGAAATTCGCGTCAAAAAAATGTGTTCGGGAAGCGGAGTACAAGACGCGTATTCTGGCCACTGCGACGTCACCCCTTGTTCGACTCCGAAGCCTTGAGCGCTTTTTCCACTCCCGAACCGTATTGCAAGGCTTTCTTCTTTCCCTTCCAAGCCAGTTCTGGCAATCCAATTTCTTTTGCCATTTCGCGCAAGGGCCACTTCCGGAGTTCGTCTTTTTCGTTCTTGATTTTTTCGAGTACGGGAATTTTCATCCCTTCTTTTATCACTTTTTCGTCCAAAAAGGGCGCGTGCAACCGTTTGCCAAAATGTCCTAGAATCTGTGAATCTCTTTTGTAGTCGTTGTTTTGCGCATTTTGAAGGGACGCTTGCAAGTCCATTTCAACTCCTTTCACTCCGTCTTCTTTCAAAATCCGCTTGGTTCTCGAAAAGCCCGCAAACAGCGCGTCTGCCCCGAGTCCGGACAAAACTTTCTTTTGTCGGATATGCTTGGCCGCTGCAAGAATGGGAATGCCAAGCGAAGCATTGTACGAATCGTCCAGTTTTGTGATTCGTTCGAATTCTTTCTTCAAGTGCAAAATCTCTTCCGGTCGGATGGCGATTTCGTGCAAGTGCCAATGCATTTCGTTCGCCACTTTTTTTGCCATTTCGAAATCGAAGCACTCCGGCATTCCAACAACATACAAGCGTGCAGTGCATTGTGCGATGGCGAGTTGGGCGATGAGGCTCGAGTCCAATCCTCCGGAAAACAAGACTGCCGCTTCTTTTTCGCGACATGCGATTGCAACGCTTTCTTCCAATGCTTTTTGCAAGGACGAATACCGCATTTGGAAAAAGGGCAAAGAAAGCAGTTTAAAGTGTTGTCCGAAACCTTCTTTCATGAAGTTGTTGAAAGTGGATGAGAAAGAAAACTTTCTCGAAGTCGTTCCCGAAAATCTCGATGACCTTTGGCACTTGACGCATGTCATAGAACCGGGAGACGTGGTTTCTGGAAATTCGACGCGCGCCTTCAAACCGCAAGATCGCGAAGATGCGAAGACAGAGCGCAAAAAAGTGTACATTGACTTGAACGTGGAAGAAGTGGAATTGCACAAGTATTCCGGCCAATTGCGCGTGTCGGGGATCATACTTTCGGGAAAGCCAGAAGCGTTTATAGAATTAAAGGCCCATCACACGTTGGAGTTTGGGTTGGGCGACAAAGTGCGCGTTCGCAAGCAAGCGTTGAAGCCCTTTCATATCCAGCGCTTGAAAAAAGCGCACGATTCGACCAGCAAGCCGCAAGTGTTGGTGGTTGTTTTGGACGATGAAGAAGCGACTTTTGCGGTGTTGAAAGACTATGGTTTTGAAGTGAAGGCAAAAATCAACGCGTTTCGCGAAGGAAAGCAATTCTCTCCCTCCAACGAGGGAAAGTATTTTTTCGAAATCGGAAAAAAGATTCAAGACGTCAAATTGAAAGACGTGTTGATTGCCGGTCCCGGTTTTACGCGCGACAATGTGAAAAACTTTCTCCTTGAAAAAATTCCCGACTTTCAATATTCGTTCGAAGCCATTAATTCTGTGGGAGAAACTGGCTTGAACGAGTTGTTGAAGCGCGGGGTGATGTTGGCCGCTGTCCAGAATTCCGAAGCGGCTAAAGAAGCCAAGCTGGTCGAGCGGATTTTGTCGGAAGCGGCCAAAAACAGCACGTTGTCCACGATTGGAGTGGAAGAGACGCGCAAAGCATTGGAGTTTGGCGCCGTCCAAGACTTGCTCGTTCTCGATCAACTCTTGTTGAAAGACCGGCCCAAAGTAGAACCCTTGTTGGAAACCGCCGAGCGGTTGAAGGCCGAAATCCACATTGTTTCGAGCGAGCATGAAGCGGGGCGAGAATTGCAAGGCTTGGGCGGCGTGGCCGCTTTATTGCGGTTCAAATTGAGGTTTTAGCGGAGCAAGCGGCATCGAGCAATGGCGAAGATGGCGCCCGTCGCCGGCTCACGGAAGGGCCGATCCGAAAACCAAGTAGCCTTTTTGGTATTTTTCTAAAAACGTGTCGCCTTCGCGA
This sequence comes from uncultured archaeon, assembly GCA_964535725.1. GTDB lineage: Archaea > Iainarchaeota > Iainarchaeia > Iainarchaeales > UBA10191 > CAZHUN01. The sequence goes on from CAZHUN010000088.1 coordinate 2,256, forward strand.
GAGAGCGCGTACAAGATTCTGTTGCGGAGTTCGATTCTTTCCACGAGCTTGATTTGTTCCAAGCTGTCGAGAATAAGGATCAAGTCTCCTTCTTCGACATTGGCTTCGGTTCTGAGTTCGCTAATGTCGCTTGCTTTTTGTTTGAGGCTTTGGAGAATGCGCATGTACACGGGAGCGCGCATGATGGAATAGTATTGCGGGTTTTGTTTCACGTACTCCAAAAATTCTTCTTGTGGATCCATCTCTCCAATAGGCTTTTTGGTTTAAAAAAGGGTTTTGTTCCAGTTCGAATATGGAGCAAAAAATGCGCAGTTTTGCGAAAGCCATCGCCCAAGCCATCGACGCGGAGCAGGTTTCCGACAAGCGCAGTCTTGGATTGTTGAAAGCCGAGCTCTCGAATTCGATCGGACTGAAAGCCCTTCCGGCCGATCCCGACTTGCTGGCCTTGCTTCCCGACGCGTCGAGTGCAGTGCGCAAAATGCTCGGCATCAAACCCGTGCGCACGCTTTCGGGAGTGGCTCCGATTGCCATCATGGCCGAACCACGTTTTTGTCCGCACGGGACGTGCGTGTTTTGTCCGGGCGGTCCTAACTCTCCCTTTGGCAGCGTTCCCCAAAGCTATACTGGCCACGAGCCCGCGAGCTTGCGCGCCAAGCACAATTTGTACAATCCCTACTGGCAGACGTTTTCCCGCCTCGCCCAGTATGTAAGTACGGGCCATTGCGTGGACAAGACAGAATTGATCGTCATGGGCGGAACCTTTCCTTCGTATCCATTGTCCTACCAGCACGATTTTGTGGGTTCTGCCTTCAAAGCATTCAATGATTTCGGAGAATTGTTCGGTTCTTCGTCCAACTTTGACTGGAAAAAGTTTTTCGCATTTCACGATTGGAAGGACGTGGAATCCAAGCGTGCTGAATTGCACGAAAAAATGTCCCGCTTGCAAGGCAGTGCGGATTTGAAATTCGAGCACGCGCGGAACGAACGCGCGAACGTGCGGTGCGTTGCAATGTGCGTGGAAACCAAGCCGGATTTTTGCAAACAAGAGCATGTGGACCAGATGCTGAAATTGGGAACCACGCGAGTAGAGTTGGGCGTTCAGTCGTTGCACGATTCTGTGTTGGAAGCCACCAATCGCGGCCATTCCGTGCAAGATTCTGTGGACGCCACGCGCAACGCGAAAGACGCGTTTTTGAAAGTCGTCTACCACATGATGCCTGGCCTTCCACAATCGTCGAAAGAAATGGACCTTTTTTCCCTTTCCCGTATTTTTGAAAGCCCCGACTTTCGCCCCGATGGTTTGAAATTATATCCGTGTTTGGTCGTGCAAGGAACCGCGCTCTACCAGCAATGGAAGTTAGGGCGCTTTCAACCCATGTCGTTGGAAGAAGCAGTTGAATTGCTGGCCGAAGCCAAGTCTCGTTTTCCCCCTTGGGTGCGCGTGCACCGCATCGAGCGCGACATTCCTTCCAAAAACATTTCTGCAGGAATCAAGCACACGAACTTGCGCCAGTATGTGCACAGTTTCATGAAAGAAAAAGGATTGCGCTGCGAGTGCATTCGCTGTCGCGAGGCGGGCTTGCGAAATTATTCGGGAGAGTGGAAGCTTTTTGTCGAACAATATCCCGCTTCCGAAGGCACAGAATATTTCATTTCAGCCGAGTCTCCAAAACGCGATGCATTGATCGGATTTTGCCGTTTGCGCCTCCCTTCCCGACAAGTTCGTCCGGAAATTTCGCAAAACAGTGCCGGAGTTCGCGAATTGCACGTGTTCGATTCCTTGCAGGGTTTGGGAAAACGAAATTCTTCCAGCTTGCAACATCAAGGAATCGGAACTGTGTTGTTGGAAAAAGCGGAAAAAATCGCAATGGAAGAGTTGGACGCCCGGAAATTGCTCGTCATTTCGGGAGTCGGCGTGCGCGAATACTATCGAAAAAAAGGATTCGAATCTGATGGGGCGTATTTGAGCAAGCGCTTACGGTAGCAATTGGCTCAAGAAACCGTTGATGAGATAGTACGGCAACAATCCCGGGGAGAAGAACGGAAAGCCGTACAATGCCTCTTGGTACTTGCTCTTCAATGTTGGCCGCACTTCCACTTGCATGTCGAAACTTTTCAAGACTTCCCGAGTTTGACTGTCCAATATATTTAATTGGAAATTCTTTTTTCCCGAAATCGGGGGAGTGATTTTCAACTCAATGTTTTGGTTGGCTTTGGGCTGCAATTCTACTTCAAAGCCTTTCATCCAAGGGCTTGGCAAGGTGCTGTCGATTCGTATTTTATGGCGGGCAATGGATTCGGAAGACACGTTCAATTGTGTCTTGACGGGTTCTCCTGCCGTTGTTTTCAGCGAAGCGTTTTGCACTTCAAAGTGGATCAGATTTTGGCGCACTTTGACAATCAACGAAACGCTTTCCGAAGCCAACTGGTTGGAATTGTCTTTCAATGTTGCCGTAATCGAGTGGGTGGCGGGCTCGGCGTTCGAAGAAATCATAATTCTTTCCGCGAGCGTGTTCGGATTTTGTTGTTCGACTTTTTCACTCCGCCATTGTTCTGGCAGTCCAGAAAGTTCGACCGAAGTCCATCGCGCCGCATTTTGCGAAACCACATTCGCGTTGAAAACCAATTCTACAGTTTCTCCGGCTTGCACGCTGCCGAGTTCGAACCCTTGTCCGGATTCCACGCGCTGTTCAATCGGATAAATGAGTTCGACTTCTGCAAACGCGCTCGACGAGAGGAACGCGAGGGCAATGGCGAAAAGGATGAATTTGTTCATGTCCGACCGTTCTAGGGAGAGGGAAGAACTGTTTAAAATTGGAGGCCTTTCCCAAACGCCTATTTATACTGCGCCCCCGCAACGGCAGGCTTTAATTTTCCCCGCTCTTCCAATACACCTATGCCTTTTCCCGCAAAGCTGCTTCCCAAAGTGTTGGCCAAAGTCAAGCCTTCTGAAAAAGAGTTCCAGGCCGAACTGGCGATGGCGGAAAGGCTGGCGCAAAAAATCCGAACCATGGAAGGAAGTCATGTCAAGGTATTGCTGGCCGGTTCGCTGGCGCGCAACACCCACTTGAAAGGCGACCGGGATTTGGACTTGTTTGTACTTTTTCCCAAACACGTGTCTCGAAAAGAATTCGAACGCGAAGGACTGAAATTGGGAAAGGCCTTGTTTCGCGGCCACAAGTGGGAACTTGCATACAGCGAACACCCGTATGTTCGCGGAACCATCGACGGTTTTGACGTGGAAGTCGTTCCTTCCTACCAAGTCGAAAGCGCTTCCGAATTGCAAAGTTCGGTCGACCGGACTCCTTTTCACTTGGAGTACGTGCAACAAAAACTTTCCGAATCCCAGCGCGATGAAGTGCGCTTGTTGAAACAGTTTTTGAAAGGCATCGAAGCGTATGGTGCGGACTCGCGCTTTCAAGGCCTTCCCGGATATGCGGTTGAATTGTTGATTTTGGAATACGGCTCGTTTTGGAATGCCGTGCGTTTCTTGTCCAAGTGGAAAGAAAGCACGATTGTTGATGTGGAACGTTCTTTGTTGCGAGAGCAGGCGCGCGAACGCTTTTCGAAAGCCCCCCTGATCATTGTTGATCCTACTGATTCAAACCGCAACGTGGCCGCGGCTTTGTCGAACGAACAGTTTGGTCGAATCATTGCGGCGTCCAAGCGTTTCGTGCAACAGCCTAGCATTCATTTCTTTTTCGGAAAAAAGTCCAAACCCTTGAAGTGGAGTTTGGCCAAAAAACTGGCCGAAAAACAAACCATTTTGGTATTCCGCTTTCCCTATCCCAAAGGCACGTTGTCGGACATGGTATGGGGGCAGATTCGCAGGCTTTCTCGAAAGCTCTCCAATGCCTTGCAGTTGGAAGAGTTTCAAGTGCGCCGTTTGGAAGCGTGGACTGACGAGCAAAAAGAAGTTTTTTTTGCCGTGGAACTGGAGTCGAACGAGCTCGAACGCAGTCGAAAGCGTTTTGGCCCTCTCGCTTCCAACGCGCTCGCTTCGGAAAACTTTTTGAAAGCCCACTCCAAACCTATTTCGGGTCCGCGCGTGGAAAAAGGGCGCTGGATTGTCGAAGAAGTGCGCGAATTTTGGAACGCGAAAGAGTTTGTTTTGCGCCAGTTCCAAGAATGGACGAAAGTAGAGAGTGCTGTACTCAAAAAATCCCTTCGACTCGCGAGTTTCGTCTCCGAAAAAGAACTGCAAAAACGCTATGCGAAGGACAAAAAGTTTCGCGAATTCTTTTCCCAATTCTTGAAAGGCAAGGAAAAATTCCTCGAGTATTGATATGAACCTTTTGGAAAACACGATTCGCAGGAAAGCGAATGTGCCCATTCTCGCGAAGCGAGAATCGGGAGCTTCACGAAAAAAGCCCCGCAAGCGAAACGTCATCATTCTAGGCGCTGCCGGTCGAGACTTTCACAATTTCAACGTTTTCTACCGGAACAATCCCCTCTATCGCGTCGTCGCTTTCACGGTCGCACAAATCGAAGGAATCGCCGATCGCCTTTATCCGACAAAACTCGCGGGCAAGCGCTATCCAAAAAGCATTCCCATTTTTCCCGAACAACGCTTGCCGGAATTGATTCGAAAGTTTGATGTGGACGATGTTGTTTTTGCCTATTCCGACGTGTCGCACGAGCAAGTCATGCACTTGGCTTCGGTTGCCCTCGCCAACGGCGCTTCCTTTTCCCTGCTCGGTCCCAATGACACGATGTTGAAGTCGAAAAAGCCTATAATTGCGGTAACTGCCACGCGCACGGGCGCGGGAAAATCTCCCACCACGCGCAAAATCGTTTCCCTGCTCTCCGCCTCAGGAAAAAGAGTAGTCGTAATCCGGCATCCCATGCCCTACGGGAATTTGGAAAAACAGGAAGTGCAGCGCTTTTCCTCGCTCGATGATTTGGACAAGAAAGAATGCACGATCGAAGAGCGCGAAGAGTACGAACCGTTAATTAATTTGGGCGTTCCCGTTTTTGCAGGAGTGGATTACGAAAAAATATTGCGAAGGGCCGAAAAAGAAGCCGACATCATTGTCTTTGATGGCGGGAACGACGATTTTTCGTTCTACACGCCCGACTTGCACATCTGCGTGTGCGACCCTTTCCGCGCGGGGCACGAATTGTTGTACCATCCGGGAGAAACCAACTTCCGCATGGCTGATGTTTTGCTGATCAACAAAGTTTCCAACGCTCCGCGCAAAAACGTTGACCTCATCCGCCGGAACGCTTCCGAAGTCAATTCTCGTGCCAAAGTCATCGAAGCGGATTCGCACATTTTTTGCATGGCATCGCACCGCTTGAAAGGAAAGAAAGTGGTTGTGGTGGAAGACGGTCCCACGCTGACGCACGGCGGAATGGCTTTCGGCGCGGGAATGGTTTTGGCCAAAAAAGCAAAGGCGAAAATCATTTCTCCCGAGCGCTTCGCAGTAGGATCTCTGAAAGAGGTTTTTCGAAAGTTCAAGCACTTGCACAGCGTGCTTCCCGCAATGGGCTATTCTCCTCGTCAAATTCGCGAGCTGGAGCGAACTTTGAACCGCATTCCCGCCGACTATATTGTCAGCGCGACCCCCGTCGACCTTTCGCTTCTCTTGAAATGCAACAAACCCATTTTTCACGTGCGGTATGAGGTCATAGAGCGGGGAAAGCCGGACTTGAAAAGCGTGTTGAAAGCGAACGGCCTTTTGGAAAACCCGATTCTTGGCGTTGCCAAGAATGGGCGCATTCGGGCAGAGCCCGAATCGCGAGGCCGGCGAAAAAAGCGCCAAGCGAAAGGCTTTTTGAAAAAATGAGAGCGGGCCCGGAGGGATTTGAACCCCCGTCGTGGCGTCCGAAGCGCCGTATTCTTCCAGGCTAAACTACGGGCCCGTGAAAAAAATGTGCTGCCAAGCCTTTAATTAACAATGGCTTTTGTTTCCCCCATGGGAAAAACATTGATCGTGTACAAGCTCTTTCCGGACGGTCCCGAAAACGTGGATGCTGTCGAACGAGCGTTGAAGGGCGTGAAAGGCGGAGAGTTGAAAGAAGTCAAGCGCGAGGACGTCGGTTTTGGAATGAGCTTGCTGCGCGCGGCTTTTTTGCTTCCTGAAAAAGACGACAGTGCCCCCGAAAAATTGGAAACCGAACTGAAAGCGATTTCGGGAGTGAACGAAGTCGAAGTCGAAATCATGACTCTCCTTTAAAGGCAGAGCAAGTCCCTTTTTCCCTTTGTTGTTCTTTTTCTTGCACATGATTGAACGCGTGGAGTTGGAAAACTGGCGAACCCACCAGAAGAGCGTGCTCGAATTTTCGAAAGGAACCAATGTCATTGTCGGGTTGATGGGGAGCGGAAAGAGCAGCATCATGGACGCGATTTGTTTTGCCTTGTTCGGAACGTTTCCCGCGTTGAACGCCAAGCGCTTGTCCATGGCCGAAATCGTCATGCAAAAGCCTCTCGCGCAAGAGTTTTCGAGAGTCAAGCTCGACTTTTCGTTGGACGGAAAACCGTATAGCGTCGAACGCTCGTTTTTTGCGGACGGAAAAAGCACGCAAGCCAAACTCTTGCAAAATGCGTCTTTGCGCGCAGGACCCAAGCCTTCCGAAGTGTCGCAAGAAGTAGAAAATCTGCTTGGAATGGACTTTGAATTATTTTCCAGAGCCGTGTACAGCGAGCAGAACCAGTTGGACTTTTTTTTGAAACTCTCTCCAAGAGACCGGAAGAAAAAGTTCGACGAGTTGTTGCACTTGGAGCGTTACGAAAGTGCACGCCAGAACGCAGTCAAACTTTCCGGACAGTGTAGGACAAAGTTCGAAGAAAAAGAGCGCATGTTGAAAGGAATGGATGCCGAGCGTTGGCAAAAAGAGGCCGAACGATTGCAAGAGTTGGAAGCCAAGTGCCGGAAAAAAGCGCTCGAGTTCGAAGTTTTATTGCGAGAATGGAGTGCAAAGTCCATACAATTGGAGAAGGACGTGCAATCGTTTTCCGAAAAAGAGCGCCAGTTCCAAAAACTCGAAACCGAGCGGTCGAAGTATTTTGCGCTGGCCGAACAGTTGAACCTCCAACTCGCACAATTGGAACAAGAAATGGGAAAGCCTGCCGCTTCTTTGGACGGGGGAAAAGTGTTGCAAGAATTCAATGATTTGAAAGAGCGCGAAGATAAAGCGAAAAAGGATGCGGTGCTTTTCAATTCCTATTTCCAGCGCGCTTCCGAGTGGACTGCCAAACTAACCATTCTCGCAGAAAGCATTTCGGACAAGCGCAAGCTGGAACCGAGGAGTGTTTTCGAAATCGAGCAATTGTTGTCGCACATCCAATCCAAGTCGAAAGACGCGCGCAAGAAACTGGAAGAAGCGTTGCAAAAGCGCGCGCTCGTGCAAGAAGCTGTAACGACTTTCAACACCCAAATTTTGAACGTGCAACACCAACTCTCCCAAGTCGCTTCGTTGAAAGGAAATTGTCCAGTGTGTTTGCAAACCATCAACCAATCCCATTCGCACGACGTGAAGGTAGAGTTGGAAAAATCGCTTTCCGAACTCCAAAAACAGGGTGGAACTTCCAAACAAAAGTTGGAAGAATGCGCTCGCGAGAGCCAGATGTTCGAACGCGGAGTCGAAGAACTGGAAAAAGAAATCCAAAAACTCGAACACAGTCTCGAACTTTCCATCGAAGTCAAAAATTTGCTCGAACAAGAGTCGAAAGCGCGTGCAGAATTGCGGGAATTGAATCCAAAACTGGAAGCGTTCGAAAAAACCTCTTCTCCGATTGAATTGCAAAAATTGCAAGAAAAGCTCAAAATCTGCGAACTCAAGCGCAAAGCCGTGGAACAGCGCAAACAATGGCTCGAAGCCCAGTCAAAGTTGAACGAAGTTTCCATGCAGTCCAAAGCATTGCATTTCGACCCTTCCCAATCCCGTGCCTTGCAAGAATCATTGTCCAAGGCCTTGTCCGAAACTTCCAAGGCGGAAAGCGGAAAGAATGCCGAACTGCACATGGCCGAACAGTTTCGAGAGTCCTTGCAGCATGTGCAATCCTCGTTGCAGAAATTGCAGGAAATGCAGTCCGAAGCTGAAGCGTTGAAACAATGGCAGCAATTGTTTTCGGTTTTTGCCAATGCGTTGGAAGACACGCAGGGACAGTTGCGCATGCAGTTGTTGGAAGCCATCAACCAGGCCATGCACGACTTGTGGCCGCGCGTATATCCCTATCGAGATTTTGTTTCCGCCAAGTTGGAAATCGTGGAAGGGGATTATGAATTCTTCTGCCAAACGCGTTCTGGAAATTGGGTGCGCGTAGAAGGCATTCTTTCCGGCGGAGAACGTTCGGCCGCTGCATTAACGATTCGCATGGCATTTTCTCTTGTATTAACTCAAAAGTTGGGGTTGCTCATTTTAGATGAACCAACCCACAATTTGGACCAAAAAGCCGTGCGCGAATTGGCGAAATTGTTGAAAGAGCGCTTGCCAGAATTGGTC
>CAZHUN010000089.1:0-4483 GCA_964535725.1 uncultured archaeon
CTGTACAGGCAACATTTAATTCAAACACGTTGCCTTTTTTTCTTTTTTTTTCTCTTCCGAGCTTCTGCCACGCCTCCATTGTTTAAATAGTCGCGACCCTTATCCTCCCTCATGAACACGCCCTTTGATTCGAAAGGACAAAGTGCGTTGGAATACTTGATGACGTACGGTTGGGCGCTGGTGGTCATTGTGATCGTCATCGCCGCATTGTTCGCATTCGGAATCTTCAACCCTCCCGACGCGGGCACGTGCACGGGATTGAACAAACTCGCATATATTCAACACAGCATTTCGAACGGAAATGTTTTCCTGCGCGTGTCGAACGGAACCGGCGGCCAGATCGTCCTCTCGAGCGTTGATTTCAACAGTGCGAACAATGCCTTCACGGCCTCGGCCGTCACTCCCGGAACCGGGTTTTCGTCCGCAACCGTGCTTTCCGCGTCTCCAGTCGACGTCAACACTATCGGATTAACCAGCAATCCAGCCGCATTCGCCTCCGGTCCTTACTCTCAAAAAGTGACCTTGTTCTATGTCCAAGCCGGAATTCCCCACCAAGAAGTGGCCACGTGCACGGGAAACGCGTAACCCTTTCACAACAACCCGTAAAATAACCTCTTCTCCCCCATTCTCGCTATGGCCGAAACTGTTCGACTCTCTCCCAGTGCGATTGCCACCTTCTCGCAGTGTCCGCGAAAATTCTACTACTCGTTCGTGGAAAAATTGCCGACCAAACCAACCGTGCACTTGGTGCGGGGAAGAATATTGCACAAGGTGTTGGAAGACTTTTTCGGAGCCGTCTCTATCGCGCACGTGAAGCAAGAACAACACTGGAAAGAAACGTGGGAAGATTTTCGAAAACTCATGTTCGAATTGCTCGAAAAAGAGTGGGCGCAAATCGGCTCTCCCAAATACCCGGACTGTTTCGAAAGCGAAGGACAAAAAGCCGAATTCAAGGAAGAGACGGAAGAATTCCTCGACTTTTACTGCGCCAAGTTGGCGTATGCGTTGCACAACAAGCTCAAAACCGAAAACAAGGAAAGTCAATGGTTTCAGAGCAACATCCAACGACACTTTTATCCCAAAGACAGAGAATACAAGCTGGAGTTGGAGGATGAAAATTTTGTCGGCATCATCGACAAGACCATGTCGTTGTACGGAAAAGGAATGGCGATTGTAGACTATAAAACTTCCAAAAGCGAACTTCCGCACAGCATTTCAGAACGGGACTTGAAACAGTGCAAAGCGTACGCGTTCTTGTGGAACGCGAAGTTCCAGGAGATTCCAAAATTCGTCTCCATTTTTTACTTGCGCGACGGCGAATCAGTGTACTATCCGATTTCGCAGCGCGATTTGGACGAAATCGAAGCCGACGTGAAAAATATCCGCGCGAGAGAAAAAGAAAAGCCGAAGTTCGAATTGAAGCCCCAGCACTTGTGCAAGTACTGCGATTTTTTTTCCAAGTGTTACACAAGCGAAGAAGAGTTTCAGAAAAAGTTCGAAGCCGCTAAACTTCAACGCTAAAGCAAATGCTTGGCATCGTTAACCAAATGAAGCTTGTGCGTGCCTTTGTGAATTTCAATTATCGTAACGCTTGTATCGTGAATTTTGAACCGCATGGCTTCCTCGATTTCATCAATTGTTCGCTGCATGGCGATGGATAGAATCATTCGAATCAATCCTCCGTGCGTCACAATCAATACCGTCTTATTCGGGAATCGTTGGTATAATTTGTCCAACGCTTTGGCCGCTCTTTCGCGCAATTCTGTCAACGACTCTCCGCCTTTGGGTTTGAAATGGGCATAGAGAACCCCGCTCTCTTTTTCAGAGTCTTTCAAATATTGGCGAGATTTCCCCTGAAATTCGCCAAAATTGCGCTCTCGCAGCAATTTCCAATACCGTACCTTTGCTTTTTGAAACTTTAAAATTTCTTTTACAGTGGCTTTGGTTCGAGCTAAGTCGCTGGAAAAAATAGCATCGATTTTGAATTTTTTCAAGCGAAGCGCCACTTTTTTCGCTTGTCGAATTCCTTCTTCGCTGATTTTTCCAGGAAGGTGGCCTTGCACGATTTCGTTTTGGTTTTCCTCTGTTCTTCCGTGGCGAACAACAATTAAACGCATTTTTTCACCTAAACAGTCGTGCACGCTCGGGCTTTGGGAAACTCTTGCGCCACTTTTTCGGCAGTCTTCGCGTCCTTGCAGAACAGCGCGTAGCTCGGACCCGAACCGCACAGCAGGGCTTTCAACACGCCTTTATGGGAAGCCCCTGTGTGCATTTCTTTTTCCAATTTCGAATACAACGGATATTTCACTTGTTCGAAAACATTGGCTGTGCTTTCAACCAATTTTTTCGCGTTTCCTTTTTTCAACGCAGTTTCAAACTCGTTCCAAGAAGGGTGTTTGAGTTCGGAAACGCGCACGTGGCCGTAAATATCGGCGGTTTTGTTGGAAATGGCCGGCATTTCGGGAGTGACGATGACCAAGTCCAACTTGGGCGGAGAAGGTAGGGGTTGCAATATTTCTCCGCGCCCAGTGGAGAGTTGGGTGCCGCCTTTGACGAAAAAAGCCGTGTCGGAACCGAATTCGGCTGCAAGCAGTTCCAACTGGCGCGAAGAACGTTCTAATGTCCACAACTTGTTCAGCGCGTTCAACGTGCACGCGCCGTTGGAAGAACCACCGCCCAATCCTCCCGAAGCGGGAATGTTTTTGTGAATGGAAACAGCAATTCCTTGCTGGATTTTGAAACGGTCTTGCAGTATCGCGGCGGCCTTGTACACCAAATTTCTTCCGTCTAACGGAATCGAAGCATCGTCGCAGTCCAAATAAATCCCTTTTCCTTTGGAAATTTCGAAAGCGAGCGTGTCGGCCAGGGAAAGGGTTTGCATGCACGTTCGAATGGCGTGAAAGCCGTCGGGTCTTTTTCCTTCCAAGTCCAAAAACAGGTTGATTTTGGCGGGAGAAGCGACGTCCATTGCCGAATTGGAGAGCGACCTTAAAAAAAAGGATGCCGTCCAACCTCCTCTGATGAAGGCAATTTCCATTCTCGGCAGCACGGGCAGCATCGGAAAACAGACTTTGGATGTTATCCAAAACCATCCGTCAACGTTCGAAGTCGTGGCGTTGAGTGGGAACAAGGAAATAAAAGAAATCGAGCGCCAAATCAGGCAGTTCAAGCCAGAACTTTTTTCAGTGGGAGACGAAGATATCGCGAGAAAGTGCGAAAGTTTTGCAGGAAGGACGGAAATCGTGTGGGGAGAAAAGGGATTGGAAGCCGTTGCCATGCTGGAAGAAGCCGATACGGTTGTCGCCAGTCTGGTCGGTTTTTTGGGGTTGAAGCCGGTGTTGAAAGCGATCGCGGCCGGAAAAAACATCGCCTTGGCGAATAAAGAAACATTGGTCGCGGCCGGAGAAATCGTCATGCGCGAAGTGGAAAAGAAAGAAGTGAAATTAACGCCCATCGACTCCGAACATTGCGCGATATTCCAATGCTTGAACGGGGAAAACATTTCCGAAGTGCAACGACTGATTATCACGTGTTCGGGCGGCCCGTTCAAATTCAAAAAACGGAGCGAGTTGCAAAATGTGACAGTCGAACAAGCGTTGGGACATCCCACTTGGAGTATGGGCGCGAAAATAACGATTGATTCTTCGACCTTAATGAACAAGGGATTGGAAGTCATCGAAGCCCATTGGCTGTACAATATGCCGTTCGAACAAATTGACACCGTCATGCACCCGCAGAGTATTGTTCATTCGCTCGTCGAGTTTGTGGACGGGAGCTTGATGGCGCAATTGGGAACGCACGACATGCGAATCCCGATTCAATACGCGCTGAGCTTTCCCGAACGGCTTTCCACTTCATTTCCTCGATTGAATTTGTTGGACAAAAAACTGGAATTTTTTCCCATCGATCGGGAAACGTTTCCGTCCGTATCCTATGCGTATGAAGCGGGAATGCAAGGAGGAACAATGCCGTGTGCGATGAACGCGGCGAACGAGGAAGCGGTTTTTGCGTTTTTGAACGGAAGCGCGAAATTTTTGGACATTGACGAGACGGTGCGAAAGGCGATGGACGTGCATAAAGTAGTGAAAAACCCTTCGCTGGAAGACATTTTCGCAGCCGACAGGAACGGGAGAGAATTGGCCAAAAAGTTTTTGGGGGAAAAAACGTGACTGTATTCGCCGTCATCACCGCGGGAGGAAAGGGAAACCGCATGCACAGCGCAGTCAACAAGTCTTTTCTTCCGCTGAAAGAAAAGCCCTTGATTCTTCATGTATTGGAAATATTCCAGCAACATGCGGGAGTGGACAAAATTTTGGTCGTCATTCACTCCGACAGCGCGGAAGAATTGGAACGCTTGCTGGTGGAACACCCAATTCCCAAATTTGTCGCGTCAATTCCCGGCGGAAAAGAGCGCCAGGATTCGGTCTATAACGGCGTGCAAAAGTGCGTGGGCTTGGGAGCCAGGTCGGAAGATATTGTATTG
>CAZHUN010000090.1:0-2185 GCA_964535725.1 uncultured archaeon
CAAGGACAGCAAAGGAAGGTTAGTTGTGGGCGCGGCAATTGGACCGAACAATTTCGAGGAAAGGATTGATGCCCTGCTTAAAGAGGAAGTGGATTTGATTGTTGTCGATACAGCACATGGCCATTCGTCGAATGTGATTCGCACTGTTAGGAAAATAAAAAAAGAGTATGGGATTGAACTCGTTGCCGGAAATATTGCAACCGCTGAAGCTGTTGAAAGCCTTGCAAGTGCCGGTGCAGATTGCGTGAAAATAGGCATTGGGCCGGGAGCGATTTGCACTACACGAGTAATTTCGGGAGTGGGAGTACCGCAGTTTTCAGCAATAAACGAATGCGCCAAAAAGGCAGAAGAGCTTGGAGTTACGACAATTGCAGATGGTGGAATAAAATTTTCAGGAGATATCACAAAAGCGCTTGCGGCAGGGGCAAATGCCGTAATGCTTGGAAGTCTTTTTGCAGGCTGCGAGGAAACTCCCGGAAAAATCGTTTACATGTACAATAGGAAATACAAGCAGTATCGCGGAATGGGAAGTTTGGGTGCAATGAAGGAAGGCTCTGACAGATATGGAAAAACATCCGAGGATAAGGACAAGTATGTTCCAGAAGGAATTGAAGGGATAGTTCCATACAAGGGAACGATTTCGGAAATTGTTTTCCAACTTCTCGGTGGCTTGAAAAGCGGGATGGGCTATGTAGGCGCAAAAAACATCGAAGCGCTCAGAAAGAACGCGAAATGGATGCAGATTACCCAAGCATCGCTGAAAGAGAGCCATCCGCACGATGTAACGATAACCGAAGAGGCGTCAAATTACCAGAGAACAAAGGAATTCTAGTTTTACCAATTGTTTTAGGTAGACCCTCTTTTTCGCTTGACCGGGGGCACACAAAATACTACGCCATTTTGAATGAATTTTCTCCCCATTCTGTGTTTCAAAAAGGTCAAAGCCTTTCTATTCGACGATTTGAAAGATTTCTCTCTTTCCCGTCGAATACAATTCCGTATACTTGGACATTTCTTCGGCCAGTTTGGAATCCATATTTGGATCCATTTTTCCCGACTTGTACTTGTTCATTTCCGCTTCGAACTCGGCCAAGTTGTTCACCTGCATTTCCATTACCACAGTGTTGTAGTTTCCGACAAAATCTGTCATCACGCGCGCATAAGGCGTATTGGCAAACCCTTTTTTGAACAATTTGGCCAGTTTGGACGCTTGTCCAGGTTTGGCAGTAAACGTTTCTCGCACAATCAACATATGAACAACCCTCCATATGAAGGACGGAACGTTTTTAAAACATGGGAATTTGAATGGAAAAATTCCCCCCTTACCGGACGGCAATCGACGGAATCTTCGAACGGTTTAAATTTCGCTGGCCGTTCCACTCCGAAAGTGTTAAATACAAAGCGTGACCTTAAATGTTACATGAAAATGCAAGAAGATTCAGCAAGGAATTCTTTCTGTCCAACGAAGACAAAGTATTCGTTGAATTCATGCAATCCTCACACGGAATCACGGAGGCGAAATTAGTGTATATTTCGAAAATCGACGGAATCGACCATGTTGTGGCCCGCTACGATTCGGCGCATGGTTTTTTTCATTTAGATGCCCTATTCGAACCCAAACAGCCCAAGTTCGTAACGGTCTCTCCGACCTCTCGTGAATCGGTTTTCGAACTCTTGCAAACCATTCGTGCCCATTTTGAAGAATGGAAACACAAGTATATTCAAAACCATTTGAGGAAGTGGAAACAATGAAAAGACGCAGACTCCTCGAAATCCATAACGGAATTGAAATTCACAAATTCGCCAAAGACGTCAGCGAAGCCATGTTCTCTCCCGAAAAACTCGAAACCGAACCCGACCATGCCATTTACGTAGAGTCGGAAGAAATGCTCTCGCAAATCTTTTCTCCCGGAAAGCTCAAAATATTGCGTGTGTTGGACCGCAAAGAAGGCATTTCGATTTCCGCCCTCGCCAAGAAACTCGGTCGCCCGCGCGAAAGCGTTTCGCGCGACTTGAAAGAGCTTGGATTGCAAAAGCTGATTCAATTGAAACGCGACGGCAAAAAACAGTTAGTAAGTCCGCGCTTCGACCAAATCACCATCTCCCTCAAAGGGTGAACCTTCTTGTCGACCGGAAAACCGCCTGGCAAAAGCTTAAATTCGGGTTCGAGAGTATATGTTGTATG
>CAZHUN010000091.1:0-20011 GCA_964535725.1 uncultured archaeon
GTCGACTTGGCCGAGGAATTTTCGAAGCCAGTAGTTGTGCACACGCGCGGCGCAAAAAAAGAATGCTTGGAAACCTTGCAACGAAAGGGCGCGGAAAAAGTGTTGTTGCACTTTTTTTCTGGTTCGAAATCTCAGGCAAAGGAGGTTCAGGAATTGGGTTTTTTTGTTTCCGCCAATTGTTCTGCATTGTACAATGATTGGAGCGACGATTTCTTTCGCGTGTTTCCTATGGAAAAGCTGCTTTTGGAAAGCGATTGCCCGTTTGAGTTGGAAGGCACTTTCATCGAACCTGCTTTGATTCCAAAATTGGCTGAAAAACTGGCAGGATTGAAGGGAATGGCGTTGGCGGATTTCGAACGCCAAACCGCGTTGAATGTGGATTCTTTGTTTGGATTGGCGTTTCCTCTTTGACTTTTTTAAGCCTTTCCATGCGGGTTTTGTAGGGTTGGAAAGCATGTGGGTTACGGTTGCACTGGCGGGCGGTACAATATTGTTGGCCGCCGGAGTCGCTTATTTAGAGTTTTCCAAACCGCGTCTTTCGCCGACCGCGTTGACGGCAAGCGCTTCTGCGATGGACGGGACTTTTGGAGAAGTTTACTTCGACCGCGACGCGTTGAACGAGGCGGATTCCGAAGTGCGCGTTTTTTCGCCGATTCCCTTAAAATCCCAGTTTTCTCAAGACGTGGACGAATTGCGCGAATCGCTTGCGGATTTGAAGGAACAACTGGAAGCGACCAAGAAAGAGTTGGAACAGGCGAAGAAAGAATTCGAATCCGAAAAATTCGCGGGAAAGGCGCGTCACAATCTTTCCGATTCCAGTTTTTCGAAGGTCGCCGAAAAAGTCGATTTTTTGGAAAAAGACAAACAACTCTTGTTCGAACGCTTGGCAGACTTGGAAAACGCGCCTTCGGTTTCTCCCAAACATCTTTTGCAAGCCCGCCATCACTTGATGCAGTTTGAAAAGCGCGTGGATGTTGCCTTCGACTTGTTGAAAAAGTTGGGGCAAAAGATCGAAACCCACGCGGACGCGGTTTCGCGCGTTTTTTCCCACGCCGAAAAACTGGAAGAGTGGGATTCGCGTTGGAAGGACGTTCCTTCTTCGAAAAATCTCGAAAAACGGTTTGAAATTGTTCGAAGGCGATTGCAAACCGTCGAAAACCAGCTCGTCGAAAACTCCAAACACGACCTCCGCACGCACTTGCAAAAGTTAGAGCACAAAATCAACGAACTGGAAAAAGAACTCGAAGTCCGGCAGTCGAACGCCCACGCGTCCGCGCACTCCAATGCCGTGTTCAGTTCGAGAGTCCGACAAGTGGACAATCGACTCGACCACGCGCACAAGCGTTTGACAAAACTCGAAAACACGTTCTTGCACTTTTATTCCAAGCCAGGCGCAAGCGATGGAGTCTTTTCCGAAAAACTGGAAAAGTTGGAAAAAGCCGTGGCCAATGCGGAAGTGGACTTGACAGGCTTGAAAGAAAAAGTATTGTTCGAAGCGAAGAAATCCGCCAAACCCAGCGCCAAAAAAGACAAGCTCTTGCATGGCCTCGCCTTTCGTTCCAAACGGTGAACCTATTGACCAACCAACTTTCGATTTCGTGCCCTTCTTGCGGAAAACCCGCTTTTTTGCTCCAAAACTCTCAAACCGTCGAATACTTTGGCGAAGTATTGCTTTCCACGCTTTCGTGCAACCACTGCGGGTTGAAACTCAACGATGTGTGGAACACTTCTTTCAACCAACCGTGCTCTTTCGTGGCGAAAGTGAATTCTGTTTCCGACTTGAAGATCAAAATCGTGCGTTCTACTTCGGGAACTGTCGAAATTCCTGAGTTGGGCACTATAGTGGAACCCGGTCCCTTGGCAGACGGTTACATTTCCAACTTGGAAGGATTGTTGGACCGCGTCGGAGCCGTCATGGCCATGTCTGCACGGCATGCGGAAAACGCAAAAGCCAAGTCCAACGCGTCCAAGCTCGTGCGCAAAATCGCTTTGATGAAAGAAGGAAAGCACCCGTTCACGGTAGTCGTCAAAGACCCGTTTGGAAACTCGGCCTTGATCGGCAACAACGTGAGAAAGAAAACCCTTTCCGCCAAAGAAGCCGCGAAACTCAAACACCACATTCAATTCATTTCGAAATAGCCCATTGCTTGTGCCGCTTTTTCACTAGTTCTTCCAGCTCTTGCGTTTTTCCTTGTCCGTGCTCGAATCGCGCGCGTGTTTTGCAATTATTGAAGCGGCTCCGCACTGGGGAATCAAGTCGTCGGCTTTGGGCAAAAATTCAACACTTGCAATTCCCGCAATCGGAGAACCGTCGACAATGATGCGAAATTTCTCCTGAAAATGTTTCCGAAAATAGCCGATGATTTGGTTGACGCCGTCGGCTTGAATGTCGTTCATCGTCTCTCCGGCATTCCTTCTCGCGTCGATTTCTGCCGCGCTTACAACAACCAATGCTTGGCCAAGCGCGTTTTGTTCCACGATTTTCGCCTTTTCTGCGATTTTGGCCGTTTTTTTCGAGTCCCGCAACTCTCTCAATTTGGAAGTCCATCCCAATACTCCGGCTACTACGAACGGTCCGAAATTCTCTCCCCTTCCGACTTCGTCGATTCCCAAAACAAGCTCGTCTTCTGTTTCGACCAATTGCAGCAGTTTTTCTTTCACTTGCTCTGCGTTCGCGCCTTGGATCAAGAGTTTTCCCGACTGGAAGAAAGTAACCCTGCACCCGTCGATTTCTACGGCACGCGCTTCATATTCGTTGTTGGGCGCTTTCGCTTTAAACTGTTTCAGCGCTTCCAGCACTTTTTTCTTCTCTTCGGGTTTGAAGTTCAAAACAGCTTGCATGTTTCAACCTTTGAGGGAGGTATCGGAACCGTAGGTTCTGATGCTCGGAGTTGGTTGCTCGTCATCCTTTCGTCGGCAGGGATTAACCTCGTCATCGCAAACTACTTTATCGTTCCAGAATTAGTTAAACGTTTCCTTTCAAACGCGAAAAGAGGGGGGTATACTTTGGTGGGCGCTGGGCTGGGAATGCCGAGGACTTGGACGATTCCGCGTAGCAAAAAAATAACCAGAATGAATCCAATGGCGAACTGTCCGATGGGGCGGTTCAAAAAAACTCCGTTTTCGAGCAAGACAAAGTGGAGCAGGACGAGCGCGTACGCGAGGTATCCCATGCGCTGCAAGCTTCGCCAGTTATCATAGCCCAGTTTTTCCATCCATTTGGAATTGGAAGTCCACGCCATCAGGGAAAAGATGAGAATGGCCACGGCCGCCACGGCCAACGACATGGCGTCGGCCAGCGAAATGGGGTCTTTTTCGGGAAGCACGACGAGGAAGGAAAGAAAAATGTGGGCGATGGCGAGGCAATATCCCCACAATCCGTAGGTTTTTCTGTCGTGCAAGAATCGCAGAAAGACGGGTTTGGCGAACCGCGCCAGCGGTCCGAGCAAGAACGAAAATCCAATGAGAAAGAGCGCGGCAAACGCGAAAACCCCGTTGACAGTACTGAGTTGGAGGGGAAAGTGGCGCACGACGAAGTAATAGAGCGCGAGCAGAAGGATGACGATGAGAGAAACGATGTGGGCGCGCTTTTCCATGCCGACAACACGGAATTCGGGCATTTAAACTTTTGGATGTTCGCGTGAACAATTCATCACTCATTTCCCGACTTTTTTTCCCTACAAATGTTGGGTTGTCGAACTGGTGCGGATTGTTTTCAAACCCAAGCTATTTATTCCAAAATGCGCTCCACTACTTCTCTTATTTTTTTGGAAAAAAGGGTTGGACAAATGACGGAAAAGGTAAAACGCATTCGCAAGCGCGACGGTGCACTTGTTGCATTTGATTATGTCAAAATCCGCCATGCAATCCAAAAAGCGCTGGATGCGACGAGTGTGGCAAGGGAAGGCTTGGCGGAATCGCTCTCGGCCGGAGTGTTGGAAAAACTGCCGGTTTCGGAAGTGGTGGAAATCGAGCTGGTGCAGGATGCGGTCGAACAAGTTCTCATGGAAGCCGGATTGTACAAGACCGCCAAAGCGTACATTTTGTACCGACAACAGCATGCGGACTTGCGAAGAATGGGATACGTGCTGGGCTCCAACCAATCCGTCGAGGATTACATTGGCTTGGAGGACTGGAGGGTGAACGAAAACAGCAACATGGGGTATTCCTTGCAAGGATTGAACAATCATTTGTCTACTGTCGTCATCAGCAATTACTGGCTTCACAAGCTCTATCCCAAAAATCTCCAGCAAATGCACGAGCAAGGGGATTTTCACTTGCACGATTTGGGAACTCTCGGCCCTTATTGTTGTGGCTGGGATTTGGGACAGTTGCTGCACAAAGGGTTTGGCGGGGTTTCGGGAAAAATCGAGAGTGCTCCCGCAAAACACTTTCGCAGTGCTTTGGGACAAATTGTCAACTTTTTTTTCACCATGCAAGGAGAAGCGGCCGGCGCGCAAGCGTTTTCCAACTTTGACACTTTTTTGGCGCCGTTCGTACACTATGACGGTTTGACATTCAAGGAAGTCAAACAATGCATGCAAGAGTTTGTGTTCAACTTGAATGTGCCCACGCGCGTGGGATTTCAAACTCCGTTTACGAATCTCACCATGGACTTGCAGTGTCCCAAAACCTTGAAAGACGTTCCCGCGATTATTGGCGGAAAGGATATGGAAAAGAGTTTGGGAGAATTCCAAAAAGAAATGGACTGGGTCAACAAGGCGTTCGTCGAAGTGATGAGCGCGGGAGACGCGAAGGGAAGGATTTTCACGTTTCCGATTCCTACCTACAATATTGCAGACGACTTCGATTGGGAAAATCCGCAATTGCAAGGATTGTGGGAGATGACGGCGCGGTATGGGGTGCCTTACTTCGCGAATTTTGTCAATTCTGACTTGAGTCCGGAAGACGCGCGCAGCATGTGCTGCAGGTTGAGGTTGGATAATCGAGAATTGCGCAAGCGCGGTGGGGGATTGTTCGGCGCGAATCCCTTGACGGGAAGCATTGGAGTGGTTACGTTAAACATGGGTCGTTTGGGTTTTTTGGCGCAAGGAGAAGAGGATTTTTTCCGGCGTTTGGAAGCGCTCATGCTCGCGGCTAAAGAAAGTTTGGAAATCAAGCGCAAGATTTTGGAAAACTATACGAAAAACGGACTGTATCCGTTTTCCAAAATCTACTTGTCCGAGATTTTCGACAGTAATGGAAAGTATTGGAACAACCATTTTTCGACGATTGGCTTGATCGGTTTGAACGAGTGCGTGGAAAACTTTCTGCAAACCAACATCGCGTCTTCCGAAGGACAAGCGTTCGCCAAAAAAGTCCTCGACGTCATGCGAAACCGCATTTCCGACTTTCAAGAAGAATCCGGAGACTTGTACAATCTCGAAGCGACTCCGGCCGAAGGCGCATCCTATCGCCTCGCCAAACTTGACAGAGAAATTTTTCCAAAACTCCGCGTGGCCAATGCGGACGAAATACAGCGCAATCCGCAAACCGCGCCCTATTATACGAACTCTTCGCACTTGCCCGTCAACTATACGAGCGATGTGTTCGAAGCCTTGGACTTGCAGGACGAGCTCCAAACCCGCTATACGGGAGGAACGGTATTGCACTTGTTCGTGGGCGAAAAACGCCCTTCTCCTGTCGCGGTGAAAGAACTCGTCAAGAGCATCGTTCATCACTACCACTTGCCTTACTTTACGCTGACGCCTACGTTCAGCATTTGTTCCTCGCATGGTTATGCCGCAGGAGAACATGCGAAGTGTGCAGAGTGCGGGAGCGCGTGCGAAGTGTACTCGCGCATTGTAGGTTATTACAGGCCTGTGCAGAATTGGAACGTGGGAAAAAAGCAGGAATTCAAAGACCGAAAAGTGTACGATCGCTTGAAGGCGGGAACAGAATGGTGAAAATTTTCGGAATCCAGCCCACTTCCTTGCAGGATTTTCCCGGCAAGATCGCGGCCATTGTTTTTTTGGCCGGATGCAACTTTCGCTGCGTTTATTGCCACAATCTTTCCGCGGTTGACGGAGGAGAGCAAGTTTCGGAAGAGGACTTTTTTTCCTTTTTGGAAGCGAGGAAGGGAAAACTGCAGGGAATCGTGGTTTCCGGCGGCGAACCCACGCTCCAGCAGGACTTGCCCCAATTCTTGTCCAATATCAAACAAAAAGGATTTTTGGTCAAGCTCGATTCGAACGGCTCCAATCCCAAAATGCTGGAAACAGTTTTGAAACAAAAACTTGTTGATTTTGTCGCGTTGGACGTTAAAGCGCCCCAATCCAAGCACGATGCAATAACGCAGTCGAAAGGCCAGTTTGTCAACGTCCAAAAATCCATCCGGTTGTTGAAAGAATCTGGCATTCTCCACGAATTCCGCACCACGTGCCATCCTTCGCTTTCGCGCGACGACATTCTCGCGTGCGCACAGCAAGTGAAGGGCGCGCAATCCTATTTCTTGCAACAATACAACGAAGTGGGAGCGCAAAATCCGTCGTTGCGCAACTATTCCTTGGAAGACCTCGAAGCCTTGAGCCGCGATTGCAAGCCCTTGTTCGGAGAAGTCGGCATTCGCTGACTATAATTTGGCGCGCGCCCAAATACGTGGCGAACAAAAAGGCGAGGGCCAGGGAAGCCAGCAGTCCGAGAAACGCGAACGACAAGATGGAGCGTTCGAACGAAAAGCGTTGTTCGCCCTTCAACACGCCTTGAAAGAGAGTCCACGCGTGGCCGAATCCTTGGCCTTGCTGGATGTCGGAAATTTCGGAAATGTTCCGGCAAAAATAGCCTTGGCCGGCCAACGCGTTCTGGATCTGCTCGACGTTTTGCGGGGACGCGTCGACTTTCATGGTTCCGCGGCTGAAGTCGAACGAGAGAATTCGAACGTGCAACTTTCGCAAGGTTCGTTCGATGACTTTTTCGCACGCGCCACACTGCAATCCATTGACTTTCAATTCCAATTCCATTTCCTTACACCCGATAGCCTTCGGAGCGGATGGCGTTTTTGGCCTTTTCCAACTCGTTTGCAGAAGCAAATTCGGCAATAACTTCGCCTTTCGGAGTGGAAGCGGAAACGTTCTTTCCGCCCGACTCTTCTACGACTTCTTTCAGCACGACTTCGCACGCGTGGCAGTGCATGCCCTTGACTTTCAACACGGTCTTCATCCTACGCCTCCACAATCAAGGCTCCGCGGAACATGCGCATCAAACAACTGTACTCGAAAGTTCCAACATTTTGCGGAGTAAATGTAACGGTTTTGGTTTCGCCCAAAGCAAGTTGGAATCGGATGCCGAAATCCCGCATCATGAAGCCGTGGCCGCAGCCCGCGCCGTCGTCCGCGGAAAACGTCAGTTCGACTGGAATTCCTTTTTTTACCAAAATTTGAGGCTTGTCGTACACTCCGGTTTGCAGGGCGCGCAACGACACTTTTTGCACGCCGTCTTCGATGGGAGCGCGATAGGCGCCGGAATACGCGTTCGAAGGCGCGGAGGGAGTCGCGGTCGGATTGGAAGGCGTGGAGCTGTACACGTACTGCGTCACGCCGAACACGAGCAAAAAAACAATGGCCAATCCCGCAAACAACACTTTCAAATCCATGAATTTTGACCTCTTTCAAAAAAATAAAAGAGCGAGCGGTTTTAAAGCGCTCGCTGTTGGCCTTACTTGAGCGAGAGCGCCCAATTGTACACGATTCCAATCAACGCTCCGACGACGGCGCCCAAGACGATGTTGGCGACGATTGCACCCGCAACGCCCAAAGAGCCGTACATATAGCCCATCATTCCCATTCCCGCGTACGACAATCCCATCATGCCCCACACGCTCCAGAAGATTCCGCACAACACGCCCAGAATTCCTCCAGTAATGGTTGCGGCCTTCACGTTGATTTTCGAAAATTCCGCCATTGGAAAATACCTCCTATAGTGTTTTGACATTTTACGCATATAATAATGTGCGTTGCTTTCATGCATTGCACGCTCCCAAGCCCAGCGCGAACCAATTGTGCAATCCGGGCGCGAAGCCCAGAATCACCAATACGACTTTGAGGTAGCCGCGCAAGTTTTCGTGTTTCACTTCTTCGTCCAGCAAGTACATCACAGCGGTGATGAGCGCGACTTTGATGAGGGGAAAAAGAAACGGAGAGAAAGAAACGAGCATGTGCGAAACCATGAATTCTTCCGTGCACGAATTGAACTGCGTGGCCACGAATGTCGTACTGCCGTCCAATGCCTGTCCGGCGATGGCCAGGAGATTCAACTTGTCGAGTCCGAAAGAAGGCTTGAATCGCTTCACGCCGAACCAGACGAGCGAAGAAAGCAGTGCCGCTAGGAAAATGGCTTCCGCCACGCCAATCCAAGATTGAAAGCGGAGCAAGTCGAAAAGCAAAACAGGGAGCGCGGAAACGATTCCAATCGCGGCCAATACCAACCGATAGTCTTTGCCAGTTTTTTCACCAAACCAGAGCGAGAACCAAAGCGCCGCAATCGCAAAGAGGCCGATAGCGAGGTATATTCCGGGCGTAATCGTGTAAAATCCCCAATCGAGCGGATTGGCCGAGCGCGGAAGCAATCGAATGTTTTCCAGCGCGCGCACCGCGCCTCCCAACAGAACAAAGGGAAGCAGGGCGAGGGCGAATTTCACATCAAACCGCACGCGCTTGTCGAACCATCGAAAAACAATGAAAGCGACCGCGACCAAGATGGCCAAGTAGACGACGGTATTGATGATGTTGTATCCGCCGTACTTTGTTATGGGGTCGGCGAAATATTGTTGCACGAATTCGAACACAAAATTACCTCAAAACAGGTGCATGATGTAAAGCATGCCGGCCAAAGCGACGAGTATAACCGCAACCAAAATGATTTCGTTAGTGTTCATGCTTCAATCCTCCATCACCTTTATGTTCGCCATTCGACTGCGCCTTTTCCTCTTTCGAGTGCATGTCCTTCATCATGAAAAAATGCATGATCGGGCACAACAGAATGACCAACCACACGGCGTACGTTCGAAAGCCCATCCATAACAGAATGCCCGCGATTGCCAGTGGAATCAGGCAGCACAACACCATCAAAAGCGTGTGATTGCCTTTCAATTGTTTCCAAAAATCCAACTCATCCTTCTCCTACATCACTCTTTGCCGATTTTGCGCCCGAAGGCTTTCGCGCACGATTCCGAGCAGAAAAAGTGCCCGTATGCGGAAATCGCCGTTTCCTTTTCCACTTCCATGCCGCAAATGGGGTCGATTGCCTTCGAAGACTTGAACATCACTTCAGCCTCCATTCGAAAATCCGGTCGACTCCGCCCACGTTGGATAGTTTCAATGTCATTGTTTTGGCCTGCGGAGAAAGGGATTCAAAGGAAAGCGTTCCCGAACGATGGTGTCCGCCGGGCGGGCTTCCGTTCCAGCCGAGCACGTTGTACGAACGTCCCGAATCGTCCGTCAACGCGGAAATTTGGTCCACGGAAAAGTCCATGCTTCCGGAATGCGTGGTGAATGCGATTTCGAACGCGCTCTGCAACGGAGAAAGTCGCGGCGTGACGGAAACTTCGACACTGTTTTCGTTGCTCGACTGCGGAGCGAGCGAAAAAGAATCGGAAGCGTTCGAAGAAAAGGCCGTGGCGGGCGCCACTGAAAAGGAGGCGAGAGGAATC
Source organism: uncultured archaeon (assembly GCA_964535725.1). GTDB lineage: Archaea > Iainarchaeota > Iainarchaeia > Iainarchaeales > UBA10191 > CAZHUN01. Next base: position 9,647 of record CAZHUN010000091.1, read on the forward strand.
AAAAAAACGCCCGCCACGGCGATTGCGGAAAGGGAAACGCCCGCATTGCGCGCCTCCTTCCACGCGAAGTGAGAGAGGGTTGGAAAGGGAAACACGTTGTGCTGTTGCAATACGGCCAGCATGGCCAACGTTCCGACGACAGCTGACAACGCGCCGATGAAGAGAAACTGGAACGTGTATTCGGCCAGCGCCAATCCAAAAGCGGTCGCGCCAACGAGAGGGAGAACATCCGTAATATGGTGCAGGCAGCAGGCAATCATGGTTCCGCTCGAAACCGCGCCCGTGGCGGCCAACTGTTTGCGCGCCGCGCGCGCTTTCAGTTCGGAACGCGCGTAGGAAAAGAGGCCGATTTGGACTCCGAAGCCAACGACAATGACGGCGATCAGGATTCCGAAATCGCGGAACTGCTCCCACACGTGGGCTGGGCCGTTCAGTGCATACAATACTATAGTATAGGCGGAGAGCAAAAGCAGTCCTGCTAAGATTCCATGATACACTTCAATGCGCATGGTTCACTCCTTGCAGCAGTCCACGAGTTTTTTGACGAGTTCGGAAAATCCGGAAAGCGGAGCGCGTGTTTTTTGGAGGTTTTTCGGTTCCACAATTTTCCAGTTCAGCGCGAAGAAAAGAGAATACAAGTGAAAGGCCAGGTCGAAATAGTGCTGCGCTTCTTCTCTTTTTCCGGCGTCCAATTCCTTCGAACCAGTTTCGAACAACCGCATGCTCGCTGCCAACAAGTGTTTGGAAATGCACCATTCTTCGGCTTCGCTTTCTTTGACGAATTTTTTGAGCAATTCCTTGCGGAGCGTTCGAATGCCTTGCAGCATTTCGAGAAAGCGCTCGTTTCCGCTTTTGGCGGCGGAGAACGAAAGGTGCTCTTCCAACGAGATGACGTTCATCAATGCAATGCTCAAGTCTTCGTCTTTCGAAAGGTCGAACTCGTTGTGCAAGTCCTTCACTTTTTCCGTCCACTCTTCCATGTCGTTCATTCTTTCACCCTCCATTCCACGCCACAAACAAAATTCCGCTCGAGACAAGCAATACTGCCAAAGTCAAAACCACGCCTTGGAAGGGAAAAAATACTCTCCCTTTCCAGGCTTTCAAGAGGCGGTGAAGGCGCAGGGCGAGCAAGGACAAGACAGCACCCAACACGCTTCCCACTAACAATTTGTTCAAAAAATACACTTGGTTGAACGCGCTTCCCGAAGTTCCGAACCAGAGTGCGGGAAAGAAAAAGGTCTGGCTCGACAAATATTGTAATGGAATCACAGTCAGCAAAAAAGAAGCCAGTACGAGCAAGGGAGTTTGAAAGGGAAAGTATTGGGTTTTGATTTTTCCCGCGAGCCAGAGTCCAGTGGAAATGGCAAAGGCGCCGACAAACAATCCCGCGATTCCCGCGCCAAGGCCAAAGTATTCCGCTCCAAGAACGGCGCCGCCGATGGCGGCCGTGCACAAGGGGCAGTGGGCGTGGACGAGGCCTGAAAAAGAAAGCAATCCCGTCAAAGTCACTGGCACGCCAAGCCATCGCTTCATCGACTAACAGCCTCCGACTTGCGAAGCCGTGCTGCCCGAACTCGAATTGCTTGCGGCCGATTTTTGCTGGGCGGCGTACTGTTCCGGGTGCATGCGCGCCATCATCTGATCATTGGTTTCGCCCGCGCTTGCGCTCGAAAGAGAAACCGTTCCTGCATTGCCGTTCAACTGGCTTTGCAGGGCGTTGATTTGGAACGCTTGCACGATGCTGAACATCAAAACGATTCCCACTCCGGCCAACAACACGTACTGTTTCCAGTTGGACGATTCTTTGCCGGCATTGGAAGTTTCGTTCTTGCAACATTCTTTTTCCATGTTAACAACCTCCTACTTGTTGGGTGGAATTATTTGAAACTTTGGCCCCTTTTTCGATTCCAAAATACTGATTGGAAGCGAGCGAGACAAAGTTGAGCGAAATATTTTGGTCTTTCAACACTGTGGCTTTTTGAATTTCAGGGCCGGGAAAGAACAAAACTTTCCACTTTCCCATTTCTTCCAAAATTTGCAAGTCCGAAAACTCGCTCCCGTGCTGTTTGATCAAATATTTTCCCACTCCGCGCATGGCATAACTGTGTGCACAACCGCATGCCGCGCTACCGTCCACATTGACGAGCGTATTGGCGCCGCAACAGTATTCGCACGCAATCGAGCTTGCAATTTTCACATACCGCTGCAATTCCGCTCCCTGGAGTTGGATGCTCGTGTCGAGCAACGCCAGTTTGTTGATGGTCGCGTCGGCTTTGGAGGCATTGGAAGTGGAAATGTCGTCATATGATATTCCCAATTCAGTTCCGTAAATCGCCGGAACGCCGGTCGGGGCGATTTCGGAAAACGAAAGCGAAGAAACCGCATTCGTATTCGTATTGGACGGCGTTGCAACAGTCTGACTGGCCGTCGCCAGCGCAGTCGCGGCCGAAGACTGGACTCCGGACAACGCGGCAAAATTCATGACAGAAACAACCAGCGCCACTCCGAGAATCGCGAAAGCGGCGATGTCGAGCTTGGACACGTTCATGGAAAATACCTCCACATCATGTCCATATTTGCGGCTGAAACAGCTTATCCCCGAAGCGGCGAAACTAGTTTCAAGTCCAAAATAGGCGCATTAGCGCAATACGACCATATTCGACATTCCACGACGCTTTCTTTCGACCAATTCCAGCTGTTCCAGCCTGTCCAAAATGCGAGAAATGCGCACTTTCGAAAAACCGGTTTCGCGAATCAAGTCGGTTTGGAACAAAGAACCATTCGCGTTTTTCAACAATTGGACGATTTTGTTCTCTTCATCGCCCAATTTGGAAAGGTCGAAATCTTTGAACGGCTTTGATTGAGGTTTGGTTGAACTGGAAAGAAGGGGAACCGCTTTTTCGAAAAACGCGAAATATGCGCCCAACGCTGCCAAAATTCCGGCAATGGCAAAGCCGGCCACAAAGAGCCAGGAAGAATTATCCTTATGCACAGGGCATTGTGCCATCTGGTCTGCTGGAGTCAAAATGCACAATTGCGCGGCCTGCGCGTCGTAGCTGATTTTCACAAAACCGAGAACGAGCGCGAGAGCGATGCCGAAAATCAAGAGCAAGTATCCAGTTTGCTTTCTGGCGGAAGCGTCCATGCCAGAAAAGAGAAGGAAAAGGATTTTAAGCGCGCTTGACTCGAGATGTGCGTTTGCGCTTCGGACGAATCGACTGTTTAGAAACTGGACTGGGTTTTGCCTGAAAATTTCTCACCATCCGACGCGAGTGCCATTCAAAGTACAACAATCCGGCAAATACCATGGCAATCATGAGGATTGCAATGTCCATCGAAATGTGCGACGCGAGCAAGGCGCTCGCTCCGATTCCGAGTGCGGGAAGAATGGGAAACTGCTTCACGCTTCCGGGAACGCAAAAATTCCGCTCGCAATGCGGTTCTTTGTAGCGCAGTACGATGACAGACGCGTTGATGACGATGAATATTAAAAACAGCAAAAAATCCGTCGCATTGGCGACCAATGTAATGTCGCCCAGCGCGGCGAGGAATGCCGCCAACACCATGACGATGAGGATGGCGTACAAGGGAGTTCCGGTTTTGGGATAAATGTACGAAACCACTTCCGGCAGTTCTTTGTCCTTTCCAATGCCGTACACCAACCGCGACGCGCTGAGCAAAATGAGCAATATCGTGTTGAACGTGCTGAACAATGCGATAATGGCCAAGGCGAAAAAAGCATTGGCTCCGTACGATTGCGCGGCCACGTCCGCGAGTGGGGCTTGCGACGCGCCGAGCTTTTCCGCTCCGAGCACGGAAACCGCCGAAGCCGCTACCAAAACATAAACAATGGAAGAGATGATGATGGCGAGTACGAGCGCTTGTGGAATGGTTTTTTTCGGGCTTTTCGTTTCTTCGCTCATGCGAACAATGTCTTCAAACCCGATGAACGCGAAAAAGATGAGCGCGGCCGCGGTGAAGATGGAAGAAGGATTGAAACTCGAAAAATCCCACAACACCGGGTTTCCCAAATGGGGGGCGCCAATGAAAATAATGGCCATCAATCCCAACGATTCGACGATGGTGAATACAGCGGCAATGTCGGTGCTGATGCCAATGCCACGGAATACGATGTACGAACAGGCGACAATGACGCCAATGGCCAGCCACAAAATGGGAAACCCCGTCAGCGCGCCCAAATATCCGCCAAAACCCAGCGCGACGGTTGCGGCGGAAACAATGGCAGCAATGATGGCCAGCCATCCCACGAGAAAGCCGATTCTTTTTCCGAACGCGTTTTTCGAATATTCGTACTCTGCACTCGCTTTTGGATACATGGACGAAAGTTCGGCGTACGAAAGCCCGGTGATTCCCGCAACGAGCGCCGCCACTAAAAAAGAAAGCCAAACTTGCGCGCCCGCAATGGCCGCGGCCTTTCCCACCAATACATAGATTCCCGCGCCGAAAATAATGCCAACGCCCGCCAATGTTGTTTGCCAGAGTCCGAGCACGCGCCGCAACGATGCCTGCTTTTTCATGGCTTCGAACAGGAAAGCGGTATTTAAAAAGAAATTGCCAGGCGTGAAAAAATTTTCACTCCAAACCGTTTTTTCCAAAACTTTTCCGCCACCCAAGTGCTGGCCTAAAAATCCTATTGTTGGCACAAGATTTTACATGTTCGACGTTTCGAAAATCCGCCAACAATTTCCCCTATTGCAGCGCACGTTCAACGAAAAACCAGTCGTGTATTTGGATAGCACAGCAACCTCCCTCAAACCACAGTCCGTCATTGACGCCGTTTCTTTTTACGATTCGCGCGTTTCGGCAAATGTAAATCGAGGCGTGCACAAGCTCTCGCAAGAAGCGAGCGAAGTGTACGAGCAAGCCCACGAAACCGTGGGAAAATTTGTGCAAGGCAAAGAGGAAGAAATTTCGTTTTCGAAGAACGCAACGGAAAGCATCAACTTGGTCGCGTATTCCCTGCTCGAAAGCGGTTTTTTCAAAGCGGGCGACAAAATTGTTTTGAGCGAGGCCGAGCACCACGCGAATCTCGTCCCCTGGCAGTTTGTTGCGCGAAAAACGGGAGCAAAACTCGAATTCGTCCGCGTGGGAGAAGATTTTGAATTGGATGTGGAAGACGCGCAACGCAAAATCGATCGCAAAACCAAAATGGTCGCATTGGCGCATGTGTACAACACGATTGCTTCCATTAATCCGGTTGAAAAAATCGGAAAACTCGCGCACGAAAACAACGCGCTTTTTTTGGTGGACGGCGCGCAAAGCGTTCCGCGCCTTCCCATAAACGTGAAAAAAATGAACGCGGATTTTTTGGCGTTTTCCGGCCACAAAATGTGTGGACCCACTGGCATCGGTTGTTTGTGGGCGAAGAAAGAATGGATGGAGAAAGCCGAACCGTTTTTGTACGGCGGCGACATGATTCATTCCGTTTCTCTGCAAAATGCAACGTGGAACAAGGTTCCGGAAAAATTCGAAGTCGGCACTCCCCCCATTGCGCAAGCATATGGATTGAAAGCGGCCGTGGATTTTTTGCAAAGAGTGGGAATGGAAGATGTGCGAAAGCACGATGCAGAGATTACAGAATATGCGCTTGAAAAAATGCACGCGATTCCGGGAGTAAAAACCTTTGGCCCTTCCGGAGAACGAGGTGCGACGATTTTGTTCGAAATTCCAACACTCTCCGCACACGAGCTCGCACTCGCGCTGGACGAAGAAGCGAACGTTTGTGTTCGAAGCGGCATGCACTGCGCCGAGCCCATTGTTTCGAAGTTAAACCCAAAAGGTTTGGCGCGGGCATCGTTTTATTTGTACACTTCCAAAGAAGAAATCGATATTTTTGCCGAAACTTTGCAAAAAATCGTGAAAAATTTCGAATAATTCCCTACTTCGAATTTCGCAGCGCTTCTTCGACCGAATTTTGCAATTCCGCATACGTTTGCGGCGAAACGAGCACTTTTCCGTTGATGTAAAAAGTGGGCGTTCCATAGATTCCCGCGTCGATGGAATCCTGTTTGGATTGCAGTACAAATTCCATGTGCCGGTTTTCGTCCACACACTGTTGGAATTGTTTCAAGTTTAAATCGAGCCCTTTTGCAGTTTCTAGAAATATTGGGCGCAGGTCGGGATGGGTGTCTTCTTGTTCGCAAACCGTTTGTGCGGCGAACAGCGATTGCTTGTACTCCCAAAACTTTTCCTGTTCGTGCGCGCATTCAGCGCTTTGTGCGGCTTCGAGCGAGTACGGGTGGGAAGGCAGGGGAAAGTATTTGAACGAGAAGTGAATTTTTCCATTATAATCTTTCAGCAATTGTTCGACCAAGGGTTCGGCTTTTCGCGTGTAGGGACAAGTAAAGCACCCCACTTCCACCACTTGAACGGGCGCGTTTTCCAGTCCGATGGAAGGAGAATCGCGCAATGGAACGGGCTTTACGGTCCACGGAAAGTTGAATGCAAAACCGTACGATTCCGGGTTAAGGGCGCAGAATGAATAGGGTTGAGTTCCTTCGCAATTTCCATACTGCACGAAATTGTACAATCCGAATAGCGTGTATCCCAAACTGGCGAGCATGATGAATACGAAAATCCACGAAATGGTTTGAAAATATTCCCGAACAATTTTTCCCAACGCGGGAGAGTGTTTGGAGATTCGAACGGCCGCCTTCATTTTCATTTGTTCGTCAAAACCGCTCTCGCACTTGCGCAAAGTGAGGGTTCGAAAAAAGCACGAAAAACTTTCTTTCGCGTACTTTCTGTACTTGGCGGAAAAGATTCCCAATATTCCGAAAACAATCCACGCGGCGATGCAAAAAACCATGCACTCTTTCTCGTTGAACGATTATAAAAAGCCTTGGATGAATGCTTCCGACATATGGAGTCTTCGTATCGTCCCAACGTGGCCGCTGTTTTCGTGCGCGGCGGAAAATGGCTGTTGGTCAAAAAACGCGGACGGCGTTCTTGGCAGTTCCCCCAAGGTGGAGTGGAACTGGGCGAAACGTTCGAACTGGCGTTACGGCGCGAAATGAAAGAAGAATTGGGAATTTCAAACTTCCGAATCGTTTCCAAGGCGCGTTATGTCCACGAATACGAGTGGCCCCAAAAATGGCGCAATGCCAATCCAGAAAAAGGGGGCGATTTTGTCGGTCAGAGACAGCGTTTTTTCGTGTGCGCTTTTCCTTCCAATCAAAAAATCCGACTTTCTTCCGAGCTCGAAAAGTTCAAGTGGGTCAAACGCGAAGACTTGTTTGAGTTCATAAAACTTCCAGACTTGCGCGAGGCAGTGCGAAAGATTTTCCGCGAGTTTCTGCCGCATTTTTAGGGTTTTTCGCGCGTTCTGGGCCACTTGTTTTGCATGTCCAAGCGGAGCCAAATGTGGTTCAGTTGTTTGAACTCTTCCGGCGAAACATTGCGCGTCTTTTCCGCCTGCAAGAAGCGCCTCTTATAGAGTTTTTGCAAAAGCCCAGTTTGTTTTTTTGGAAATTCCCGCGGGCTTTTGCTCTATATGGTATTGTGTTGGGGATTCGGCTTCAAAGCCGATGCACTTGTACAATCCGACAATCATCAAGTCCGATATTTTGTTTCGGCTTTTTTGCAAGTCTTTCGACTCTTTCTCTTTCAAAATCGCCTCTTTTTGGGCTTCCCTTTTTTGAAAATAATCCGACTTGGGCTTGCCCTTTCCTATCGGAGTCGAATGATGCAAAAACTTTCGGACAAACATGCCAGGAAAAAAACACCTCTTGTTCCATTTAAGCCTTGCCTGCGCTTTTCTCCTTTAAAACCCTATTGATAGACAAGCTTGGAATGTCGGCGGAACAGAAAGAAGTCGTTTCCTGGCAGCGCTTTCACGCCCAATGTTTCGAACTCGCCAAGAAAGTGAAAGACTCTGGCTTCCGGCCTTCCAAAATTGTCGCGATAGCGCGCGGGGGACTGATTCCGGCCGTGCTGATTTCGCACGCGTTGAAGAATAAGGAATTGTACGTCATCCGTTGCGACTATTACGAGAGCGATGCGCACGGGGAGCAAAAACTGCCGCGTCCCGTCATTCACCAAAAATTGCCTTTTTCCTTGGAAGGCGAAAAAGTGTTGTTGGTAGATGAAGTGGCGGACTCGGGCGCTTCGTTGGAAGAATCGTTGAACCATTTGAAAAGTTTGAACCCGAAAGAAGTGAAAGTCGCCGCGGTTTTCGTCAAGCCGAAATGCACGGTCAAGCCCGACTTTTTCTCGCGCGAAACCGACAAGTGGGTTGTTTTTCCCTGGGAACAATAGAAGGAGTTGAAAGTGTTGGCCAAACCAGTTCACATTTCGGATTCGGACTTCGAGTCGGTGATTGCCAAGAACACGCTCGTGGTCGTGGATTTTTGGGCGCAATGGTGCGGCCCGTGCCACACAATCGCTCCCGTGCTCGAACAGCTCGCGCAAGAGTACGACGGCAAAGTGTTGTTCGCCAAGCTCAACGTGGACGAAAATCCAATTACGACGCAAAACTTTTCCATCATGAGCATTCCCTCGTTGATGGTGTTCAAAGATGGCAAACCTGTGGAACAACTGGTGGGCGCTTATCCCAAAACCAACATTGTCGCCGCATTTTCGCCCTACCTTTGACTGTTTTCTCTTTTCGAAAAAGCGCATGCTTTAATACTCGAACGCAGACTCTACGCTATGTCTTCCAAAACCCTTTTCGTGATGGTTGCCATCGTCTTTCTCTTTCTCGTAATTGGAATTGCGTTGATGGCATCCCACGACATTACGTTGCCTTTTCCATTCCCGCCCAGCGAGGGCCTTTCGATTCTCGCTCCAAACATGGATGAAAATGACTCGAATCGTTCGATTTCGACTATTTCCAACCCGCCTGCCAATGCGATTCCAGAAAACGATTTCAACGCGCCGGTTGCTGACACCACGTTACACGTGTTGGTGGAGTCCTTGGGCGAAGAAACCTATCAAGTGTCAAACGAAAACGACTTTTCCTACACGTCCATTCGTATCGTAGTGCATGGCGAATTTGTTTGTCAGTTTCCAACCACCTTGGCCGCCCGCTCCTTTGCGCAATTTCGCGCGTCCGAATGCTCGAACGGCAAAGAGTATGCCAAATCCTATGCCGTGTACCCGATCGAAATTTCAACCGGCCAAGGCGTTTTCACGCTCGAAGGTTTTGCCTGAAACCGACCGCTTTTTTTCCCCATCTCCTCCATCTTTCCAAACGCCTCCATGGTGTAGTGGATAGCATGAAAGCTTCCGGCAGGCCATTGCGTAGGCCTATTCCGCGCACGATCTTCGGCCTTTGCCTCGATCGTGCAGTCTGCGCATCGTCTGGAAACGAGCTTTCGACCTGGGTTCGACTCCCAGTGGAGGCGATCGAGTTCGACTCCCTAGAAGGGAGTCATTTTCTCCAATCAAGAACGGAAAAGGTCAAATGGTATAACGAGCGGGGATGAGGCCAGAAAGTCGGAATAGAAACGTTTTTAAATAAATGCACAGTTTTATGTGTATCATGTGAGGTGGTTTTTTTGGCTACAATGACATTGGCGATTCCAGACGATTTAAAGCGCGAAATGGACAAGTGCACGTTCATCAATTGGAGTGCAGTGGCTCGAGATGCCATTGCAACGCAAATCAATTCTTTGAAATTGGTGGAGTCGATTACGAAAAATAGCAAGCTGACTGAAAAAGATATTGAAGAGATTGGCGCCCAGATCAAGAAAGGAATTGCACGAGCCCATGAAAAGAAGGCATAACTCGTGCAGCTCGTAGTCGACACAAATATTTTGCTTAGTGGATTGCTAAAGCCGGCAGCCACGCAAAAATTGTTGCTTTCTCCCAATAACATTCTATTTCTTCCCGAATATTCGTTGCGCGAAGTGGAAAAACACGCCGAAGAATTGACCAAACGAATGGAAATAACACGAAAAGATTTCGAAATTCTCTTATTTTCTTTGTTACGCAATGTAAAACTTGTTCCGGAAGAGGAATACAATTCTTTCAAAACCCAAGCGATTTCTCTTTGTCCAGAAGGGCACGAAGACGACTGGCCGTTTTTGGCCCTTGCGTTGAAACTAGGCATTCCGCTATGGTCGCAGGATTCTGCGCTCAAAAAACAATCGAAAGTAACTGTATACACTACAACAGAGTTAATGCAATCAAAGTGAAAATCCGTCATATAATACACTTACATGACAAAATCTGTTTTGTCGGAACATATTTATAGGTTAAACGCTTGAAGTATGTGTGTTTTCTCGAAAGCGCTTTTCTTTCCAGGAGAAACTCCCATGCGCGCGACAGTGTTTGCTACTCGAATGCTCGAAAGTGTGGTAAGGCTCTTCTCTCTCAACATGCGTGCGTCCGGAGTCTTGAACA
>CAZHUN010000092.1:0-18036 GCA_964535725.1 uncultured archaeon
GATTGCAATTGGTAGGCGGCGGCACTGTCGACCAGATACCACGCATTGACCCACCCTTGCTGGGCGCCGAAAGCGACCTGGTCTTGGGCCTGTAATGCCTTGTGCGCGGGTTGGACTTCGAACAAAACCACAGTCAACACCATGACCAATACCATTACGGCAAACACGGCCGACAGCATGCCACTTTGCCTCATTGCGACGACCTCGAAATGCACTGCTTGAACACGGACACTTCTCCTGAAGCCGTCGTTCCCAAATAATAATAGCCGAAACAATAGCCGAACTGGGCCGAAGGGTCGATTGTGCCTACTTCAATAATCAATGTATTGAAAATTTTGTCATACACGGTTTGCGAGTTTGCAAAACTGACCTCTTCAACAAAACCATTTGTTTGAGAAGCGGCCCTCTCTAAAAGCGCAATAGCGTCATTTTTGTTTTCTGAAGTCGAAAAATATTTTCTATGCGTGTATTCGAAACAATCCTGCAAATTCCAACGTGATTCGCAATCTGTTTTCCGAAGAAAAAGCAATCGGACATCCGAATCAAAAGCAGTCTGGATGAGCGTTTCATTCAACGCCATCTCGCTACTGCTCTGTGTACAGGAAATATCCGCAGAACCGTCCAAACCGCACGAGTTTCCAAGCCCTTTGCGAAACCCTTCAAATCCGCCATCCGAATCGTTATTCGAGAGTCCACCGGATGGATCGTTATCGGCCAAAACAATGGCAAACTTTTTCGCGGACGGCCGGAAAAACGAACTGTCGACCGCATTTTCGATCGCATACCCTGTTCCACTGCCCCATGCTTCGCAAACCGTGTCATGAGTCGTAACTGCGCCTGAAGGCGTACAATTTGATTCGACATACCATTGCGATTGGTTTTCTCCAGAAGGAATGAACGAACGGAGTTCGGATTGACCGATTTTTGTCGCACTCTGATAGCACGATGCATTTGTAATAGTGAAAATGGTTGTAGAAAGCGCATAGAGTTTCGTGGAAACGTTTGCACCGCGTTGGTTGAGTGCGCTAACAAGGTCGGAAATTCTGTCACAAATTGTCGGAGACTGTCTCCAAAGACTTTCAGTACTCGTAGAAGTGTCTAAAATGAAAATCAAGTCCACATCATTTCCACCCGTCGCTCCCAAGTAGAATTCTGTAATTGTCTTGTCCGTGCTTTCTTGGCGGAGCTGGTCGGCGATGGAATTGCTCGTATTGAACGAAGGAATGTTCGAATAGAGGAAAACCGCTGCGAGCAGAAAGACGATGACCGCGAACAACGCGTCGATGGAAAAGATGAATCCTTTCATTACGATTCCTTCCACACTTTCAAGAGAATAGTCGCGCGTTCCAAAACGCACAAGTCAGAATTGTCCACGCACGCCAAAAAGTCGGCCTTGGAAATCGTAGAATCTCCGCACAACAAACCCGAAGTAGGATTGATGAAAACGACTGTGTTTTTCTCTACCGAGAAAACTGACTCGCCCTCGGGAGGCGTTCCGCGACAATCAGACACCACGCCCTGGCTTTTCGGCAATTGGTCTTCGAACTCTCCCGAACCAGAAAGACTACAATCGAAGCCAGTGGGAATGCCGAGCGCTTGCTTGGAAACGACAAAACCGTCTTCGGTAGTTTGTCGACCTGAAGGACATTGCGCGTCGGGGTCTCCGAGGGGTTTGAATCGGATTGTCAAACAATCCGACAAGTGCGTGATGACTTTGTCGTCTGTATCGTCTTCCACGAGCAAGCAGTTGAGGGAAGGGTTGGAAGAAAGCAACAAAGAAGCGCGCGTGCCCACGGAGTATAGTTCTTCGGTCAATTGCTTTTCTTTGACACTGTATTGCACGAGCTCGCTGTACTGGAACACCATCGCCAAGAGGAACAAGGAGAGCGTGGCCGCGAGGACGAAGTCCAATGAAAACACTTGGCCGCGGCTACGCATTTTAACTCACAACCAAAGTCGACCCGCAAGCGCCGGAAAAGGCAGGAACGTTTTTTCCCAATTCCACCGAAGTGGTCACATCCTCGTCCAGGCCGGAATCGATTTTTTTGACAGTAACCGTCACCGTTGTTCCCAAAACCGAAATCGTGCACGGGATGTTTTTTTTCGCAATCCCGTTCAGCAAAGGAACGGCATAAGACTGTTCCGATTCTCCCGAAAATAAACTCTCGTACGAGGCCATTTTGGCCACAGTGAGGGCGATGGCCTGCGCCTGGTCGCGAAGGAGGAGCGAATTCTGGTTCTCTTCAAAACTGCCCAATACGGAAACGAGAAATTGCAACAGCAAGAGAAACGCAATCACGGCAAAAATCAAGTCGAACGAAAGCTGTCCGTTGAAACGCATGATAGCAAAACGCGTTTCGGCTATTAAAAGCTAGCGCTGAAACGCTTTTCGAAACGCTTTCCAACCCGGAATCGCCTTGCGATTGGAGTTCCTTTCTCCAAACACCTTGCGCTCGGCATTGAATCGGGGTCCAAACGCGAGAAACGGAACCGGGTCTGCAGCGTGCGCTTTCAACGCGCACGGAGTCGCATGGTCGGCGGAAACTATTACAGTATCTTGTGGAGAAAGCGTGTCGAGCAATGGACTGAAAAACTTTTTGTCCAACAATTCGACCAACTCTTTTTTCAAGAGCACGTTTCCGTCGTGCGAAGCAACGTCCAACGGTTTGAAGTGCACGTAAAAGTTTTCCGAACGCGAAGAACGAATGGCGCGCAACGCGTTCGCACACTCGAACTCGAGCACTTTTTTTTCGCTCCCCGCACGAAAGGAAAACGGATTGACATGCATTCCCAACGCCCTTCCAATGCCTTGCTCTAACGGCATTTCGGAAACGCACTCCCACTTTCCCTTCAACCGAGGCAAGGGTTTCAACATTCCCCCGTCGCGAAGCAAGATTCCGTTCGCCATCGGTTTTCCTTCCCTTTTGCGACGCTGGTTGACTTTCGCGCTTTCCAACACGGAAAACGCTTGCAAGGAAAAGTCGTTCACGACATCCGCCAAAAAAGCCGAAGAAGGGCCTTCATCCAACGGCAAACACGGTTTCCAAAACTGTTCGAACGAAGCCGAAGCGATTCCCACTCCGGAAACGCGCTCGTACGCGGGATCTGTATTAGATACTTGGGCGGGTTTTCCAAAATCGAGTTCCAAAATTCCCCGATATTCCACGGAAGAAAAAAAGCGGAACCGGATAGGAAGGCCGATGCGACGGTTCAATTCTTTTGCCAGCAAACGCGCTTCTTGCAAAGAAAGAGAACGCTTCACTCTCCGGTCAACGATTTTTCCAGACTCGAACGAAGCGAAGTTGGCGCGGAAATAGTACTTTTTCTTTTTCGCAATACCCACGCCCAACGCTTCCAACACGCCGCGAGACGCTCTTGCCTTCCACGGATTCACGCCCAACATGGACAATACGCCTTGATCGCTTTGGGGAGCGAGTTTTTTTCCCAACACTTGCACGTTCCACACTTGACCGTTTTTGGCCAAAAAATCCAACCCTGGTTTGGACGCGGCTTGCAACGGAGTCTGGTTTCCAAGCAGCGCGCTTTTTCTGTCACCCAATCCATCAACGATGCAATACACTTTCACCCGACCACTTCCACTTTGACAGGGTTTCCGAAAACGTCAAACGCGCCCACGCTTTCCAAAACATATGGACGGCCGGCAATGAAATGAATATTGCCAAACGAGGCGAAAGAACGAATGTCGGTGCGCGAAGGGCGAAAGTTGGAAGACGGATGGGAGTGGAACGATCCCTTAACTTTCGCATCGAAAGGAAGCGTGTGCGAAAAAACGTCCGCATGGTCGCGCCCCGAACGAAAGGGAACCACGACAAACTCTTCCAAAACTTCTTTCCGTTCTTTTTCCGAAAGTAGGGCAAAAAATTCGTTCGGATACGTATTGCGGGACGCGGTCAACAAATCTTCCAACAAGGAGCGTTTGATCTTCCACATGTTGGAATGGAAGGAAAAAGCGTTTTAAAAGCGAAAGCCCCAAAACAAGCAAATGGTCGGTATCATCAAAAAAGCCATTCCCGTGGTTTTGCGCACTTTCCAATTCGCGCACACCATTCCCAACGCAGTCGAAGCCACAAACAACAGCCAAGCGAACGGCGGAGTCAACGCGAGGACGAAAATCGAAAGCAGTAACAACACAGTCCAATTCAACTTCGAATAGGAAACGTTTTCGAGCCACGCAATAATTTTGGGGGCCAAATTCCACGCGAGCCACGCGCTCGTGCACAATGCGAATAATGCTGCCAACATCAAACCTTCAAACTCGAAAAAAGAAACCTTGCCCAGCGCATCTACTGCCACCGCACTTCCCGTGCGCAATTTTCCGGCAAAAAACCAAAGAAAGAAGCCAAGAAGTGCGTTGGAAGAGTTGACGGCGCCCAACAACACGAGAAACCGTTCGGGAGAACTTTTGACGACAATCGACTGGGCGAGAGTCGCGGCTTCGGAAGGTCCAACACTTGGAAGCAACGACATGAGACTTCCTGCCAACGCGCCCAACACAGAGTAGGGCAAAATTTCGCGAACAGAAATGGAAATGGGAGAAAGGGACTGTTTTTTCCACGTCGAGCGTTGAAAAAGGCTTAGAACGATGACACTTGCGCCGAAAAAACCGGAAACGAAAGCGATTAATCCGAATTCTCCCGGAAGAGAAAGCGATACGATTCCAAAAAGCGCCGAAGCTGAAAATACGAGCAACGAAACGAGTTTGTGTGGAGCGCGGAAAAGCATTGCAAAAACCCACGCGAGCAATATCCACGGAATCGCCCACTTCCAAAAAACCTCGTTTTGGACATACAAGGGAACCAAAATCAATGCGAACAGCAACGCAAAAGCTCCGCCCAGCACGCTCCCCAACAACGCAAATTGCAACGCGTGCAACCCTTTTCCTTCCAACACCATCGAATGTCCGGGAAGCGCGCTCAAAAAGTTTTCATCCGGCGCGCCCAACAATATCGAAGGAATGAAATCCCAAACGCTTTGTGCGAGCGTGGCAGCGACGATGACCAACATTCCGACAAAACCCCACGAGGGAAAAAACTGCACGAACGCGAACGAAACATTGTTCAAATGCAAGCCCGGAAGCAATCCAGAAAGCGTTCCAATCACAATTCCGAAAATCGTTTCAACGCTCACTGCGTTTCCTCCACTTTCACAACTTGGAGTTCGACCTTTCCGCGAAAGCGCTCGACTTTCCCACTCCAATTCAGCCAATGATTCGAATCTATAAGCTCCAATTCTTGCACAGTAGGAGAGAACAAGACTGCAACATGGTTCGAATCCAGCCAAACTTGCAACGCGCTGCCTTTCCATTCTCGACCGTGCGATTTGGCAACCACTTGCACGTTCTCGCCCAAATGTCGTTCCATTTCTGAAACCGGGACAAGAATTGGCGCGGAAAACGCGTTCCAAAAAAACAGGGCGAGCAAACCCGTGAGGGAAAAACAGAACAACAACGCGTTCCAATGTCTTTCTTGCATGGTTGTAGCGCGAAAGCACGCGTTCTAAAAGGTTTGCCAAACTTCGACGATTGCGTTACGGAAATGACACAGTTTGAATTTGAACCTTGCCCGCATTGGCTTCGCTAGACACCACTTGCTCGACAGCGCTGTCCACCGCAGTATCGTCGGCGCCAACCAAATTCGTGCAAAAAACGGTCAAGTCAGAACTTGATTGTGTTTTCGAACAATCAATATTGGGCTCGAATCCTATCGTCACACGATACCCGTCGCTTTGCACGGAAACTATAATTGTTTGGATTACAAAAAATCCGTCAACTTTAGAAAGTTCTTGCAGCACGTGCTGTCGCGTCGAAATCAATACTTTGGTAGACGGTTCGACTTGCCAATAATAGGACAAGATGAGGGTAGTAACTCCCAACACGAAAGCGACCAAGAGAATAAACTCAAAAGCAGTTTGGCCTTTACTGGCCTGCCTTGGAAACACTTACGCCACCACCGCTTACCTTGTCCACTCTCAATGTGTACAACAATTTTCCCACATACGGGCTTTCAGGACACGAGAGTGTAGAAGCGGAAACCGCGAGCGTCCCCCAGCACTGGTGGGCGGTTTGGGAATTTCCGGCAGGATCGCAATTTGCTTTTCCCTCCATTCCCGCATTGCTGTCCAAAGTCGAAGAAAATTTGACAACCTTGTTTGCAGAATCGCACTCGACTTTCGAATGTTGCGGAACAACGATGTGAATGGTTTCGCGCGCGCCTTCAGCAGCCGAAGCCATCAAATCCACGGCATCGGCCAACTGTTGCGCGGCCAATCGCGTCTGGCCCAAGCGAGAAACATCCGTCGCCGCGTCCTGGGCAACATTCACAGTCGGAACAATCACGACTTGAACGAAAACCAGCAAAACCACTAACAACAGCACGAATTCTATCGCGCTTTGGCCTTTTGAATTTACACGAAACGCCATAACACATCTCCAACAACATTCAACACCACGTACGCCAACAATACGGCAGGCGCAAGAGGCGCGCTCTTTTTGACTTTTATTTTTCCACTCCACTTTCCCTGCGTTTCCCAACTCTTGAACTGTCGCACTTCTTTTTCCAAAAGGCCGGCAGCGCGCCCGCCTTCCAAAGCGAGTTTGGGATGCACGAACTCCTGCCATTGCTTAGCAGTTTTCAACTTTAAAAGGCTTGCCATGGAAGGACGTTGAAAGATGAAAAGTTTTCCTTTCTTCCACGCGAACGAATCCGCCAAAATATCCCCTTCTTCCAATCGTCGAACTGCTTTCCATTCCACCAATACAAATTCTTTGGCAATCTTTTGCAAGTTCCACAACAACGCAATCACTCCCAAAACGATTGCCAAACCGATTGCAAATTCCAACGAGCGAACGTCTTGCAAGAAAATAAACCCGAGCAATGAAACGAATGCCAAACCGTATTGGGATTTCAATGGAACAAATCCGAGGACGAACAGTACAACAATCAACAACCACCACGGAAGCGCCAAGCGGAACAACAACGCGCCGAATCCGACCGAGTAGAAAGCGAAAGCCAGCACGCGCTTCCATTCGGGAAACGTCCGCTCCAACAACGCTTTCCTCGCCTCTTTTTTTTTCGCCAACCCAACCGCACTCAACAACATCGCATACGGGAGCATGCACAAGAGCGTGAAAGCAAACAACGTTAGGGGAAAAACCGGCCAACCATTGGAATGGAACAACGAAGGCCATTCCAACACTTGAGACAACAGTGCGGGATTGAACGGGTTCAACGCGGCAAGGGCCGTGAAGAGTTTTACATCCCCTCCCGCCCACACTCCAACCTTCCACAACACGAACGCAACCGCGAAAGTGAGTGCAGTAACTGCCAATGCGATGGCAAACGCGCTCAAGTCTGTCGAAAAATAGGATTGCACGGCGTGGCCTGCCAATCCAATGCCGATCATTCCGAACGAAAGCCAGTTGGGAACAATGCGTTGTTTAAAATCCGTATACGTGGCAACGGCCAAGCCTGTAATGGATATGAAAAAATAGAAGAGGGAAAAAAATTCGAGCAAGTCACGCACCGACTAAGGATGCGATGGCTTGCTCGCGAATGGCGAGAATTTTGGTTTGGGCGACTTGCGCGATTCCCGCCGCATTCAAGGCGAGAATGGAAGCCGCCACGACCAAAACCACGGCAAAGCCTAATGTCAGCAGATACTCGAACGACACTTGGCCTTTAGAGTCCATGAAAATCACGGATAACCGCATACACTGGTTGTCGGATTCCAAGAGCAAGTATAGTCTGTGCCGCTATTGGATACTGTGGAAACTCCGCAGACTGTTTCGCCTTGAGAAGTATACTGCTGACAGAGCGAATTCACGACAGAAATCCGGGTAGTATCCCCACCCGATTGTCCGAAAGTAATCACCAATCCAATGACGATTACGGCTACGAGAACGGCGCCGCCGATGAGCAGCAAGTACTCCAACGAGCCTTGTCCTTTTCGGTTCATTGCATTTTCCTCCTTTTCCGTGGTTTGAAATGAACGCATGTCCAAAGCAACACTTTTGTCCTATTTAAAGCTTACTTGGCAATCTGGCTTTCTGTTGTCGAAGTCTGTTGGTTGACAGACCCTTCCACTTGTTTGGGCAAGCTTTTCAAATACAATCCCACAATGGCCGCCACTGCAACCGCTCCGCCAAGCAGCAGCAAGTATTCGAGTGACCCTTGCGCTTTTTCTTCGTTCAAAATCTTCATGACCCAAAACCTCCCAAAATGCTCGTGATGAAAATCCGCGACAGGAAAAATACCACGAAGGCAACAAACAACAATACCGGAAAGTACAGGAACGCTTTCGCGATTTTTCCCTCGCGCATCAATGCAATCATGCACGAAACCGCGAACACTTGCACGAACAAGTAAAATTCGAGCATGAGAACAATTGTATCTTTCGCGCTCAAGGCGCCAGAGACAATGGCGTTGACGAGAATCTGCGAGCGTTGGGCGACGTGCGAGCCCACCACTACATTTTCAATCACTCCCGAAGACGTGGCAGTGCGAATCAAGTACGAAATGATTTCCGAAACCATGCCGAAAATGAAGGGAGAAATTAAAGCTCCCGCAGCCACCATGAACATGGCTTGCATGAGGGTGCGCGTGCGCCGTTCTATCGTCAGTCTATGCAATTCGCGCGCGTCATCCGAAATCTCTTCCAACACATCCGCCAATCCCGCTCCCGCGCGGATCGAATCGATGATGATGGTGATGGTGCGCTGCACCAAGCGAGAGTCGATGTTTTCAGAAAGGCTCGAAAGCGAGGTTTCGAAATTCTCTCCCTCTTCCAGTTTGCGCAAACAGTTTTGGAACTCTTCCGTCAAGTATCCGTACTCGGATTGCGCGACCTCTTTCAATGCAGCTTCATACGTTCCTCCGGACTTCAAAATGTCGGCCATTTGTTTCAACGCATCGGGGAGATCGCATTCGATTTCATCTAAGCGTCGCAGGGCGCGCATGTAGGGGTATCCAACCATCAAATCCCCGATGAGCACGAAAGCGATGACGGAAAAAATCGCGTCTCCGAAGTCGACGTATACCATGAAAAAGTATAAGAGAGTGGAAAATAGCAGCGCCGCCACGAAAGAGACAAACCACCATTGTTCAGGGGTGAGTTTGATTTTCATCTCTTTCAACGCGCGCGAGTAGTCTTTGTAAAACATAGAATCTTGCAATTTTTCTTTGGGCATTTTTTTTCCTCAAATTTTCGGCTGCGAAATCTTCAAATACAAGAACAAATACGCCAACACCAATGGCATGGCCACTCCGTAGAAAATCACTACCACCATTGGAGTCAATGGAAGTTCGGCGAGAAAGCTCTGGCCTCCCTGTCCCAAGGGCGCATTGCGGATGGACGCAAAAATCGCAACCATGACGGGGGCTACAATAGCCATGAAGATGAAAATCACTCCGAAAAAATTCATTTTTTCCGCAAAGTCGCGCACTTTCGAGCGGATTTCAAAAGAAACGTCTTCCGCGATTTCGGACATGACTTGGGAAAGGTTTCCGCCAGTCTTCATGGCGCGGATGACGTGCAACAACGCATTTCTCAACGCGCGGGATTGGGTGCGCAAGGCCAGATTGCGCAAGGCTTCTTTCGCGTCAGTTCCTTCTTCGATTTCTATAACCACACGCGCGAACTCTTCGCTTAAAGGGCCATAATCGGCTTGCGCGACGGCTTGAATGGTACGAAACAATCCGATTCCGGCCTTCAATTCAGTCGCCATGTGACGCAAGGCAAACGGAAGTTCGGCACTCACTGCTTCGCCGCGCTGTTGGGCTTTCGAGTGCGGATAAATCAACGCAATCAAGGCCGCGAAGAAAAATCCGAAAATTCCCACAAACACCGTCAATAGGACGGCCAACGCGAGGGGAACGTTTAACCACGTGAATACAAATGCGGCCACTATCAGGAAAATGAAACCCACTACGGCAGAAATGGTTGTTGCAAGCGCCAAGTATTGTTGCAAGGAAAAATTCATGTTGGCACTGTACAGTTGGAAGCCCAAATCCCGTACTGGAGGAAGGTTGCGCACGATTGTTTTCAATCCTTCCAACGGAAGCTTGAACTGCAAGTACAAATTTCCCAACGCTTTCACAAAAGGATTCTTGAACTCGCGCAATTCTTCCACAGTCTGGATTTGCACTTGAGAAGTTCCTCCCTCTGCAATGATGCTGCGCAATTGGGCCAGCGATCCCTTAACTTCTTCGACCGGAACGCCTTCCGCCGCATACTTTTGCTTCATCTTTTCTACGATTTTCTCCACTTGGCCGATGTCGACAGACTCGGAACGTTTGGGCATTGGCCGAAGCTCTTTCTTTTGCTCTTCCAAGGCTTTTTTCATCTTTTGAATGTCCGAATCTGCCATTGTCATTCACTCTTCGAATTCAAATAATCCTGGCACGCCTTCGCCACTTCAGCCGTAGAACGCGCATTCTTTTTCACCAGCTCTTGCAAAAACTTCTGCCTACCGTCGATGATGTCTTCCAATTGTTTTTTGGACAATCCAGTGAATTGCATCAACGCGTTCAAATACTTGCTCGAAGCACTCGTGCGTTCCAACACATCCTTGACAGGATCGCGTTCGAAGATGGCAGTGGTTTGCGGCTTTCCTTCCAACACTCCCGTCACTTCGGCAATTTCCGTAACCCTTCGAATCGTTCCCTTCTTCCGGTCGTGCAAGCGGTGTTCAATGATGATGAAGTCCAATCCTGCGAGCATGAGCTGGGGCACGTTCATGGGAGGAGAAATCACGCGCACAATAGTCTCTTGCGCGGAGTTGGCATGGATGGTCCCGAAACTGCCTTCGTGTCCAGTATTCATCGCAGTGAAAAGCGTGAACGCCTCGTCATGGCGCACTTCTCCCACAATCACCCTGTCCGGACGCATGCGCAAGGAGTTTTTTGTGAGAACATCCAACGTGATTTCTCCACGACCTTCCATTCCCGGAGGACGCGATTCCAATCGAATCCAATGCTGCAAAGGGAGGCTCAATTCTGCCGTGTCTTCGATGGATATTATGCGCTCTTGCGCGGGAATCAAAGACGCCATCACATTCAACAGCGTGGTTTTTCCCGAACCCGTTCCTCCGGAAATGAGCGTATTGGCGGGCTTGACTCCCAATCCTTCCGCCATCACCCACAAAAACGCCGCGGCTTCGGTGTTGACTGTATTATAGTTGATTAAATCCACGAGCGAGTACGGGTCGGCGCGGAATTTTCGAATCGTAAGCGTGGCGCCCGAAACAGAGGCTGGAGCGATGGTCGCATTCACGCGCGACCCATCCGGCAAGCGCGCGTCCAACAAGGGCGCGCTAATATCAACCCTTCTTCCGATTTCGCGCGCGATTTTGTTGATCAAGTCTTCGACCTCGCCGTCATTATAAAATTCAATATTCGTCAACATCATTTCGTACGAACGGTGGAACACGTACACTGGCTTTTGCGGGCCAATAATCATGATTTCTTCCAACTGATCGTCTCGAACTAGTTGGTCGATTAAACCATATCCAACCATTTCTCGAACCACGGCGTCGGCGTAGAAAGAAAACCTTCTTTCGGGAATTCCCAATTCCGGAGACGCGCGCAGTATATCCAGAACGCGCTGATAGTACACGTTCCTTCTCTGTTCCAAATCTCTGATTCTGTACGGAGAAATCGTGATGAGGCGCGTGGCCGCTTCCTTGATGGTGTTGATGATTTGCTTTTCTTGCGCAGTAGGACGCGGAACGGGAATGTAGTACAACAGCAACGGATTGTCTTTGAGTTTGAAAATCGTGACATCGCCGTATTGCGCGATTTGCTTCTTCTCCGCTTCTTCGAGTTTTTTTTCGAACTCTGTCTTTTCGGTTTCAGTCTGGGAAGGGATGGTTGGACTACCTAGAGTTTTTGTCGCCACATTTTTTCCAGCAGCCGGTTTTGAAGAAACGGCTTGCGCGAGAGACTTTTCGGCGAGTTTCATGGCCTTCTTGTCTTCCGGCTTGAAATCAAACGCGCTACCCTCGTCTTCGACTTCTTTCTTGGACTCTTTCGCCTTCTTGATCAAGTCTTTCAAATAGCTCTTGTCGGCCATGCGAGAAAGAAAGTGTTTTACAGTATATAAAGCTTATTTGAAGAATCGCGATTTCTCTCGACCAATACCGTGCTTACAAGAACAACTTATTATAGGAGAAAAACCAAGAGAATTAGGGATTTGGATGGCAATATCGAGAGGCGGAGTGCTGAGAAAAAAATTCGGAAAGATTCGAGACGCGGTGAAAGCACTAAAGCCGGAGGGATCGAAGGCGGGTTGATTCGAACAGAATTGCAAGAAAGCGGAGTCAAAAAGGCCGCTCAAATCGGAAACCGGCGAGCCGAAGCCATTCGCGCACTCAACCGATATAAAATCGCACCGCACAGAGAAGGCGTCAACGCAAATCCAATCGTCCACGTTTATCTAAAATATTTGGAAAAGATGGAAAATAAATTCCCAAAACACGAAATCAAAGGATGGGAAGGCAAAGTCATTGCATTGTATGGAAAATACGGCGGAAATTTTGAAGAATTCAAACACAGGGTCGCTCTTTTGTTTGAAGAGAAAACAACAAAACTGGACCGGTAATCACTACTTTTTGAAAAAAGGCAAAACCAGAGAACGCGAAGCGATGTTCGCTTGCACCTGTTCGACAAAACTTTTCAACGGAACTTGTTCGAAGAGTTCGCCCGTCCTCCAGCGCACCGTGACCGTGCCGGAAGATTGTTCCTTTTCTCCAACAACCAAAATGAGCGGCACTTTCTGCAATTGCGCGTCGCGCACTTTGTAAGAAACCGTATTGTTTTTCACATCCGCTTCCGCGCGAACGAAAGAGTTGCGCAATTCGGAAACCACGGAATCCGCATAGCCGTTGAACTTGTCCGAAACTGGCAACACGCGCACTTGCTCGGGAGAAAGCCATAATGGAAAGTTTCCTGCAAAGTGTTCGATGAGCACGCCCATGAACCTTCCCAAACTTCCCAAAATGGTGCGATGGATCATGACCGGAGTGTGAGTTTTGTCGTCGTTTCCCACAAACTCCAATCCGAACTTTTGCGGCATTTGAAAATCCAATTGGATGGTTCCGCACTGCCACTTTCTTCCAATCGAATCTTGAATGTGAATGTCGATTTTGGGGCCGTAAAAAGCGCCGTCGCCCGCATTGATTTGGTATTCTTTTTTTGCAACTTTCAACGCGTTGGCCAGCGCATCCTCGGCCTGCCTCCATTGCTCCGCGCTTCCCATGGCCTTTTCCGGTTTTGTAGAGAGTTCGAGCGTGTACGAAAATCCGAACGCCTTGTACACTTCATCCGACAAGTGCAAGAGTTGCAACACTTCTTCCTGGATTTGCTCGGGCACGCAAAAAATGTGCGCATCGTCCTGTTCCAACTTTCTCGAACGCAACAAACCGTTCAACACTCCCGAAAGCTCGCGACGGTGCACCATTCCAAATTCGCCGATGCGCATGGGAAGGTCGCGATAAGAACGCATTTCGCTCTTGAACACCATGATGTGGCCAGGACAGTTCATGGGCTTCAACGCAAATTCCTGGCCGTCCACTTTCGAAAAGTACATGTTTTCCTTGTAATGCTCCCAGTGCCCACTTTGAAGCCAGAGATTCTTGCTCAACAACAACGGCGTAATCACTTCGCGATAGTTTCTGTGAAACAGTTTTTCGCGCATGAACGAAACGAGTTCATTGTACACGATTGTTCCATTGGGCAAGTAAAAAGGGCTTCCGGGCGCTTCCGGAAAAACCGCGAACAGTTTCAATTCTTTTCCCAGCTTCAAATGGTTGCGCTTTTCCGCCTCTTCGCGCAGTTTCAACCATTCCGTTTTTTCCTTCTCGCTGAAAAAAGAAATTCCGTAAATGCGTTGCAACATCTTGTTTTTCTCAGAACCGCGCCAATACGCGCCCGAAACGCGGAGCAATTTCACGGCCTTGATGAAAGAAGTGTTGGGAAGGTGCGGACCGGCGCACAAGTCTTCAAAACTTCCGTCCTTGTACGTGGAAAGGGCTGCATTCGTGGGAATATCTTTGATCAATTCCACTTTGTACGGGTTTTTGGCAAACTTTTTCAACGCTTCGGTGCGGGAAATTTCCTTGCGCTCGAAGTTTGCAGAATGTTTCAAAATCGCGTACATTTCGTTTTCAATCTTTTCCAAGTCTTCGGGAGTAAACGGTTTTTCCACGTCAATGTCGTAATAGAATCCTTCGTCGATGGCCGGACCTATCGCCAATTTCGCTTTTGGAAAGAGTTTCAACACGGCTTCGGCAAGAACGTGCGAGGAAGAATGCCACAACAAAAAATTGGCCTCTTTGGGCATTTTGGACGGAGTAATGAGATACAAATTTCCGCCATTTTCCAACGGACGGGACAAGTCCAACACTTCGCCATCCAACTTCACGCCCAACGCGGCTTTCAACAGGCCTTCGCTGATTCCCTTTGCTATTTCAGAACCAGTAACTCCCTTCGGAAACTGCTTTTTCGAGCCGTCTGGAAAAGAGAATTCAATCGAAGCGACTGCTTTGGACATAGCGGAAATCTAGCAGGAAAAGCGTTATATACTAAGAACTTTTAGACTGCCTGCACTCTATAGTAAGGGAACGAAATGGTACAGATTTTTAAGAAAATTTCTCCCGAATTGTGCGTGCCGTGCAAAGGACGATTATGGTGCGGGTTGTCTCACTGTCCCTTGCTCGAAAAAATGCAGCACCGGCGGCAATTGCAATTGCAATTGAAAGACAAGCAGTTCGAAGGAACCACTCCCCCTTCCGTGTTTGTTTCGTGGAACAACTATCCTAATATTTCGATAGCCCCACTTTCTCCCGCCTTCATTTCCAAAAGCGCGGGATTTTTGGACAATCCCGAAGCATGGTACGGCATTCCTTTGGAAGACATTGTCGGGTTTCGCGAACAATTGCTGCGAAGCGCGACTTCTGTCAAAGCTTCGGAAGCCGGAAACCCTTCTTACAACATTCAAGACATTCAAGAACTGGCCAAGGCCGAAAAACCGTTCGACGTGCACGTAGAATGGGAGCGCATGCCCAAACTGGACATGGAATTTTCCGACACGTTCGCACCAATAGGCCCGCAAGGCAGTTTGAAAGAATTGGAATTCCAAGAAAACCCGCGCATTCCGAAAAAGATTGAATACTTGACTGGGGATACCGCGGCCAAGTCCCAGATTGCGATGCAAGAATTGTACGATTCGAACATTGCCGTGCACAAAATCCACAACCTCCTCAGCGCCGGAACATTGGGAATCCGGCAAAAGCGAAAGTTTGTTCCCACACGCTGGAGCATCACTGCGGTCGACGATTCGATTTCCGAATACTTGTTGGAAGAAATCAAAAGCAATTCTTTCATCGATAGTGTGCAACTCTTTCACGCCAAGCAATGGGGAAACGATTTTTACGTTTTGCTGCTTCCGCGCGCGTGGAGTTTCGAACAATTGGAAGCATGGCAGCCGGGCACGCCGTGGAACTTCGGACAGGAAGCGCACATCAGCGCGGATTTCGAGTTCTTCGAAGGAAGAACTTCCTATGCGGAAAACGTGGCAGGAGGATACTATGCGGGAAAACTCGCCGTGGCCGAACACTTGTTTGGAGAAAACCGCCAAGGCGCGTGCATCATCTTTCGCGAAGTAGGCCCGGAGTACAACATCGGCCTTGGCGTGTGGGTCATCCGCGAAACCGTGCGAAAGGCCTTGCAAGAAACGCCCTTGCGCTTTTCCGACATGAAACTGGCAGTCTCTTACATCGGAACGAAATTGAACATTCCTCTCTCCGAGTGGAGAAAAAATTCTGTGTTGTTGGACCACTTCTTCCACCAGAAGACGATGAAAGATTTTAATTCTTCAAAGACGTAGTCCAAGCATGCCTAGACCTGCCGTCAAGCGCGACCGAATCCTTTCCCTGCTCGCCAACACCCGCCTAAGCCAGGAAGACATTGCAAACAAGGTAGGAGCAGAACACGGATATGTCTACAAAATGAACAAGGTGCACAAAGTGAGAAATTCCAAAATAGTGCGCAAGATACAAGTCGAGTACATTCTCGAAAGAGCCAGAAAAAGAAGGAACGCGCTGATTCCGAAAATCGCCCAGCTGGCCAAGAAAGGCCACCCGGCGGCTTTCATCAGAAAAAGCGTCGGCATTTCCCCTTCAACGCTGCGAAAATATCTTGCAGAACTTCGGTTGGGATATCGCACACAGCGAAAGGGGAATTTAGTGCAAGACAGGGACCTGGTGAAGCACTTTCTTCCCTATGTTTTTCTTCCGCGGTCTCAAGAACGGGCCGTTCGCCTCCGCTACTTGGAAAATCAGTCCTACCAACAAATCGCACAAATATTGGGATTAAACAATCGCCAAAGGGCCGAGCAGCTCGTGCGAGACGCTAAAGCCAAAATCGAAAAGTTTGCTATTTCTTGAACTTCATGAACTGGGCAATCAACGCTTCCAATTGAATGCGCTCCGAAGCGCCTTGGACGAGGCGGAAGTTGTACTCTCCAATAATGTCCACTAGCGCGATTTTTGTCTTGCTGTCCAGTTTGTCTTCGGGCAAGGCCAGCACTTCGCGGTACAATTGCAGAATCACATCCTCTCCGCTCATGCCGTGCTCGTACAATAAAGAGTCGAGTTTTTTGCGCGCTTCCAAAAAGTTGGCATCCAACGCCAACTCGATCAACTCTTGCACTTCTTCCGGTCGCGCGCGCGAAGCCACGTTGTACACGCTTTCCTCGTCCACTTTTTTGGATAAGGCGGAAGCAGCTTGCAATACATTAATACTCTTGCGCATGTCCCCTTGCGAAACATACACCACAGCTTTGGCAGCGTCTGGAGAAAGAGAAACGCTTTCCCCTTTCGAAATTTTTTGCAACTGGTCTTCCACTTCTTTGGCAGAAATGGGTTTGAAGCGGAAGACGACGCAACGGGATTGAATGGGCTCGATGATTCGGCTCGAATAATTGCAAGACAAAATAAAACGCACGGTACGCGTGTACTTTTCCATGGTTCGGCGGAGGGCTTGTTGGGCATCGGCGGTCAGCGCGTCGCTTTCGTCCAAAAAAATGATTTTGAACCCCGCATCGAAGGCCATGGTGCGAGCAAAGTCTTTGATCGTGTTTCGAACAACATCTATCCCACGATCATCACTCGCGTTAAGCTCTAAAAAATTCTGCCGAAAAGAGTTGCCGAACAGTTCGCGTGCCATGGCCACGGCGCAAGAGGTTTTTCCCACTCCCGCAGGGCCGGAAAACAGCAAATTGGGCAAATTTCTGTGGTCCACGTAACTTTGCAAGCGCTTGGAAATTTCCTGCTGGCCAATCACTTCTTTCAACCGTTGCGGGCGATACTTTTCCACCCACGGCAATTCAATGCTTTCCGCCATTCCAACCCCTCCAATTCCTCGTGCAAGGAAAGCGCTTTAAAGGTATTATGGACAAAGTTTCCCACATGAGAGCGTGGCAGACAGCGTTGATTGCCCTTGCCGTTTTGTACATCATATTTTTTGCGCTGCAATGGATTGACAGCGGAAGCGCAATCTTCGGACATTGGAGCACGGACGGGAGAGAAAACCCAGCGTATTGGTTGGCTCCCCTTGCTGGATTTTTCCTCGCCTACTTCGCGGTACACTACAGCGCGGAAGCGCTCTCTTCCAAACGCGTTCAAGGATTCTTGTTTCCCATCGCATGGTTGGCAGGGTGTGTACTCGCATTCTACATCGCCGTAGGCGCCTACCATTACAACAATTATCTCTTCTCTCCGGGAACCACTACGGGAACGGCGTTGGGAGCCGCGTTTGCGGTTGCCGGAAACATTCTCGCAAGCGACTTCACGAAAAACCCGTTCTTTCTCTTCTCGCTTTCCGGAATTGCGGGATGGTTTGTGCACTGGATTGTTCACCGATGACCATGAAGAAAGCGTATGTCGAAAGTTACGGCTGTTCGTTGAACCAAGCCGACGGCCAAGCCATCGAATCCTTTTTGCACGAAAACGGGTACGAGCTC
>CAZHUN010000093.1:0-17911 GCA_964535725.1 uncultured archaeon
CATACCAAGGATAAAGAAAACTGGCAATGAACAAAATTCCCAAAACTCCAAACACGTTATACCATGGGTCGGAAAAGGTTGCGCGCCAGGAAAAGGGCTGGGAAAAATCTCGCTGCGCATTCAACGCGTTCGACAATTCGCTATTCCAACCGTACAAGGCGGCGAGCAGTAGAATGATTCCCAACAACAACCACACGTGTCGGTAGCGATAGCGCAATTCGCTGTCGAGCTGGCGAAATTTTTGCAAGCCCGATTTTCGGACTTTTTTTCCCGCTCTTGCCGACTTGCGCTTTTTCCCCTTCAACTTCCGCTTCATGTGCAAAGAAGGGGTTTT
Source organism: uncultured archaeon (assembly GCA_964535725.1). GTDB lineage: Archaea > Iainarchaeota > Iainarchaeia > Iainarchaeales > UBA10191 > CAZHUN01. The sequence continues at coordinate 335 of CAZHUN010000093.1, forward strand.
CCGCCTATAAAAGGGTTGCGGGAAAAGCTCACTAGTTGATTTATTATACAAGAAAAAGCGTATTTCTCGAATGCTTGTTGAAAAGAAACGCAACGTTCCGATTTCAAAAAAACACCTATTAAAAACGTACGACTCGATGGAAAGACGCTGGGGAAAAAAACCGCAATCTTTTACGCGGGTCAAACTAGGCGATCTTGAAACCAACGCGAAGGCGGTAGCCCAGAGGTTGTTATTTCGAAAATTGGTTCTTTCCAACCAAAAAAAGTTCAAAAAGATTCCCAAGGAAGCGCGGAACGAGTTGAACAAGATTTCCATTTTTCAAGAAAAGTTCATCCCGGGAGAACACCGCCACGGAAGACTTTATTACAAGTCCACTTTTGCAACGTTGTTGAATTTTGTGCGCTTGGCCGGAAAGGAAAACGCGAAAGCGGTCGGTGTTTTTTTCGCAAAAAAAACGGGCGAAGTGCTTGAGAAAAAAGTACGCCCTGTCTTTCGACATGACAAAATAGATTCGGATGTCTTTGGCAATGCAATAATTGGCTTGAAAGGGAATTTTTTGCGCCTAGTGGAATTGGCCGAAAATCCGTCCGTTGCGCTTTCGAACTTGAACCATTTGGTTCGAAACACTCAAGAAAATATTGACGCAGTAAAGAAAGAAATTGCGACCGAGTCAGATCCAAAAGCGAAGCGCTTGCTCCAATCGTTTGTTTCCAAGATCGAGAGAGATTCTGAAGAAGCCAAGGCTGCATACGAAAAATATGCAAAGATTTTCCACTGATTAGTCAAAGCAGCGCTACGGGAGAATGCACGGCGATGGAGAACACATACAATGTCCACGCGCCGCGCAAAATCCAAATCGTGTCCAACAACCACAAAAAAGCCAGAACGAGCGCGAGCGGAAGGGCGACAAAAGGAAGGGAAATGAGAGCGGCGAAGCCGTGCGCGGGAGAGCGGGCGAAAAAATTTTGGTATCCTTCTTTCAACGAGCGAAACGCGTTGGAAACATCGTGGCCGCTGGGAAAGGAAAACAAGAGAACGGAAATGCCCAGCCAAACCAGCAACAAAGAGAGAAAGCCGAATGGAATGCCAAAGGCGGAGGCGAGGAGGAAAAAACCCACCACTTGTCCCACAAGCAATGGCGCGAGCGTAATCAACCAACCGGCCAACGGCGTCGGATGCACGTGCTTGACAAATGCTTGCGCACCGAACCATTTGACTTCGAAAACCCGCACGCCCAACAACAAGCACATGGCTGCGTGGGAAAACTCGTGAAACACGATTCCGGGAGCCAGCACCCAACGAAGCTGCAACATAACGCGTTTGGGGGAAAACTCCTTAAAAGCCCATTCGCCTTTTTTTCCAACATGAAAACCCTTTACAAAGTCGTTCTCGTGTTGTTTGTTCTTGTCTTGGTTGGACTGTTCTGGTTGAACCGCTTCGATGCGAGCGATGCCAAATGGAATGCATTGAACGAAAAATACGGATTGGACGATTCCTTGTTTTTGCCGACTTCTTCGGCTGGACAAGCCTTGTACGAACAAGAAGCGTTGAAATTGGAAGCAGAACTGCGACTTCCTTGGAACGATTCTCGAATTGCCGACTTGACCGGGGCGCGAGTGCATTGGTTGAATGCCGTTTGGCAAATGCAGAACGCGCAAGAGTTTGTCGCAAAAGATTCTAGTATTTCGCCTTCTTGCGCGCCTTCTTCCAACTATGGAAAAGCGCGGCAAAGCGTGGAAACGGCGTTACAGTTGATGCAGAAAGGGATTTCCTTGCAAGAAAAAATAGTCCAAAACAATGGGGACCGATTGCCGGTTTCGGAAACCAACGCCTTGCAAGCCATGCGCGCGTTGGAGGGGCAGTGGAAAAACGTTTTACGGCAATTGCAAGACCAGTGTGCGGGAAAAGCATGAAAGAATTGGCTCATGGCGCGGAAGCGCGGTTGTTCGAAAGCGACTATGCGGGGGAAAAGGTAGTCGTCAAAGAACGCGAGGCCAAACAATACCGAAATCCAATTTTAGACCAACGCATTCGAACCACGCGCACCAAGACTGAAGCTGGCCTCTTGCAGCGCGCGCGGAGTGCGGGAGTGCGCACGCCGAGAGTGTTGAAAATGGATTTGCCAAACGCGCGCTTGGTGTTGGAATTTTTGGAAGGAAAGCGGATGAAAGAAAGTTTTTCTCACGAGTCGTGGATGGCCAAAGAATTGGGAAAAATTGTCGCAATATTGCACGCAAATGGAATCGTGCACGGAGACTTGACCACGAGCAACGTCATCGTCCAAAAAAAAAGAGTGTGCCTGATTGACTTCGGACTTTCCTATTATTCGAAAGACGTCGAAGACAAGGCAACGGATTTGCTCGGACTGCAAAAAACATTCACGGCCACGCACCCGGAAAGCGGGAGAGAGTGGAAAGAATTATTGACAGCGTACGAGAAACATTTCGCGAAAGGAAAACAAGTCGTGCGGCACATGAAAGAGATTGAAGAAAGGGCCAGATATTCGTGACTGTCTATCGCATTCCGTTCGGTTTGGGACATTTGGGAAAGAATGAAGGCGTGGAACTGGCGCCCGAAAAAATCGCTCCGCGCGGAACAAGGCTCCACTTCAATACACAGAATGTTGGACAGGGATTGGAGGAAATCGAAAAAACCGCCTCCAAAATCCGCGGAAACGCGCTGTTTGTGGGAGGGGATCACCAGTTGAGCTACGCGCTCGTCCGCGCGTTCGCCCGCGCGCACAAAAATTTTTCCCTGTTAGTATTTGATGCGCATCCGGACTGCATGGACTTTTTTGTTCCCCCCTCGCACGAGGACTGGTTGCGCAGTCTGGTGGAAGAAAAAATCGTCCGACCGGAAGACGTGTTGGTAGTGGGCGTGCGGAAAATCCACCCCATCGAACGCGGTTTTTTGAAGCGCCACTGCATCATGTTTTTGTCCCCCAAGCAAGCGTTGGCGGGAAAAAAACTCGGCCTGTTTTTGGCGCGGGCGAAAACCCTCTATGTTTCGTTCGACATCGACGTTTTTGACGCGAAACTGGTCCCGGGAACGGGATTTCCGGAAAAGAACGGGTTTTCGGAAGCAGAAGGTCTGGCGCTTGTAGGGCGAGTGCTGGAATCCAAAAAAGTGCGCCGAATGGATTTGGTCGAAGCCAATCCGGCCAAAGACAAGCGCGGAAAAACCATTCGATTGGCTAGGAAAGTGTTGGAAACGGCCAAAAGATGGCTATAGGCGAAGCCTTTTTTTCCCAAGGCTTTTGACAAAAGGCTTTTAAATCGTTTTTGTAAGGTATTCCAACATTGTGCTGGCGCTACTCGAAACGATTGCGCTGGGCAATTTAACGTATTTCGGATTGAAGAAAATGGCGTCTAAAAAGTCGAAAAAGGCCAAGGCTGGCGAAGGCATTGCGTGGAGCGGTTTGAGCGCGAAAGAGATTGAAGAAGCGATTGTGCAATTGGCCAATCAGGGAAGGACATCAGCGCAAATTGGAGAAATTTTGCGCGACCAGTACGGGATTCCGAATGTGAAAGAAACCTTGGGAAAACGGGTTTCGCAAGTGTTGGCGGAAAAAAAGCTCTTGCCGGAAATGCCAGAAGATTTGACGAATTTGATCCGAAAAAGCGTGCAATTGTTGCAACATTTGGAAGCGAACAAGAAAGACACTACCGCCAAGCGGGGCTACCAGTTGACGGTTTCGAAAATTCGAAGACTTGCTGCCTACTATATTCGTAATGGAAAATTGGCGGAAGACTGGAGATACACGCCCGAACAGGCGAAGTTGTTGGTGAAGTAAAATGGCGACTCCGAAATCTCAAATCGACAAGTGGAAGCGAAAGCGCTGGTTTACGGTATTGTCTCCGAAAGCGTTTGAAGAAAGACCGTTGCTCGAAACTCCGGCCGAAAAGCCCGAACTTGTAATTGGCAGAACCGTCAAAGTGTTCGCGCGCGAAGTTTCTTCGAGCGCAAAACGCTCTCCCGTGCAATTGATTTTTCAAGTGGATAATGTTCAAGGAAGCAACGCGTACACGAAAGTCGCGGGCATGCAATTGAATCCGGGAGAATTGCGAAGGACTGTCCGACGCAGAAACAGTAAGGTGGACATTGTGCAAAACGTTTCGTGCAAGGACGGCGTTCAAGCACGCATTCATACCGTAGTCGTTTCGGCAAACAAGCTGGCCCAACCGCAGGCCAGCGCGGTGTATCACCTTGTCCGCGCAGCCGTGGAAAAGAGCGCAAAGGAAAGCCATTTTGACAAGCTCGTGTTCGACATTTCTTGCGGCAACAAACTCAACGAATGGCATTCGGAAGCGAAAAAAATCGCTCCCGTCAAGCGCGTAGAAGTCGTCACCGCGCGCGTGCAAAAAGCAAAAGCGTGACCGCATGAACCTTTTATCAAAAGCTTCAGGAAAAGAGTGACGCCATGGAACAAGTTTTGTTCGTATTGCTCTTTCTCATTGTCTTCGCCTTCTTGGCCCATTGGAAAAAAGTGTTAGACGCCAAAGGCATTGTAATGGCCCTTGCCTTGGGAATACTGAGTTTTGTGCTCGGCCAAAAAAGTGCAGTCGGCGGATGGACTGCGCTGGGCGTAATCGTATTGTTTTTTGTTCTCGGGGAAAGCGTCACGCGCTGGGCGCGGTTGCAACGCGGCCCCAAGCACGAAGTGCGCGGCATTGGAAATATTATCGGAAACGCGGGAGTCGCGGTGCTCGCACTTGCATTGCAACAACCGCTGGCGTTTTTTGCGGCCATGGCGTGCGCATTGAGCGATACATTCAGTTCGGAAATCGGCATGCTGTCAAAAGAAAAACCGTTCGACATTCTTTCGGGAAAAACAATCCAGACTGGAAAAAACGGCGGAGTTTCTATGCTCGGAGAAGGAGTGGCATTGCTTGGAGCGGCCATCATCGCAATGGTTTATTGGATCGCATTTCAAAATGTGAGTGGAACAATTTTGGTGCTTGTTTCCGGATTTTTGGGCCAGGTCGCGGACAGCGTTTTGGGATCGAGATGGGAAGAAAAGCGAAAGCTCGACAATACGCAAGTCAATTTTTTGGCCACGCTGACGGCAGCGTTGCTGGCTCTCGTGCTTTCGACGTTGCTCCGCATTTAATCCTTTAAAGCATTTGCTTTTCCAATTCTAAAATGGCGCTAGAGTTGAATTTTTGGATTCAAATCGCGTTCTTTCTCGTTCCCATGTACTTTGCCAATTCTTCCGCAGTATTGCTCGCCGGAAAGACGCCCATGGATTTTGGAAAAAAACTTCCCGACCAACAACGAATGTTCGGAAGCGGAAAGACGTGGCGCGGGTTCATCGGCGGAATTGTTATGGGAACGATTGCTGGATGGAGCATTTTTTTCGTCTTTCCCCAGTACGCATCCTTGTTTTCGCCGTACTATTTTTGGTTGGCTCCTTTGATCGCTTTCGGAGCGCTCATGGGAGACTTGGCCGGCAGTTTTTTGAAACGAAGATTGTTCCTTCCCTCCGGCTCGCCCACTCCGGGACTGGACCAGTTGGATTTTGTAGTAGGCGCATACTTGTTGACGGCGCATTGGCACATTCCTACCGCCAATGAATTGATTGTGGTGGCCGCATTCACGGTAGTCACGCATTTGCTGTCGAACTATATCGCGTTCTGGCTGAAAATCAAAAAAGTGCCGTGGTAGCATGCGCAAGCGAAGCGACCAATTTTTGCAACGCAAAAATGGTCCATTTGCCAAAGGAAAATCGGAGCAAGTTCGATTGAGCAACGAGATTCGCGCAAGTGCTGCTGAAAGTAGCACGCGTCGCCGGCTCAGAAAAGCGAAGCAAGTGCTGCTGAAAGTAGCACGCGTTCCAGCCGTGTTGAGCTTAGTGCTCAACAGACGTTCGCTTGGTAGCGAACGGAGGCGCAACCGGCTCACGCAAGGGCCGCCGCGCATGGTTCGGTACGCGTTCTTGTTTTTTTTGGTGTATGCAGTCTCAACTGTGATTCTTTGGTTCGGAAATTGGAGTTGGCTGGAAAACATACTGGCATCGATTGTTGGAAACGCATTGCACTTTCCGGTTTTGGAAAACCAAATCGCAGTGGGAAACGACTTTTTTGCCATCACAGAATCGTGCACTGGACTCGCGAGCTTGAGCGTTTGGCTGGCCGTCGTTCTTCCACTCAAACAGCCAAAGGGAAAAACCAAACTCATTTGGATGGTTGCGGGTGGCATTGGATTGTTGATTGCGAATGTGCTGCGCTTGCTGGTTGTTTTGCAAAGCGCGCAATGGTTTGGGGCAGAATTCGCGCAATGGGTTCACCTCGCGAGCTGGTTTGCCATGTCAGCGCTGATTATTTTGTTTTGGTTTTTCGCGCTGAAACGAGCGGGAATTCCAACCGCTGAAGCTTTTTAGTCGGTTTTGAATTGGTGGATCGCGTCTTTGACGAATTCTTGAAAGGCCTGGCGTGTGAGCAATACGCCTACTAAAATTCCGATCATGGTCGTAATGGCAAAGCCGACCAAAGAGCCCAGTCCAAAACTGGGACCCATGAGCAGCAAGGGAAGCATGGTGGCAATGCCCGTGGCCGCGGAAGCGAAGATGATGAAAAAAGCGCGCTTGGCGCGTTGCACGACATTCATGTTTTCGGCCTCTTCCCGCTTGCCGTGCAAGAACTCGTCTGTAATCACGATTTGATCGTCGACTCCGGGGCCTACTGCGGCAATGATCCCCGCAATCGCGGCCAAGTCGAGCGACACGCGCAACGCGGCCGCGATTCCCAAAACGATAATGACTTCGGCCGCCACAGTCACCATCATGGGAAGCACGATTCCCAACACGCGATAGCGGATGTAGAGTACAATCGCGACTGCGATGAGAGCGGCCAATCCAATCAACAGGGTGGCGTTGAAAAAGTCTTTTCCCAGCGTGGGAGAGACGGTTTGACGACTCACGTTGTCCACTCCGACTGGCAAAGAACCGGATTCCAACAATACTGACAAGCTTTTGAGATTCGCTTGGGCTTCGCTAGAAGATTGCGAAACTCCGGTAACGACGAGACTCGAATATACTTGCAAGTTGGGCGAGGTTACGGAAGCAACAAACGGTTCTTGGTTGGTGACGGTCTCGTTCAATGAAATGATTTCGCGCACGCCAGCCGCATACCAGAGCCAGGGAATTTTTTCGGGAGGAACTGCCACATTAATCGAAAAGCCGTTGTCGGTCAAGGCCTTTTTGGCGTCTTCGGAAAGGGAAGGCACGACAATGGCCTTGCGAAAAGACTGTGCGAGTTGTTGCAATTTGGTCAAATCTGCAACTGAAAGGTTTGAATCGAGCACGAGATAGGGAACTTGCGCGTTGTTCACGACTTCGTCCAAGGAAGTGTTGACGGGAATGCCTTGCGTGCTGTTGCCGGTCGAAAAGGAAAGCACGTCGGAAGAGCGGGTTTTAGAATCTGTGACGAGAATCGAATCCAAAGGCCGGTCGATAAAAAAATACGTGCTCGGACACGAGTACTGGGTTTGGCTGTTTTGAAAACCGGTGGCGGCGCACGTGTGAAAGACTTTTTCTGTAAAACTTCGACTGCCTTGGTCGTTCAATACAAACGGAAGCGTCCAACGATAATAGCCGCCTTCTTGGGAAATAGAGTATCCCCTCGCACTGTCTTTCACGACTTCAATCACGTCGCTGCCGTTGAACAACAGATTGCCGTCCAACGTGACTTCGAACTTTCCTTGCTTCAGCAACAAAGTTTGCAAGCGCTCGATTTCATCTGGATTGACTTCGGGCAATTCTGCCGTAACGAGCTGGTCGCCGACAAACTTGACATTGCTTCCTTTCAATCCCGAAAAGTCCAAACGGGTTTGGATGGTAGAACGAATCTTGTCTTTCGTGACTTGGTCGGTCACTTTTTCGGCCAAGTGGATTTGAAAACTGGTGCCTCCCTTAAAATCGATTCCCAAATTCAGTCCCACGAAAAGAATCGAGAACAAGCTAAGCAATACGACAGCAACCATCAACCAGACTTTCCACGACGTGTACCAGGTCATGCTTTGGCCTCTTTTTTCTCCACATACCACAACAGCATGGGCGCATTCATGAACCATGTTGAAATCATGTCTCCAATCAGTCCGAAAAAGAGCAAGAACGCAATGTCAAACATGACTCCCAAATTGGTGTAATACGCCAACAGCATCATGACTGCCGAAGCCGCCAATGTCGTGGAAGACATGGTGAGTCCAGTTTTCATGGAATCGAACGCGCGCGCGCGCGCCGTGCCTTCCACCCGCTTCAAAATCCGGGTCGTCAGCAAAATGTCCGTGTCAATCGAATAGCCGACAATCAACAATAGCGCGGGAATGGTGATCAAGGACAAGGGAATGCCGAACAACGTCATGGCCGCGGCCGCCGTCAACATGTCGAAAACTGCGGCAAAGATGATGGCCAAGGAAGGAATCAATTCGCGAAAAAAGGCGAAAATGACGAGAATGACGAGGATGAATGCCACCAACGCAATCCACGGTCCGCCCGTAGAAAACAATTGTCCCAGCACCGGAGAAATGGTCGTGGAAGAATATGCCGAGTCTGCAGGAAGTCCGAAATGTTCGATGAAGCTTTTGGCAATGGAATCGTTTTGCGATGCTTTCGCAGAGTTCAACGCGTCCATGCTTTGGGAAACGAGCTGGTCGGGAATATCGCCAATCGGAGAAACGCCCAAGGCTTGCAAGGCCTGCAAGGCGGAATTTTTCGCAACCTCCGGATTGGAAGCGAGAGACGCTTGTGCCTCTTTGACCAAATTTTCCGCGTTGGACAGTTTTGTGCTCGACGCAAATTCCACGCGCACGCTGTTTCCGAGCGGAGAAGAAATGGTTGCTACCCGAACGTCCAACAAGTCAAAATTGTTTTGGACAAAATCTTGCACTTCGCGCTGGTCCAAGGATTTGGAAGATTGGATGATGAGTTGACTTCCACCCTTCAAGTCGATGCCTTCTTGAATGCCGGGAAAAACTGCGATTAAAAAAATGAAAACCACGATTAAGATGGCGGGAATTGCCATCAAAAGCTTGTAATTTCCCTTGTACAAGTCGAAATCCACTTTGGTTCACCGAAAGAGTTTGAGAGAACAAACCATTTAAAGGAGTGTCAGGGCACAAAGGGTTTATAAATCGCCGAAAGGCTTTTTTCGCAAAAAGTTGGAAAAAAATGTTGGAAAAAATTTTGGAAGCGGCATTCCGCAACGCGCGGAAAGAGACTGGACAGAGCGAGTATTCGAAGAACCGTTTTGAAAACGCGAAACGCCACGAAGTCGACAAGGTCAAAAAAGCGTCCGAATACTTGCGGGACTTTTTGAAACGCGAAGTCCGCGAAGTGCCCAACATTGAAACTTTGTCAAAATTTCAGCAAGAAACATTGGGGGCGGAGTTGGATGTGGACGCGCTGCGCAAAGCCTTGGGGCATTTGGAAAAGACCGCACAATTGTTGAAAAGGTTGCGATTTCAAAGCGTGCACCAATTGCACGGCATTCGCAGAAGGGAAGATTATGGACAGTTCGCGCAAGAAACGAAAAAAGCGTACGGAAAATTGGCTTCTGTGGTGCGCAAAAGCGAATCCAGTTTTCAGACTGTTGTTGACGCCAAACGAAAGCTGAAAGAGCTTCCAAAAATCGACGAAACTTCTCCCGTACTATTGTTGTCCGGATTTCCCAATACCGGAAAAAGCGAGCTGTTGAAGCGATTGACTGGGTCCAATGTAACCATTGCCCAGTACGCATTCACGACCCAATCCATCAACGTGGGAAAAGTGTCCATTCGCCGCGCGGAATTGCAAATCGTGGACTGTCCGGGATTGTTGGACAGGGAAAAGCACAATCCCGTTGAACGCAAAGCATTGAGCGCGCTGGCGCATTTGCCGGGAAAAGTGGCGTTTGTCGTAGACCCTTCGGAAACGTGTGGATACAGAATTGCCGAACAATTTTCGTTGTTCGAGAAACTGCGCCAACAGTTTTCGAAAAAGTCTTTCATTGTCGTTTATAACAAAAGCGACTTGTATTCGAAAGAGCAAATCGGGCTTGCCAAGGCCTTGTTCCAGTTTTCTCCCTTCGCGGAAACGGGAAAGTCCGATGACCAGTTGAAAGAATGGCTGGAAAAGAATTTGGGACTGTTTTGAACTCCCTTCGCCGAGGACTGGAACTTCGACCAAAACTACCGCATTAAAAACAATTGCGCGCTGGATTCAACTACAATGGCATTCCATCAAATGCCCTAATCTCTAACAAAAAAATAGGAACGGGTTGGCTGTGACTGTACAAGACGAAGTGGCTCGCGTGCTCGAGTTGATGACCTCCATTTTGGAAGATTCGAGTGTTCCGCGCAATATTCGAAACGCCGTGGACCAATCGCGGGAAAAAGTGGCCAACATTCCCAAAGACCCGAGCGTGAACCTGAGTGCGGCCATGTATCTATTGGACGATGTTTCGAACGACATCAACATGCCTTCGCATACTCGGACAGAGATTTGGGGAATCATCAGTGCATTGGAGGCCATTAAGGAAAAGACAAAGTGAAAAGCATGGGCGCACTCGAAACCGAGCTCGTACAGTTTGCAGCGCAAAAAGGCGCCATGCTCGACAAGACCGCGCTTTCCCTCATACTCCAACATTCCGACCCCTTTCAAGTAGTGGAACAACTATCGCACGAAAACCTGTTTCTGACGCAACAATTGGTGGAAGACTTTCTCCTCAAAAGCGAAACCAAGTTGGGAAATATTCAACAACTCCAAGTGCTCGCGCTTTCCAAAAACGACACTCCCGGAATCGCGAATTTCAGGCTACTGCACGAGCTGGATGTGAGCGGAAAAAGCTATAGCGAAGGAAAAGTAGCGGATTTTGTGCGGTTCTTCCAAGACAAGTTCTTGTTCCTCGAAAGCGAGTTGAAAAAGCGCGTGAATTTTTCTCCCAAACCCATCGAAGCCATTGCCAAAGCGCCAAAGGGAAGACAAGTGCAGTTTATCGCCATGCTGCAAGAAAAGCGCCTCTCCAAAAACAACCACTGGATTCTGAATTTGGAAGACCTCAACTCTTCCATCACCGCCCTTGCATTGGCCAACGATCCAAAAATGCACGAAATGGCACGCACGCTCATTCCCGACGAAGTGATTGGAGTCAAAGCCGTGAAAGGGGGCGGGGATTTGCTGATTGTCAAAGAAATCCTCCGCCCTGAAATGCCCCAGCGCGCGCCAAAAACTGCGGAACGCGATGTGAATCTGGCCGTCATTTCAGACTTGCATGTGGGAAGCAAACTTTTTTACGAAAAAGAATTTTCCAATTTTCTCGCATGGATTAACGGACAGTATGGCAGCGAAGCCGACAAGCGATTGGCGGAAAAAACAGGCTATTTGATTATTGCGGGGGATACCATTGCCGGATTGGGAGTGTATCCTGACCAGTACAATGATTTGAACATCAAAGACGTGTACGAACAATACCGTGCGTTGGAGGCATTCTTGCTCCAAATTCCTGACAGAGTACAAGTGTTTATTTGTCCCGGACAGCACGATGCCGTGCGCTGGGCCGACCCCCAGCCCGCGATTGCCAAAGAATACGTGCCGCGGTTGTTCGAAAAAGAAAACTTCCACTTCATCGGCTCGCCGGGATGGATTGAAATCGAAGGATTGAAAGTGGTTGTCTATCATGGAGGCTCGTTGCACGACTTTTACACCCAAGTTTCGGGATTTAACGCTTCCAAACCCCAAGAAGTGATTGTCGAATTGTTAAAGCGGAGAGACCTAAGTTGCGGGTATGGAATCAAACAACCATACGTGCCCGAAAAAAAGAATTATTTGGTCATTCGCGAGTTGCCGGATATTTACATTGGGGGGGACCAGCATCACATCGGCTACGCGCAATACAGGGGATGTACGATTATCAATTCTTCCACTTTCGAAGCGGTTTCCAAGTACCAAATCGAGCGGGGCATCAAAGCCACGCCGTGCATTGTTCCGGTGTTGAACTTGAAAACCAGGCAGATTTCGGAAATGCACTACTTGCAAGGGGAAAAAACATGAGCCTTTTTGCTCCGCAAAACCCGATTTTTGCAAGAGGCATCGAAAGATGCCTCGCGAACTCGGCCTACGCAATGGCCGAATGGGCCCTTTCGCGCGCTCGCGAAACGGGAGCCTCGGGAAAAAGGGGCGCAAGCGCATGACTGACTGGAACTTCGAGCTCCCCGCTTCGGAAAAAATAAAGACCTACATGCAGTTGTTGGGAGAACGGACCAAACAACAGTTCGACATTGCCGAAATTTGCCGAAAAAAAGGGTTGGATGCTTGCAAAAAAGTCGAAACCGTTCCCGTGAAAGACGTGGCTTCGCGCGCCGAACGATTGACCGGACCTCCGGGAATTGCAGAAGCCTATCGGAAAGCGTTTTTGGAACAAAAAGGCGACCGCATGAAAGCCATTGTGCAGATTTTCACGGAAATTTTGGACGAAAAATGGTGTACACTTCCTGACAAACAAAAAAGACTCGAGATTGCGATTAAAGCCGCACTCGTCATCGAAACCGAAGGCGTTGTCGTTTCTCCCATTGATGGCCTTCCAGAAATTCGAATTGCCAAAAATCCGGACGGAAGCGAGTACGTGGACATTTGGTTTGCCGGTCCCATTCGCGCTGCCGGCGGACGAGCGACTGTACTTCCACTCATTTTGGGAGACTTGGCACGGCAAAAAATGGGGTTGGACAGGTATAAGCCCATGGAAGAAGAAGTCGAACGCTACGTGGAAGAAATCAATCTCTATCAGCGGGAAAGTGCCACGCGGCAAATCACGTTGACGGACGAAGAAATTCGCACTGTCGTTCGAAACTGTCCAGTGTGCATCAACGGCCTTCCGAGCGAACAATCCGAAGTTTCTACGTACCGAGATTTGCCGAGATTTGCCACCAACCGCGTGCGCGGAGCCGTGGCTTTGGTATTAACGGAAGGAGTCGCGTTGAAAGCCGAATGGGTCATCAAAACTACCAAAAGCATTGGACTGGACTGGAGCTGGCTGGAAAAAATCATCAAAGTGGAAAAAAAAGCAGAAAAAGTCGTGTCGTTGAAGCCGAACTATAAATACCTCGACAGGCTTGCGGCCGGACGGCCCTTGCTCGCGTATCCCATGGCGTTCGGCGGATTCCGCATTCGGTATGGAAAAAGCAGAAATACAGGATTGATGGGAAAAGGCATTCATCCCGCCACTATGGCAGTGTTGGACGATTTTATTGCCGTGGGAACGCACATCAAAATCGAACGTCCGGGAAAAGCCGCACAATTGTTTCCCGTCTCTTCCATCGAAGGGCCCACTGTATTGTTGCAGTCGGGAGAAGTGTTGCGATTGGACAATGCCGAAAAAGCGTATGCAGTCCGTCCCCTCATCCGCCAAATTTTGTTCTTGGGCGACTTGCTGACTACTTACGGCGATTTTAGAAAAACGGCGCATCCTCTCGTTCCGTCCGGTTACGTGGAAGAATGGTGGGAAAAAGACTTGCACGCCGCGATCGCCGGAAAAAAAACAGCCGTGGATTTGGACTACGCGCACCAAAACCTGCGCAACTTGGACGGAGAGACTTCTCTCCAACTTTCCAAAGAGTTAGGGATACCGCTGCATCCTTTCCACTTGCACTATTACACCGCACTCGAACCGAAAGGTGTTTTGGAAATGGTGACGTCCGTACAAAAATGCGAAGTCGTGCGAGAAGAAGAAAAAATCGCGCGCCTCGAATTTGAAAACAGCATTGAATTGAAGGCGCGCATGGAAGCCATTGGGTTGCCGCACAAACTATTGCAGGAAAAAATTTTAGTCGAACTTCCATTTGCGCAGACTTTCTTTTCCACGTTCGGGGAAGGAAAGCCAGAAAGCTTTATTGAGGCTGCAAAACACGAAAAAGTGTTGGACATGCTTTCTGCTGTTTCGGGAATGTCCATTCGAGACAAGGCGGGCACGTTTGTCGGCGCACGCATGGGGCGCCCTGAAGCGGCCAAGCCGCGCAAAATGACAGGATCTCCCCACTCTCTCTTTCCGATCGGATTGTACGGTGGAACAACCCGTTCCGTGCACAAAGCGACAGAACATAGTCGCGAGCAAGACGGCCTTGAAGTGGAAATTTTCTTCTCCGAATGTCCGCAATGCAAAAAACGAGATTCGAAAACCAAGTGCATGCAGTGTGGAATCCTCAAACAACCCTTGTACTATTGCCAGAGATGCGGCAGCACGCTGAAAGAAGAAAACTGCACGAAGTGCGGAACTCCCTGCCAAAAGTTTGCCAAGCGCCGAATTCCCTTGCACGATTGGATGCAAGAAGCTTCTGAAAATCTTGGAATGAAAGCGCCTGAAACCATGAAAGGCGTCAAAGGACTCATCAATACAGACAAAAAACCCGAACCCTTGGAAAAAGGATTATTGCGTGCGAAGTATGGACTTTGGGTGTTTCGCGACGGCACGATTCGATACGAATTGCTGAACGCGCCATTGACGCATTTCAGACCGGAAGAAATCGGACTGAGTGTAGAGAAAGCGCTCGCGCTGGGATACAAATTTGATGTCGAAGGAAAACCCCTCACCCACCATACACAAATGCTCGAACTCTATCCCCAAGACATCGTCGTCCACGAAGGGTGCGGAGAGTGGATGGTCAACATGTCTAAATTTTTAGACGACCTGCTCTCGCGGTTCTACCGCTTGCCCGCTTATTACAACACGAAAACCAAAGAAGACTTGATTGGAGAATTGGTGGTTGGACTCGCTCCGCACACGAGCGCGGGAATCGTCAACCGAGTCATCGGATATTCTCCGACAAAATTGGGGTGGTCGCACCCTTACAATATCGCCGTTCGTCGAAGAAATTGCCTTCCGGGAAACACGCCCATCGTTGTCGAAAACGGCCACGAATTGAAAACCGTTCCCATCTCGCATTACGACGACGGGAGCGACCGCGAACTCGTCCCCTTGCAAAATGTGTATGCCCACACAATCTCGGAAGACGGAAAACTCAAGAAAGAAAAAGTGAACGCGCTGTACAAGCGGAAAGCCCCCGAAACCTTGCTCGAATTCAAGACCCGGTTCGGAAGAAAAATCCAAACCACCGACGATCACAAGCTACTCGTATTCGAAAACGGAAAAATCATTCCCAAAAAGGCGTCCGAGCTGGAAGAAGGAGAATTTCTGCTGGCATTGAACGACATTCGAGGACCGGAGCGCGAAAGCATCGACGTTCTCGACCATTATCTCAAAAAAAGCGAGGCCGAAAAACAAAAACTGCGCGTGCACAACGTCAAGAAAGAAGTCGACGCGTGGATTCGAAAGAACGGCGGATGCTGGAAAACGGCCCGACAAATCAACTATCGGAATGGCGGAAAATCATTGCACACCGCCATCGACTTCGACGCGATTCCATTGGACGGGTTTGAAAAGATAATGAATGTGATGGGAAAGAAAAGCCAAGACTTTTCAAACGCGCGCATCGGCTACAACAAGCAACGCGCCAGACTTCCGGGGCGAATCGCGCTCGACGAAGACCTGGGCTTTTTGACTGGCTATTTCCTCGGAGACGGGTGGACGCGGAACTCCTACAAGCCCGACAATCCCAAATTCGTGTACCAAGCCGAATTCACTTCGACTGAACGTCCGATTTCGGACAAAATCCGAAAAATAGCAAGGGAAAGGCTGGGTGCGATTCCAACGGTCGAAAAGAGGAAGAGCGACGAAATCATCACCTTGAGCGGAAGAGTGTACTTCGACCTGTTTGACTCGATTCTGAATGCGGGAAACAATGCCAAGAACAAGCGCGTTCCGGCAGCGTTCTACAACGCTCCCGCAGAATCCGCAGCCGCGCTCGTCGGAGGATATATTACGGCAGACGGCCACGCGGACGGAAAGTGCCTGAAAACATCTTCAGTGAACGAGAGACTGACCCACGAAATCGGCCTCTTGTGCAACTGTTTCGGCGCCTTTCCGCACTATTTCGAAGAAAAAACCCGAACCGTCAACAGCGGAATCGTGAAAGAGTTTTACGCCCGAAAGGGAAAAACAATCCAAACTCACGGATACGGAATCCGAATCTACTCCGAAGACATTCCAAAAATCGTGCCTTTTCTCGTGGGAAAAAAGAAGACGCTCGCCCAAAACGGAATCGAAACCCGGCACGGGAAAAAACGCTCTCCCGTCGTCGGAAACTTCCGGCTCGACCCAATCAAAACCATTCGAAAAGTTCCCTCAACCGGGAAATTCGTCTACGACCTGATGGTGGAAGGCACCAAAACATTCGTGGGAGGCTATGGAAATCTGGCAGTCTACGACTGCGACGGGGATCAGGATTCGGTGATGATGTTGTTAGATTGTTTGCTCAACTTTTCCGAATCCTATTTGTCGGACAAGTTGGGCGGAAAAATGGACACGCCATTGGTGCTTACGACTTTTTTGAATCCCTTGGAAGTGGACAACGAAGTGTTTGAAATGGAAACCGACGCCCAGTATCCCCTCGAATTGTACGAAAAGAGTTTGGAACTCTCTTCGCCTTTTTTGGACGGCATTGAAATCGTTTCCGACAAGATTGGAAAAAGTTTGCAGTATGAAAACTTCCATTACTCGCACGCCGCGGAAAGATTCGACGGCGGGCCGAAACAAAGTTCTTATGTGAGATTGCAAACCATGGAAGAAAAAATACGCGCCCAAGCGAAATTGCAAGGCAAAATCAATGCTGTGGAAAAAAAAGACGCGTTGGAAAGAGTACTGGTTTCTCATTTCTTGCCCGACATTATCGGCAATGCGCGCGCCTTCTCCAGACAAGTGTTTCGCTGCACGAAGTGCAATTCGAAATTTCGTCGCGTTCCATTGGTCGGAAAGTGCACAAAGTGTGGAGGAAACATCATCCTAACCATCGCCCAAGGAAGCGTGCGCAAATACTTGGACATTGCACAGGACATGGCGCGAGAGTATGAATTAAGCGACTATCTGCGCCAGCGGTTGAAGATGATCGAAAAAGAAGTCAATTCCATCTTTCAAAACGAAAACCCCGCACAAAAAGGACTGTTCGAGTTCGTGAAGTAAAGGAGGAAAAAATATGCCGTTAAAGGAGTTTCAAAAAGAAGTCGACGAATGGACCAAACAATTCACGCCCCAGTATTGGGAGCCGCACGCCATGTTGGCAAGGCTCATGGAAGAAGTGGGAGAGCTCGCGCGTGAAATCAATCACTTGTACGGCCCGAAAAAGAAGAAACCGTCCGAACAAACGCAAGAGTTGGAAATGGAAATGGGCGATATCATTTTCACCTTGTGCTGCATTGCCAATTCCAAAGGAATCGATTTGGACAACGCATGCAAGCGC
This sequence comes from uncultured archaeon, assembly GCA_964535725.1. Lineage (GTDB taxonomy): Archaea > Iainarchaeota > Iainarchaeia > Iainarchaeales > UBA10191 > CAZHUN01. Next base: position 17,654 of record CAZHUN010000093.1, read on the forward strand.
GTGATGGAAAAGCAATACGGTCGCGACAACAACCGGTTCGAACGCGCGAAGTAATATTTCAGGCCGAAAGAAATGTCGAAACTCCTTATTTAGTCGCGACCACAATCATGTCTTCCGAATCTGGGAGATATGGATTTCCCTTCCAGTCTGAAAAAGTTTGTATGGAAGAAAACCCTGTTTTTCGGCACAACGTTTCAAACTCGGATTTGTCGTACACGCGAACCGAATACGTTTTTGTTTCTTCATTTCCGTTTTTGT